>CAZZDO010000128.1:0-12618 GCA_964653205.1 uncultured Armatimonadia bacterium | reverse complement strand
GGGTACAAGCCCCCGCCCTACAGAACGGCGTCCTACACTGGTACGGGGATGCGCTCCAGGAGTTCGGTGACGACCTGGGCGGTCGTCAGGTCGCCCATGCGTGCCTCGGCCGACAGGAGGACGCGGTGGGCCAGGATGGGCACGGCCAGCTGCTTGAGGTCATCGGGCTCGACGAAATCACGAGCGCGAATGGTCGCGGCCGCCTGGGCGCACCGGATGAGCGCGAGCGTGCCGCGCGGGCTGGCGCCCAGGTACAGCGTCTCGGACTGGCGGGTGCCCTCGATCAGGGCCAGCGCGTAGTCGTAGATGGCATCGGCCACGTGGCATTCGGATGACACCTGCTGGAGCGTGATGATCTCCGCGGCGGACGTCACGGCCTTGAGTTCCTCGATCGGGTGGCAGGTCAACTGCCGGGCCACGACGCTCTTCTCGGACTCGCGGTCGGGGTAACCGATGCGGTCACGGATCAGGAAACGGTCCAGTTGGGATTCGGGGAGCGGGTAGACGCCCTCGTACTCGATGGGGTTCTCGGTCGCGATGACCATGAAGGGGTGCGGGAGCGGATGCGTGACGCCATCGGCCGTCACTTGGTGCTCCTCCATGGCCTCCAGGAGCGAGGACTGCGTGCGCGGCGTGGCGCGGTTGACCTCGTCGGCCAGCAGGATGTTGGCGAAGACCGGGCCCTTGCGGAAACGGAACTCGCCGGTCTTCTGGTCGTAGATCGAGACCCCGGTCACGTCGGAGGGGAGCAGATCGGGGGTGAACTGGATGCGGGAGAACTCGCAGCCGATGGTGCGGGCCACGGCGCGTGCCAGCATCGTCTTGCCGACGCCGGGGACGTCCTCGAACAGCATGTGGCCGCCGGCGATCATCGCCACCAGTGTGCGCTCAATCACCTCGCGCTTGCCGTAGATGACTTGCTCGACGTTGTCCATGATGCGGCGGCACAGATCGGCAGCGGCAACGTAATCCATGGTCAGACTCCCCAGCGATCAATACACAATCAACCCGAGACGTTCGGGAACATTGCAGTTCACGATCGGGCCGGCGGTCAGCGTCTGCGGCTCGCGGCCGGGGAGACGCAGTTCGACGCGCCTCGCTCCGGGCGGGAGCTTCACCTGAACGTCGCCGACTGGGCCCGCGAAGCCAACGAGACTGAGGACGTGGCGGCCGTCGCGGCTAGTGTGACGAAAGACGCCGACCGGTGTGGTCGCCGTGACTGGCGAAGTGGCCAGCGGTTGGGCAGCAGCCAACACCGCCACGCCGTCAGCGGCGCAGATGACGCGGCCTGACCCGCGCGGGTGGGTGCCGATGGCGCCGGCCGGACTCGTCAACGCCTCGGACAGGGCAGATTGTGCCCGCCACCGTCCGACCTCATCGCGCCAGCCGGCCTCGGGGGTGATGATGAGCGTGCCGCCCCCGCGAGCCCAGTCAACCAGCACACGTGCTGTGTCATCGCGCATGCAGGGACTTGCGGCGGCCAGGAGCACGCGCACGCCCTTGAGGTCAGCGGCGCCCAGACCAGCGGCATCGCGGATCGGCCGCAGGGGCATGCCCTCGCGCAGCAGCGTCTCGACGGCCGGTGGCAGGAGTGGCGCGTCGAGGAGGTCCCGGCTCTCGGTCGAGATCAGCACCCCGACTTCCCCGGCCAGTTCGCTGGCCCCCAGCAGTTCAGCGTTGTCGCGCCAGAAGTCGTTGTAGCGTCTGAGCACGGCCAACGCAGGCTGGTTCGGCTCACCGGTGAAGCCGTAGAAGACGATCCAGGGGTTGGTGCCCACGGCGGCGCTGGCAGCACAGATGCCGGCGACCTCATCCGGCGACCGTAGACGCGTGATGTCCTTCTCCTCAAAGGTGCCGATGTAGTTCCACAACGGCCGCCCCTTGGCCAGGGCCCGGCCCAGGAGCATCTTGGACGCCATCTGCAGCGGCGTATGGCCGCGCGACTCCGACAGTACCGCATCCAGGTGCGGGTACTGTCCGTCCACCGCCAGGAGCGCGGAGGAGTACATGTACTGCGTGTTCGCCAGCAGCACCAGATCGGGCTTCACCTTCCGCAACTCCCGGCGGTAGGCTTCGCAGGCTTCCGCCCAGACGCGGTTGCGGAAGCTCAGCCACAGGCCCCACAGTGGGTCAGTGTCATGCTCCGGGAGGTTGGCTGTTGCCGGAGTGCTGTCCGTCCCCGGGATATGCTGCCCGAAGCGCGCCGTGAGGTACTCCCGGAACCTGGCCCGGCAGGCCGCGCAGTAGCAGGTCCAGCGCCCGCCGGCTGTCTGCATGAACTCGTTGTTGTCCAGCATCACCGCGTCGGCGCCGTAGGCACGCACCAGGCCGGCCGTGTAGTCAATCGTCGCTCGCAGGGCCCCGGTCGAGGGGCACAGCCACGGCTGCCCGTACAGGTTGACGGTCTCGCCCATCGGGTCGCGCATGGCCCATTCGGGATGGGTCTTCGCGATCTCGCCAAACTGCCAGCGCGGGTCGTGGCCCATGTGCATGATCGAGGAGTACAGGATCAGGCGGATGCCTTCGCGGCGGTAGGAGGTGATCGCCTGGCGGAACTCCGCGTCAGTGATGTGGTGGGGGCTATCCGGCTTGCCGAAGGCGCCGGTGATGGCATTGTGCGCCTCCGGCGGCAGCACGATCATGGCGTTGAGACCATGTTCGCGGGCAAAGCGTGGCGCCCATTCGGTGGCTTGCTTGATCGCGGTCGTCTGCGTCCGGCCCCACGGCTGGACGATGTTGGCCTGCCATGCCCAGTCCCCAACGACCGGCAGGCACGGCAGGGGCGGCTCCGGCGGCCAGGGCGCCGCGCGCGGGAGGGGGGGCCGGTCGAGCAGGAGCGTCTCTCGGGCCCCCACCCGCAACGTCGGGTCGGCCACGTGCACCCGCACCGGGAAGTTCGTGACCGTCTTCTTCTCCAAGAGACGGAAGGAGAGCGCCAGGGGTTGACCGGCCGGGGGCTGGTCCGCCGCAGGCAGAGCGATTTCGACGCGCCGAGGCTGCAGGTCGCCGCCCGCGACGTCCTGTTCCCAGACGACCCGGTCGGCGATGAGCACCTGCAGAAAGTGGTACCCGGCGGTGGGGCCGGTGAAGCTGTCGGCCCACTGGAAGACGAGCGTGGAGTTTGCGCCAGGAGATTGGGCACTGAGAGGCCACTGCGCGTACTGGCCGGGCTCGGACCGGGTGTGCGCCGGGTAGGACAGTTCGAAGGCGGCCGTAGTCGGGCCCGTGTCCGGCAGGAGCACGACTGTGCGTTCCGCCCGGAACGCCCCCGTGGCCACCGTCTCGGCCCCGGCGCCGCCAGCCTGCACGATGAGAACCACTCCCAGAATGGCCAATCTTCGCATCCGGTCTGCCTCTGCGGGGTGCTTCCCCGATGCTCCGGGCGCGACCTCCCGCCCCCACAAGAGAAGAAACCCAACCGGGGCGGTTGGGTTTCGTCGGCTTCCGCGAAAGGACTGAGCATCAGCGGTAGTCGTAAGGCGACTGGTAGCCGGGATAGCGCTGGTTGAGCGCGCCAGCGCCCTGGTAGCCGTTGTAGCCGTCATACCCGCTGTTGGCGCCCGGCGTGGTGCGGCTGTTGGAGCGCCAGGTGCCGGCTCGACCGCGCTGGTGCCCGCTCATCGTGTTGCCATTGCCCTGGTAGGCGCCCACGCTCTCGCCGGGACGATGGGGTGGGTTCACCGGGATGACCGTGCCCGGGAAGCCCAGGGCGGCCAGCAGATCAGCCGCGACCACCGGATCGAGGTACTTGAGGGGAATGATCGAGACGACAACGTCCTGCCCCTGCGGATTTTGCCCCATGACAACGGAGGGGGCGCCGCCCGTCTGGGCGAAAGACACCGTTACGGCCAACACGGCACAACCGATCAGCAACGTCCGCATCTGGCTCACCTCCTGCGCCCGTAGCGCAGGTTGAGTTGTCTACTACATATGATAGTTAAAAACCTGTGTTTGTCAAGAGGGGACAGGCATTTCTGCCTGTCCCACTCTCTGATTGAAGCCCAGGGGCGAGAAACGCGAGACACGTCAGGGAGGGAGGGGTCGTTCTGCTCGTGTCGTCGTGCAACTGGCCATGTGCGTTCCGTCCCTGTCACTGTCTTAGACGCATCAGACCGCCGAAAAGTTCTGCCTTTCGGGAAGAATCTTTGGCCGCGAGGATCGGGGCATGAGTGTGCTGCGCATTGACAACGTGGATGTCTGGACCGGCGTGGACCGCGGGATCGTCCGGAACGCCGCCCTGGAAGCCCGTGACGGGGCGATCAGCTTCGTGGGGCCGGCGGCGGCGTTGCCCCCGGCCGAACCGGGCGTGGAGCATCTGGACGGGGAGGGCATGCTCATGCTGCCCGGGTTCGTCAACGCCCACACCCACCTGGCGATGACGCTCTTCCGCGGCTATGCGGATGACATGCCGCTCAAGCCGTGGCTGGAGGAGAAGATCTGGCCGATCGAGATGAAACTGCAGCCGGAAGACGTCTACTGGGGGTCGGCGCTGGGTGTGGTCGAGATGATCCGCGCCGGGGTGACCTGCTTCAATGACATGTACCACTACCCGGAGCAGGGCGCGCAGGCGGCACTCGACCTGGGGATGCGGGCCTTGCCCTCCGGCGTGCTGCTCGGGTTCATCGGCGATGTGAAAGGCAACCTCCAGCGCGCCATCGAGTTCACGCTGGAGTGGCAGACGCGGGGCCAGGGGCTCGTGACGGCGATGCTCGGCCCGCACGCGCCCTACACCTGCCCGGACGACCTGTTGGCCGATGTCGCCGCAGCCGCGCAGGAGCACGGCCTGAGCATCCACATCCACCTGTCCGAGACCGAGCATGAGGTGCAGGAGAGCCTCGCCGCCCATGGCGTCACGCCGGTGCGGCACCTGAGCGACCTGGGGGTTCTGGAGGGCCACGTGGCGGCTGCGCACTGTGTCCACTTGACCGACGAAGACATCGCCATCCTGACCGAGAAGCAGGTTGGCGTCGCGCACTGTCCGGGCAGCAACATGAAGCTGGCCAGCGGCTTCGCGCCGGTGCCGGAGTTGCTGGCGTCGGGTGCCATCGTGGGCCTCGGCACCGATGGTGCGGCCTCGAACAACAACCTCGATCTGCTGGAGGAGACGCGGCTGGCGGCGCTCATCCACAAGGGCCGCACCGGTGACCCCACCACCGTCAATGCCGACCAGGCGCTGCGGATGGCGACCTCCGGCGGGGCGAAGGCGTTGGGCATTGCTGATCATGTGGGGACGCTCGAGGTTGGGAAGAGGGCCGACTGCATCCTGATGGACTTGTGCGGCGCCCACACCCAACCGCTCTTCGACGGCGAGTCCCAGGTCGTCTACGCCGCTCATAGCAGCAATGTGGATACCGTCATCATTGACGGCCAGGCCAAGCTCCGCCACCACGAGTTCGTTGACGTTGACGAGGCTCAGATCATCGCGAAGGCCAGTGCCTGCGCGCACCGGCTGATGGGGTAGGGCAGCGCGCAGTTGCGCAGTAGCGCGGGCGGCTCTCCCGCGCCGTGGGCTCTGGCCGGCGGTGGAAGGAGGGGGGGGCCCCACAGGGCGTGAGCTCTGTGAGAGATCCCGCCCGCCTTCCCTGGAGCTGCGGGGGCGACTCCGGACGCGCTCCGCCACGCCTGCCCGGGAGGCAGCGGCATGACTCGAGTGACCATCGCCGTCCTGTGCTGTGTCCTGACCATCTCCCTCGGCCATGCCGCCGGCGGGGTGTCCGTCGCCGACTATCGCTCCATCAAGGACGCCATCGCCGCCAATCCCGGCCGGACGTTGTATGTGCCGCCGGGCGACTATACCATCTCCGAGCAGATCCGCCTCAACACCGACAACTCCGGCCTCGTCGGGCCGGGGCGAATCATCCAGACCAATCCCGACGTGCCCATCATCCAGATCGAGCGGGCGGCCAATGTGCAGGTCCGCGATCTGACCCTCACCCGGCCGGAAGGCAAGATGGACACGAAGGCCGAGGGGCTGCTGTCGCTCAACTGCACGAACCTCGTCGTGGCTAATCTCCAGGTCATTGACAACCGCACCCGTTCAGCCGCCATCGCCCTGCGCGAATGCGTAAGCTGTGATGTCCGCGACTGTTTCATCCACAACTACATGACCATCAGCGTGGACGACCGCACCGGCAACAAGGAACTGTACGGGTATGCCTTCAACTGCATAGACGGCAGCGGCATTTCGCTGGGGGCGTGCCGGCAGGCGATGGTGCGCGGCAACCGCATCATCGAGACGCACCTCTTACCCACGCGCGAAGTACAGAAGCAGTACGACCTGGGGAGAGTCATCAAGCGCATCGCCGAAAAGCCACCGGGTACCCGCGAGGAGAACTGGAAAGCGGAGTATGTCGAGAACTGGCATCAGGGGTCGGCCATCGTCGTGACCTCCCCCGAGGTCGCCGACCATACCCAGATCATCGGCAACAGCATCGAGAACGCCGCCCAGGGCATAGACATCCACGCCGACCATGTCATCGTGGCCCAGAACATCGTCAACAACGCCTTCATCGGCATGAAGGCGATGCACGGCTCGCGACAAGTGCTCGTTCTCGGCAACCAGTTCTGCAGGATTGATCTGTGGGGTGTTCTGCTTACGCCCGGGAGCGCTTCGCATCTCGCTGTGCCGGCCCAGGATGGCCGGCCCGCGCGCGTCACGAACCTCGACGGCGGCTCGATCATCGCCCACAACATCTTCTCGGACCTCGGCTACGGCAATGCGTACTGGATCTGGGGAGCGGTGGATCATTCGCGCTGCGCCATCCTGCTGGAGAGCGCACGCACGCCGGGCGGCCCAAAGCTGCGCGATGTCGTGATCGAGGGGAATGTGGTCTACGATCCGGGGCCGGATGAGGTGCTCGTGGACGGCAAGCCGACGAAGCTGCCGCCGCGCTACAAGTACGCCGTGATCGTCACGCCACCGGGACCGGAGGGGTTGCACTTCGCCAACAACATCCTCGCCCCCGGCGCCGACGGCGTGTGCAATGTCGAGATGACACCGTAACGATGCCCCTTGCCTGCGGGCGAAAGGTAGAACGCAGATGAAGCTACTGTCCCGGTGCCTGTCCGTGCTCAGTGACGACGAGATGGAGCAGATCTACCAGGCGGGCCTGCGGGTGTGGGCGCGCGTGCCGATGCGAGCCCAGGGCCCCGAGGCGTTCATGCAGGCCGCCCGCGACTTCGGTTGCACGGTTGACGGCGACCGCATCAGCTTCCCCGAGCCCGTCCGCGACCGGGTGCTCGCGGCCATCGAGGAGCGGCGGCGGGAACACTGGCCGCCGCGACCGGTGGAGGTCAACAGCGACCACATTGACAAGATGGTGTCGGGGCAGGCGCTGTACTGCTGCGACCTGGAGACCGAGCAACTCCGCCCGGCCACGGTCGCCGACCAGGAACGGTTCTCGTGGGTCGTGGACGCCATTCCCGGCCTCGGCCGGGCCCACCCGACGTTCATTCCCCAGGACGTGCCCCAGCAGTGTCGCGACCTGTTGACGTTTGCCATAGTTGCCCTCAACAGCGTTCACCCGTGGCGCGTGTCGGTCTACAACGCCGACATGATCCCGTACTTCCTGGAAGTGCAGGCCGTCTGCCAGGGCGGCAGTGTCGAGCAGGCGCGGGCCAACCCTGTCTTCGCCACCAAGTGCTGGGTCAACACGCCCTTCATGATCACCCGCGAGAACATCGAGATCGGAATGCGGGCGCGGGAGATTCTCGGGCAGCCGATGCACTTCTCGACCATGCCGGTGGCCGGGGTGGCCACGCCGGTCACGCTGGCGGGGTCGCTGACCCTCATCACGGCCGAATGCCTCGCACTCAACGCGCTCGCGATGGCGCTGGACGGGCGGCCGTGCGGCTGGACGGCCGGGCCCTTGAGCTTCGACATGCGCACCGGCATCCACACCGAGAACAGCCCGGATGTGGCGCTGCTGCGGCTGGGGTCGGCGCAGATGGGCGCCTACGTCTTCGGTGGGGAATGGCGCGCCGTCGGCGGCCCCACGACCTCCTCCAAGCAGCCCGATGCCCAGGCCATCATGGACAAGGCGCTGGACGCCATGTGGGCGGTCTGCGCCGGCGTGCGCAGTTTCGGCTCGATGGCCACGCTGGCCGACGCCGACATCGGCAGCCTCACGCAGCTTATGGTGGACCTGGAATTGATGAGCTACTTCGAGCGCCTCGTGCAGGGCATCGCGGTGGACGAGGGGCGTCTGGCGGAGGACGTCATCGCGGAAGTCGCGCCGCGCGGGGCGTACTTCCTGAACCATGACCACACGGCGAGGTACTTCCGCGAGGAGTTGTGGCTGCCCGAGTTGGTGGATCGGCGGGTGCCGATGGCGTGGGCACAAGACCCGCGCACGATGATTGACAACGCCCGCGCCAAGGCGAGGCGGCTGGCGGCGACGGCCGAGAACCAGTGCCCGCTGTCCGACGAACAGCGCCGCCAGATCAGGGCCATCATGGATGAGGCGGCTTCCCGATGCTGAACACTGGCGCCATCGCAGCGGCGCTCTGCCTGCTGCTGGCTTCGCTCTCGGCCGCGGCGGAGTACCGCTGCGATTTCACCCCTGCCGAGGCGGATCGTTGGGAGGTGCACCAGGCCGGCGGCGGCAAGGTCGCCTTCTCGGCCGAGGGCCTGCTGCTGGACTTGCGCTCGCCGCAGGCCGGCAAGGAGGCCTGGGTGCAGTTGCGGCCGGCGCTGCGCTTCCCCGTTGCGGTCGAGTGGCAACAGCAACTCGCGGCGGACTCGCCGCATTGCTACCCGACGGGGCTGATCCTGCGCGACGCCGCCGACCACCTGTTAAGTGCCGGCATGTCCGGCCAGCCGCAAGGGCACAGGCTGCACCTGGGGGGGCTGCGGTCGCAGGAGTCCGCCGAGGCGGGGCAGTGGGTCCGCTTGAAGCTGGTGCTGGAGAACTCACGCCGGGGCACGCTGCTTGTGCAGGATGCCGAGGGGACAAAGGAAGTCTGGCAGGCGACAGTGCCCGACACCGGCCTGCGCGGGCCGTTCGTCTGGCTGGCGCTCTACCACAACCAACGTCCCGACCAGGGGGCCGATCAATACACGCAGGACCGCGGGGCCAGCCGTTTCCGAGCGCTGCGCGTCACGGCCGGGGCCATCATCGAAGGCGATGTCAGCCAATATCGGGATGAGACCGTGCGGGCCTACGACGTGCACGCCCCCACGACGTACAACCGGGCGATGGTGTGGCTGGGGAACGACGACGGCGTCGAGGGCACCGTGCTGGCCTACGACCGCGGGGCGGACCTGCCGCTGACCGGCGAGCGGCAAGTTGCCTCCTGGCTCCCCAACCGCGCCTGCACCATGGGTTCGACCGGGCCGACCACGAGCCTGTTCACACGCCCCAATGATCTTGACGGCCCCGACGTGGCGGCTCTGCGATGTCTGCAGTGGTGTATCCGCCAGCACCCGGTTCTCGAGTACCGGTTGGCACCGCAGGCGGGGGCGTGCTGGCTGAAGGTCTGCCTCGTGGAGACTTGCCTTGGGGATGGCATTGAGGTGCTCCGTACGGAGGCTTCAGCACACCCCACCACCGGCCGCCTCGACTTGCTTAAAGTGCTCACCGAACACGGCCTGGCGTACCACCAGTTCGGCGAGATCGCCGTCTACGTGTATCAGGACCGGCCCGCCGACCGCGCGGCCAAGGCGGGAACAGCCGAGGTTGAGTTGCTCCTGACCGGCTCGGGCGCGCTCGTGACGACGCCCCCGTTGGTGCGCACGGAAGCGCAGGCGAAGGCCGGCTTCGCGATCTACGCTCTCGTCACAGGTGCGGATGGCGAGCCGCTCCGTGGGGAGGCCGTGCAGGTAGTGGCCACAGTCGGCACCCGGCGGCTGCCGATGAAGCAGCAGGCCGGGCGGATCGTCTTCAGCAGGGGCCTGCAGGGGCTCCCCCTCGGTGAACACGACGTTCGACTTGAGGCGACCACTCGTGACGGGCAGCGCCTGAGCCAGCCGCTCCTCATCACGGTCGTGAGGCCCGACTACGTCACCTCGCAGCCCGGCCGCGTCGCGTACGAGATCGGCGGGAAGCCCATCCCGACGCTACTGGGCGATCTGTATGCCTGGGTCACGATGCTGGACCCCGCCTCGCCCCAACGCCGGGTCATCGTGGATGCGGCGGAATGGGCGAAGCTCACGCCGGAGGAACAGGCGCGGGTGCGGCTCATCAAGCACCGGTCGCTGACGGAGGCCGACATCCGCCGGCAACTGGAAGTCCACGCGGCCAACGGCATCCGCGTGATTCGCCTGGCGCACAACGTCACCCCCCACGAAGCCTGCCTCGATGCCGGGGGCCATGTCGCGATGCCGGGCCTCGAGACGCTCACGGCAGTGCTGCGCGAGTGTCGCCGGCTCAACCTGAAGGTGCTGCTCAACGTCTTCCACTACCCGTACGGCAGCCCCGGTACGGGCAGCTACGCGCCGTGGCAGCAGTACATTGACGCCGGGTACAAGGGCCCCCAGTCCTTCACCGACCCGAAGATCTGGCCGCTGGAGGCCGGCTACCTCAGTGAGTTGCTCGCGTGCCTGCGCGATGATCCGGCGATGCTCGGCTACTCCCTCACCGGAGAGAACGACCAGGCCTACGGCCCCGAGTTTGTCAACAAGCTCCACGATCACGCGAAGGCCTGCGCCCCGAATCATCTCGTGACGCTGGAACAGGGCGGGGGCATACAGCATTGCAGCGCCGGCAGCCCGTGGGCCCATGCGGACTTCAGGGCTGCCGCCTCCGGCGGGGTCGGCTACCGCACGTACTACACCGACGGCATGCCCTCGGACGCGTACTTCATGGTCTGCGGCCGCTTCTACCGCGGCAGCCCGCCCGCGTTCCTGGCCGAAGTCGCCAGTGGGCCGGGCTGGCACGGTGGCTTCGCCCAGAACTGGACGCACCCGGACTTCCTGACGAAGGTGCGCGACAACTGCTGGGCCTCGGTGCTGACGCAGGAGACGATGTGCCTCACGTGGTCGGCCCCGTGGACACAGCACGAGCGCCTCGTACCTCAGCACTGCATGGAGATGATTGACTGGTCCCGGTTCCAGCGGGCGCGGCCGGCGGTTGGGGTGCTGGTCAAGCCGGTGGACAAGGCGATGGTGCGGCGACTGGCGGAGGTCGAGGTGGCGCTGGCGAAGCTGGGCGTGGACTACGACTACGTGTGGGAAGGGCGCGACGACCCGAAGGGCTACCCGGTCGTGCTGGATGCGCGGGAGACCTTCGCGCCGCCGACGCTGCCTGCGTCCGCCCTGGCGCAGCGCCCCTTGATCGCCACGGGCGGCTTCTCCGTCTCTTATCTGCTCGACGCCTCGCACCGGCAGATGATCGCCTTCGTGAAGAACACGGCGGAGTACAAGCTCGGGCCCGGCTACGGCACCGGCGTGCAGGAGTTGCACCGGCAGCGCGAGAAGGCCAGCCCGCTCGCGGTCACGCTGCAAGGCTTCCCAGCAGGCTGTCGCTATCGCGTATATGACATTGAGACGCGGCAAGTCGTGAGAGAGGGCAAGTGCGGGAGTGAGGCACTGGACCTGGGGACGACAAGCCACGACTTCGGTGTAGTCGTGTATTGAGGAGACACACGGAATGCATCTACTGACCCACACCATGTCGGTCCTCGACGACGAGGAGATGGAACAGATCTGGCAGAGCGCGCTGCGCGTGTGGGCGCGGGTGCCGCTGCGGGTGCAGGCGCCGGAGGAATTCCTGCAGCCCCTACGCGACCTCGGCTGTGAGATTGACGGCGAACGCATCAGCTTCCCCGAACCCGTGCGCGACCTCGTGCTCGATCGCGTCGAGCAGAGTCGCCGCGAGCGGGGGCCCTGCCGCCCGGCCGCCGTGATGGAGAACACGCTCAGCTACGCCGCCTCCGGCCAGGCGTTGGTGTGCTGCGACCTGGAGACTGAAGAACTGCGCCCGGCGACGACCCCCGACCTGGCGCAGTGGTCGTGGATCTGCGACAGCTTCCCCCGTCTGGGGCGCGCTCACCCGACGTTTATCCCCCAGGACGTGCCGCCGCAGATCTGCGACCTGCACACGTTCGCGACGAACATTCTCAACAGCAAGCGCGCCACGACTGTGTCGGTCTACAACGCCGACCTGCTGCCCTACTTCCTGGAGCTGCAGGCGATCAGCAGCGGCTCGATGGAGGAAGCGAAGCGCAACCCGGCGTTCGTCGCCAAGTGCTGGGTCAACACGCCTTTCATGATCACGCGCGAGAACGTCGAGGTGGGGCTGAAGGCGCGCGAGTTGCTCGGCCAGCCCTTCAACATGATGACGATGCCGGTCGCGGGCACGGCGACGCCGGTGACGCTGGCCGGCGCGCTGGTGCAATGCACCGCTGAGACGCTGGCCTGCAACGTCATTAGCCTGGCCATTGATGACCGGCTCATCGGCTGGATCGCCAACCCGTGCCCCTTCGACATGAAGGTCGGCATCCACACGCAGAGCGGGCCGGACATGGATCTCCTGGCCCTTGGCGCCCGGCAGATGGGGGCCTATGTGTTCGGCGGCGAGTTCCGCGGCTTCGGCGGGCCGGGCACGGCCAGCAAGCGCCCCGACGCGCAGGCTGTCATGGAGAAGGCCCTGTCGTGCATGTGGGGCGTCTGCGGCGGGG
>CAZZDO010000127.1:2298-12694 GCA_964653205.1 uncultured Armatimonadia bacterium | reverse complement strand
GGGTGTCCGCGTAGCGGACGGGGCCCCGTGAAGCAGACGGTCGCGGGGCCCCTTCGCCTGCGGCGACACCCCTCGACTCTACCCGTCCGGACACGCGCAAAAGCCGGGCGTCAGAGTGACGCCCGGCAGGTGTCTTTCCGATCAGTGACGGCGCTAGCCGGCGACGTACGGCAGCAGCGCGATTTCCCGCGCGCGCTTGATGGCCCCGGCCAGACGGTTCTGGTGCCGGCGGCACGTCCCGGTCTGGCGCGTCTTGCGGATGCGCTTGCGGTCGTCTATGAACTGCTCGAGCATGCGGACATTCTTGTAGTCAATGATCCGCGCGCGGGGCTCCACGCAAAACAGACAGACCTTCTTCTTGCGGCGGCGCATGCCACCGCGCTCACCGCGGGAACGTGATTCGTATGCCACGACGTAACATCCCTTCTAGCGGACCTCGGGTCCGTCGGCAACTTGAGAGTGTTAGTATAGCGAGTCACCCCTAACAGGTCAAACGCTTTTGAGCCGTCGGTAGTCCTTCCTGCGAGGCCCCCCATGCGACAGACCATCCAATCTCTCGAGGTCCCTACCCCCAAGACCGCCTACAGCCAGGCGATGATCGCCACCGGCGGACGGCTGCTGTTCGTCTCCGGACAGGTCCCCGTGGACGCGGCGGGCCAACTGGTCGGCCCGGGCGACTTCCGCGCGCAGGTCCACCAGGTCTTCCGCAACCTGCAGGCCAACCTGGAGGCCGCCGGCGCCTCCTGGGCCGAGGTCGTCAAGCTCACCGTCTTCCTGACCGACATGGCCCACTTCCCAATCTTCAACGAGGTCCGGCAGGAGTACCTGAGGCCCCCCTTCCCCACCGCCACCACTGTGGCCGTCAGCGCGTTGGTCTCGCCGGACTGGCTGGTTGAGATCGAGGCCTTCGCCGTACTGAGCTGAAGCGGTACGCCCCCGGAGGCTCAAGTCCCGCCCCGCGGGGGCCGAAGACCCTTGGAGGCTGTATGCCCGCCCGGGTTTTCAACCGGGCCAGCCCACCGCAAGGGTCCGTGCCGGCCATGTCAGTGAGGCAAGCAGTCCACCATCCCGACCCCGATGACCTGCCGCCGCGCCGGCCGATGAGCCTGCGCTATCGCGTCGTGCTGACCCTGGGCTGCTCCACGCTGGCCGGGGTGCTGGCGGCCCACCTCCTGCTGTCCCATGCCCTCCTGGGCCGCCTGAACGAGTTGGAGCAGCGCGACGTGCAGCGCAGTGTCGAGCAGGTGCTGGCGGCCGTCCAGCAGCGCCGCAACGCCCTGGACCGGGTCGTGCGCGACTGGGCGTCGTGGGATGACACCTACGAGTTCGCCTGCAACCCCAGCGATGATTTCATCGACTCCAACCTGAATGGCGAGACCCTCGCCAATCTTGGCATTGTGCACATCCTCTTTGCAGGCCCCGACGGCCGTCCCGTCTACGACTGCGCCTATGACGGGGAGCAGAAACGGTGCGTGCCGCTCTCGACCGCCGAGCAACGGGCGCTGCGGGCTGTGCCGGGCCTGGCCCCCGATCGCGACGCTCCCGACCGCCGCTCCGGGGTCATCATGCTCCCCCGCGGCCCCCAGTTGGTCGTGTCGCGCCCGATCCTGACGAGCCGGGGGACCGGCCCGGCCCGGGGCGCCCTGCTGATGACGCAGAGTCTAGACGCCGCCGCTTTCGAGCGCCTGGCGCGGCAGTCGCAAGTCACGCTCCGCGTGTTCCCGGCTGATGCCGCCCACACCCCCACGGAGGTCCGTGACGTCACGCCCGATCTTCTTGGCGCCGCGGCGCCGGTGGTGCGCATCAGGGGGAGCGACACCGCCACCGGCTATGCCCTCCTGCGCGATGTCAACCGCCAACCCGCCCTGGTCCTATGCGTGGACCGGCCGCGCCTGTACTACAGCAACGCGCGCTTCGAACTGCGCCGGGTGATCACCATCGCCCTAGTGCTACTGCTCCTCGGCGCCATCGTGAACCTCTGGATCCTGGAGCGCTGGTTGCTCGGGCCGCTGGCGACCGTCAGCGCGGCGGTGGAACGGATCGGCGAGCGCGGCGACCTGTCCGCCCGCATGGAGGTTGCCGACAGGCGCGACGAACTCTCCCGCGTCTGCCGCAGCATCAACGGCATGCTGGGCTCGCTGGAATGCGCCCAGCACCAGCGCGAGCAGAGCGAGCGGCGCCGCGCCGCCATCGTGGAACACGCCCACGAAGGCATCGGCCTGCTGGACCCCGAGACCGGCCTGATCGAGGAGGCCAACCCGGCGCTGCACGCGATCCTGCGGCAGCCGCCCGGCCTGCTGCGAGGCCTGCCCCTGGGCGCGCTCCTGGGCCAGGACGAACGGGAATGGCGCGGTCGGTTGCGTCAGTCCGGCCGCGACCACCGCTGGGACACCGTCCTGCGCCACGCCGACGGCGCCGAAACCGACCTGGAAATCGCCCTCTCCTTGCTCAATGAAGACGACCGCACCGTCGCCTGCGTGGCCGTCCGCGACGTGACCGAGCGCCGCCAGGCGCAGCGGGACCGCGAACGCCTGGAGCGCGAGCTGTACCAGGTGCAGAAGCTCCAGGCCGTGGGCGAACTCGCCGCCGGACTGGCCCACAATTTCAACAACGTCCTGGCCACCATCACCAGCGCCATCGAGTTGGTCGTGATGGATGGCAACGAGAAGGTCAACCACCGCCTCGAACTGGCGCTCAGTTCCGCCGCCAAGGCGGCCGGGATGGTCAAGCAATTCCTGCTCTTCAGCCGGCAGATGCCCATCGAGCGCCGCCCGGTGAAGCTGCAGCACGTGGTCGAGGAGGTCGCCGAGATGTGCCGCCGGACCTTCGACCGCAAGATCGAGGTCCGCACCCGGGTCGACGACCTGCCCAGCGTGGTGGGCGACCAGAGCCAGATCCACGGCATCCTGCTGAGCATGTGCATTAACGCCCGCGATGCGCTGGATCTGGACACCGTCTCCTGCTGGCCGCCGTGCATTGAGCTGCGCGCCGAAGCGGTGGAGGTCCACGCCGAGGGTCTCCCCCACCCCCAGATGCCTCCGGGCCGGTACGTCAGGCTCACCGTCAACGACAACGGCCGAGGCATGGACGCCGACACCCGCCAGCGCTGCTTCGAGCCATTCTTCACCACCAAGGAGGTCGGCAAGGGCACGGGGCTGGGGCTGAGCACCGCGTACGGCGTCGTCACCGAACACGGCGGGTTCATCACCTGCGAGAGCCAGTCCGGCGCGGGCACAACCTTCGACATCTACCTGCCTGTCGCCGATCTCCCCGCCCGCCCCGCCTCGCTCCCCGTTTCCCTGCGGAGCCTGGCCGGGCACGGCGAGGTCGTGCTGCTCATCGAGGACGAAGACGAGTTGCGCGGCATGATCGGGGACCTGGTCGAGGGCAACGGCTACCGGGTCTTTCGCGCCGCCGACGGCCGGGAAGGCATGGCGCTCTTCTCGACGCATCTCGACGAGATTGATGTGGTGGTCCTGGACCTGTCCATGCCGCGCATGTCGGGCTGGGAAGCCATGAAGGCCATGCACGACCTGCGCCCGAATGTGGACATCATCCTCACCAGCGGCTACCCGGTGGACGCGGCCGACCTGGGGCCCGCCCGCGTGGCCCTGCAGAAGCCCTTCGAGTGCAGCCGCCTATTGCGCACGATCCGCCAGGTCCTCGAAGCGCCCCGCCCCGCTGCGGCCGCCTGAACGCTCTCTGCCCCGCAGGTTGCCCGCCGCGCCACGGTGAACACTACCCGCCAGGAGGTGAGAGCCGTGGCCGGTTATCACTACTTCGATGATGAGGACCTGCAGGCCGTCAAGCGCGTGTTGGACCGGGGCAACCTGTGCTCCATCGGGACCGGGACGGAGTCCGAGCAGTTCGAGCAGGAGTTCGCAGCCGAGTTCGGCTCGCCGTATGGCCTGACCGTCGTGAACGCCATGGCCGGGCTGCACGTCGCCGTGGGGGCTTCGGGGGCCGGGGCCGGCAGTGAGGTCATCTGCGACTCCCTGGTGGTCTTCGGCGCGCTGGCGGCGATGTACCACAACGCCATCCCGGTCTTTGCGGACGTGGACCTGGACACCCAGCAGATGGACCCCGCGTCCTTTGAGGCCTGCATCACCGAGCGCACCAAGGCCGTCATCGTGACCCACTGGGCCGGGTTGATGGCCGACCTGGACCCCATTCTGGAGATCGCCGCCAAGCATGGCATCATGGTCATCGAGGACTGCTCCCACGCCATCTACGCCCGGTACAAGGGCCGCTACGCCGGCACCGTGGGCGATGTCGGCGTCTTCTCCTTCCAGCAGTCCAAGCAGATGGCGCTCGGCGACGGCGGCATGACGGTGATGCGCGACGAAGCCGTGCGCACGCACATGTACGACATGACGACCTTCGGCACGTGCCCCAAGCTGCTGTCGTGGAACTACCGCATGAACGAGGTCGTGGCGGCCATCGGCCGGGTACAGCTCAAGCGCGCCCGCAGCTACGTGGACATCTGCATCGAGAATGCCGGGCTGCTCAACGAGGCCGTGCGCGGCTACGAGGCCATCGTGCAGCCGCAGGTCAACCCCGACCCGGCGCAGTACGAGCACACCTACCACATCTGGGCGGCGCGCTTCGAGGGCGACAAGGTGGGGGTCAGCCACGAGGCCTTCCGCCACGCCTGCGCCCAGCAGAGCCTCCCGATCAACTTCGGGTACATCGGGGCCCCGGCCTACAAGCAGGACACGATTCGCGACCAGATCGGCTACGGGCGCGACTGCCCGCGCGGCTGCCCGCTGGCCCTGCACCACCCCGATTACACCCGCGACCTGTGCCCCAGCGCCGAGTACCTGATGCCCCGCATCATGCTCAGCGGCACGGGCGGCGACCGCGCGGCGTACGTGCAGACGGCCGAGAAGCTGCATGCGGTGCTTGAATCGTTTTCCTAACCTGGTTATACTCTTCCTCGAGGAGGCGCGACCATGTGTCTGAAGGGAAAGAAGACCGCCCCGTCCAAGCCGGGCAACTACACCTGCAAGAAGTGCGCAGCGACCTCGAGGAAGAAGAAGGACCTCTGCGAGCCCAAGAAGATCAAGTAGGCCAGCGGCACGCTGTACGAGGCAGCGCCGTGTGGGCCTGTTCTCGGCCAGGTCAGTAGGTGGGTAGAGCGGGCGTCCCGCCCGCCGACGGTCACCGGGGCGGGCGGGACGCCCGCTCTACCCGCCCCAGGGGATCGCGGATGGAGCCGTGGGGCACAAGCCCCCGGCTGCGCTTCTCCCAGGGACGTCGTCGCGGCGACCCCCAAAACTCTTTGACAGCGAATCGCGATCTTGATATACTCCTCGCCTCTGGAGGAGACCGAAGTCATGCCTACGATTGACTACGAGCGCCTACGGCGGTTCGACCGCGAATCGCTGGGTGAGCTCGACGAGATGATCAAACGCAACATCCGGCGCGAGGCGGAGCAGAAGGCGCGCGAACTGGAAGAAAAGCTCGCCAAGAAGAAAAAGAAGAAGAAGCGCCGCATGCAGCAGCAGCAAAACCAGTAGTCGCGCTGTGATAGACTGGCGGGGTAGCTCAGTTGGTCAGAGCACGCGGTTCATACCCGCGTTGTCGGTGGTTCAAGTCCACTCCCCGCTACCATGTCTTTAGCCGGCCACAACAGCGACGGGACTAGCCGCCCGTCGTTTGTGGCAACTGCAGGTCGTTGGGCGGGACTGGCCATGGACAACATCACCAACGATGACCTCGTCTGGCTCATGCAGTTGCTCCAGAGCGAGCCGCTGAGCGAGATCGAGGTCGGCATCGGCGAGGACCGGCTGGTCCTGCGCAGCGCCGCCGCTCCGGCGGCGCCGGCTCTCGTCCGCGCGCCTGCTCCCACCGACGGCCTGGCCGCCTCCCCCGCCGCGCCGGCGCCACCCGCCGTGCCCGAGGGCGTCGAGGTCCTGCGCTCGCCCATGGCCGGCATCTTCTACCGCCGGCCCTCGCCGGACAAGCCCCCCTTCGTGGAGCCGGGCGACGAGATCCAGGTGAGCGACACCGTCGGTCTGATCGAGGCCATGAAGCTGTTCAGCGAGGTGACCAGTCACCTCCACGGCCGGATCGTCCAGTTCGTCCCCGAGGATGGGCAGCACGTCGAGGCCGACGCGCCCCTCGTGCTCATTGAGCCCTTCCGATTCAAGGATTAGGCTCTGGGGGCAGAGGGTGCGGGGCGGAAGGCCTCTGTCGTGATCCCCGCGCCCCGGTCTCTGACCCTCAGCCACTGATCCCCCCTGTTTTGCGGAGGCCGCCATGGCGGACAGCATCAAGGTCGGTATCATCGGCTTCGGCATCGTCGGCGTCGGCACCTACCGGGCTCTGACCCGCAACGCGGACAGCATCGCAGCCCGGGCGGGCGCCCCTGTCGTCGTCACGCGCATTGCGGATGTGGACTGGACGCGCGAACGCGACCTGGACGCCCCCGAGGGCCTGCGGACCACCGACGCGATGGCCCTCGTCAATGACCCCGAGATTGACATCGTCGTCGAGACCATCGGCGGCATCACGCCCGCATTCGACTTGGTGAAAGCCGCGCTCAGCAACGGCAAGAGCGTCGTCACCTCCAACAAGGAACTCATCGCCCGCCACGGCCACGAACTGCTCGCCCTGGCCGAAGCGAAAGGTGCGGACCTGGCCTTCGAGGGCGCGGTCGGCGGCGTCATCCCCGTCATCCGCTCGCTCAAGGAGAGCCTCGAGGCCGACCGCATCGTCGAGGTCATGGGCATCGTCAATGGGACCACGAACTACATCCTCACCCGCATGAGCCAGGAGGGGCTGGAGTTCGACGTGGCGCTGGCCGAGGCCCAGAAGCTTGGCTACGCCGAGGCCGACCCCACCAACGACATCGAGGGCTACGACGCCCGCTACAAGATCGCCATCCTGGCCGCCAGCGCCTTCGGGCTGAACGTGCAACTCGATGACATCTACGTCGAGGGCATCACGAAGATCACGCCCCAGGACATTGACTACGCCAAGACGATGGGCTACGTCATCAAGCTGCTGGCCATCGCCCGCCGCGGCGAGGGCAACCGCATCGAGGCGCGCGTGAACCCGGTGATGCTGCGCGACAGTCACCCGCTGGCCGCCGTCAACGGCGTCTTCAACGCCATTTTCGTCCGCGGCGAGGGTTGCGACGACGTGATGCTCTACGGGCGCGGGGCGGGCGGGGCACCCACCGGCGTGGCCGTGGCCGGCGATGTGCTCGACTGCGCGCGCAACAAGCTTCGCGGCGCCTCCGGCCGCGTGCTGTGCACCTGCGAACAGCCTGCCGAAGTCATGCCCATGGCCGAGGTGGAGACGAAGAGCTACCTGCGCATGCGCGTCAAGGACCGCCCCGGCGTCCTGGGCTCCATCGCCACGATCTTCGGCACCGAGGGCGTCAGCATCGCCTCGGTCCACCAGTCCGCCACCGACGGCGCGGTGGCCGAGATCGTCTGGGTCACCCACAAGAACCCTGAGAGCCTGCTGCAATCGGCCCTCGGCGCCATCAGCCGCCTGGCCATCGTCGAGGAAGTTGCCAGCACGCTCCGGGTGGAGGACTAGCATGGCTGTCGCCTGCCGCCCCTGGCCGGGCGTCATCGAGGCCTACAGGCACTTCCTGCCCGTCAGTGACGCCACCCCGCGCATTACGCTGCTCGAGGGCCACACCCCGCTCATCGAGAGCCGGCACCTCGTACCCCGGTGGGCGCCGAACCTGCGCGTGTTCTTCAAGTACGAGGGTCTCAACCCCACCGGCTCCTTCAAGGACCGCGGGATGACGATGGCCATCTCGAAGGCGGCCGAGCGCGGCGTCAAGGCCACGCTGTGCGCCTCGACGGGCAACACCTCGGCCTCGGCCGCGGCCTATTCCGCCCGCGCGGGCATGATGTCCATCGTGCTCATCCCGGAGGGAAAGATCGCGCTGGGGAAGCTCGCCCAGGCCCTCGCCTACGGTGCGCGCACGCTGCAGGTCGCCGGGAACTTCGACGACTGTCTCAACATCGTGCGCGAGATCACCGACAACTACCCGATTGAGCTGCTCAACTCACTCAACCCGATGCGCATGGAGGGGCAGAAGACCGGCGCCTTCGAAATCTGCGATGTGCTGGGCGCCCCCCCGGACTTCCACGTCCTGCCGGTCGGCAACGCCGGCAACATCACCGCGTACTGGTGGGGCTATCTGGCCTACAAGGAAGCCGGCGTCACGGATCGGCTCCCGAAGATGTGCGGCTTCCAGGCCGCCGGCGCCGCGCCGCTCGTGCACGGCGCGCCGGTCGAGAAGCCTGAGACGATTGCGACCGCCATCCGCATCGGCAACCCGGCGCGCTGGCATGACGCCATGGCCGCCGTGACCGACAGCGGCGGGCTGATTGACTGCGTGACGGACGAGGAGATCCTGGAGGCGTATGCGGAGTTAGCCTCCCACGAGGGCATCTTCTGCGAGCCGGCGTCGGCGGCATCGGTAGCGGGGCTGAAGAAGCTCATCGCGAGTGGTTACTTCGGCAACGAGAAGGCCACAGTTGTCTGCATCCTGACCGGGCACGGGCTCAAGGACCCCGACAACGCGATCAAGATTGCCGCACAGCCGGAGCAGGTGGAGGCGGACACCGATACGGTGGTGAAGTTGCTGGGGCTGTAGTCCGCTTGGCGGCGAGGGGACGGAAATGGACTCCGCAGTCAACTACTGGGCGACACTGGCAGAGCGCGATCTCCATTCCGCGCGGACGTTGCTGGCCGCCGGGGATACAGCCAATGCTCTGTTCCTGTGTCAGCAGGCTCTTGAGAAGGCGCTGAAGGGCGTTCTGCAGAGCCAGAGCCCTGAGCCACCGCCACGGATCCACAACCTGGCTCGCCTGGCTGAGATGGGCGGCCTGCTGGCAACAATGCCGGAGGCCCTTCTGGGCGCGCTTCTCGAGGTGGACCCCTACGTCATCGAGGCTCGGTATCCGGCCGCTGCTGAGCCATCGCCGCCCGGTAGTGAGGAGGCGGCACGTCTCGTATCGCGCACGGAGGAGGCGCTGCAATGGCTCTTAGCCAGGCTGAAGTCACAGCCCGAGTAGATCGTTTCATCGAGCGCGTCAAGCAGCACGTCCCGGTGCGGGACGTCTACCTCTTCGGCTCCTACGCGGTCGGCACACCGGATGAAGCCAGCGACATTGACGTCGCGGTGGTCTCACCCGCATTTGGCGCCGACCGCCACCGTGACCTGACGCTTCTGTCGCGCTGTCGCCTTCCGGATGCCTTGGAGATTGAGGCCCTGCCGTTCAGCGAACGCGAGTTGCAGGAACTGCCACGCGGCTCCTTCCTGAGGGAAATCCTGCGTCATGGACGGGTGCTGAGCCAGTCCGGCTGACGCGCCGACCCACATGCCACCCAAGTTGGAGGCCATCGCATGTCCGACCGACCCCAACAGGCCGTCCTGGAAACCGACCTCCCCGGTGCGCTCAGCCGCCGCCAGGGCAAGGTGCGGGACATCTACGAGTATCCCGACGGAATGCTGCTGGTCGCCAGCGACCGCATCTCCGCCTTCGATGTCATCATGGCCAACGGCATCCCCGGCAAGGGCAAGGTTCTGACGCAGCTCTCCGTGTTCTGGTTTGCGCAGACTGAGGGCATCATCGCCAACCATCTGCTGAGCCACCGGGTGAAGGACTTCCCGGCCGCCGTGCAGGACCAGGGCTACATCCTCGCCGACCGCAGCATGTGGTGCCGCAAGGCGCAGGTCGTGCCCATCGAGTGCGTCGTGCGCGGCTATCTGGCCGGGTCAGGCTGGAAGTCCTACCAGCAGAGCGGGATGGTGGGCGAGCACAGGCTCGGGCCGGGATTCGTCGAGTCCGCCCAGCTCCCCGAGCCGCTGTTCACGCCGACGACGAAGGAAGAGAGCGGCCACGACATGCCCGTGGACATGCAGGGCGTGCGGGACCGCGTCGGCACGGAACTGGCCGACCGCCTCCGTGACGTGTCCCTGCAGGTCTTCTCCGCCGCCTCGGCCACGGCCGCCGAGCGCGGGTTCCTGCTGTGTGACACCAAGTTCGAGTTCGGGATCGCCGACGGCGAGTTGATCCTCGTGGATGAACTGCTGACCCCGGACTCTTCGCGCTATTGGGACGCCAGCAAGTACGCGCCCGGCCGCGCCCAGGAGGCCTTCGACAAGCAGTACGTACGCGACTACCTCGAGACGCTGGACTGGAACAAGGAGCCCCCGGGTCCCGAACTGCCCGGCGAGGTCGTCGGCGAGACCCGGCGCATCTACCAGGAGGCCTTCCGGCGGATCACCGGGCTGGAGCCGCCGGGGTAGGACGGCGTCCCACCCCCTGCCCCCTCCCTGAAGGGAGGGGGAATGACGATCATGACGATCCGCGACCAGCTCCTGCAAGCCGTTGCGCGTTACGACCTCCTCGACCCCCAC
>CAZZDO010000127.1:0-2198 GCA_964653205.1 uncultured Armatimonadia bacterium | reverse complement strand
GATCCGCGACCAGCTCCTGCAAGCCGTTGCGCGTTACGACCTCCTCGACCCCCACGATCGTGTCCTCGTCGCTGTGTCCGGTGGGCAGGATTCCCTCGCGCTGCTGATGCTGCTCCACGACTTGGTTTCCGAGTTGCAGCTTGAGCTGGTGGTCGGCCATCTGCACCACGGCCTGCGCGGCGAGGTGGCCGACGCCGACCAGCAACATGTGGGTGAGTTGGCGGCACAGCTCGGCCTGCCCTACGCCACCGACCGCACCGACGTCGCGGCCCTCGCCAAGGCCGAGGGCGTGGGGGTGGAGGCGGCCGGGCGCCGCGCCCGCTACGCCTTCTTCGACCGCGCCGCCGACGCGCATGGCTGTAACAAGATCGCGCTGGCCCACACGGCGACCGACCGGGCCGAGACGCTGCTGATGAACCTGTTCCGCGGGGCGGGCCTGCCGGGCCTGCGGTCCATTCCGCCACGCCGGGGCCGCATCATCCGCCCCCTGATTCTCGTGAGCCGACAGGAAACAGGGGAGTACTGTCGAATCACTAACATGAAGGTTCGTCTGGACAGCACCAACCTCGATCCGACGCCGTTGCGGAACCGCGTGCGGGCGAACCTGCTGCCGCAGCTTGAGCAGGAGTACGGGCCGGGCATCGAGGCGGCGCTGTGCCGGGCGGCCGAGCATGTCCTGGCCGAGATCGAGTGGACCGAGCCCTTTGTGGCCCAGGCCCTCGAAGCTGCCAGACAGGACGAGGGGTTAGCGGTCGCGCCGCTCCAGGAGATGCCACGCGGCCTGCGCCAGCGGGTGCTTCGGCGCTTCCTGGCGGAGGCGGGCCACCCGCTCACGGACCTGTCGCAGGAACGCTGGGAGGCTCTCGAGGCGTTGGTAGAGAGTGGGGGCACCGGGCGGCGGCTGGAACTCTCCGCCGGGCCGGGGGTCGAACTAGTCTACGGTGTGTTGCAGGCGGTCGCGCCGGAAGATGACGCCGACCGCTGTGATGCTGCCTTCCGCCTGCCGGTGCCCGGGCGAGTGGACCTGCCTGACGGCTCGGGCCTGACGGCGACGCTGGGCGAGCCCGGAGCCGATGACTTTCCACCGGCCTCTGCCGACGAGGCCGTGCTGGACGCCGATCGCGCGGGAGACGTGCTGCTGGTCCGGCAGCCCCGCCCCGGCGATCGCTTTGTGCCCCTGGGCATGAGCGGCCAGAAGAAGCTGCAGGACTTCTTTGTGGATGAGAAGGTCCCGCCGCGGCAACGGCGTCCGTGGCTGGTGACCGATGAGGCCGGCGACATCCTGTGGGTCGT
Source organism: uncultured Armatimonadia bacterium (assembly GCA_964653205.1). GTDB lineage: Bacteria > Armatimonadota > Zipacnadia > Zipacnadales > UBA11051 > JAJFUB01. Next base: position 905 of record CAZZDO010000127.1, on the reverse strand, counting down.
CGGGCACCGCGTGGCCGAGGCGGCCCGGGTCCATGACCCCACGGCGCGCCGCGTGATGCTGCGTCTCAGCCGCCCCGCCGGGGGCTGCTGAGCCTTTCAGTGGAGGAAGTAATGAAGCAGAGCCCGATCGTGTATCTCATCGTGGCGGCAGCCATGCTCTTCGTCTTTGTGCAGATCCCCCGGATCAGCCAGCAGACGCAGAAGACGCTGCGCTACGAGCACTATACCGAGATGGAGCAGGACCTGCGCGCCGGGCTGATCTCCAAGCTGACGCTCTACGGCACCAACAAGGCCGTTGGCGACTTCCGCCCCGGCGCCCGCGAGGGCAAGACCAACTGGGTCGTGCAGGTCCCCAACGACCCGCAGTACCACGCCCGCCTCCAGGCGCTGGCGCCCAACGTGCCGATGGCCTTCTATGAAGGGACCTGGGGCGACATCCTCGGCCGCGCGGCCGTGAACATCATCCCCTTCCTGCTCATCATCTTCCTGTTCTACATCTTCCTGGTCCGGCAGATGAAGGCCACCGGCGGGCAGGCCCTCTCCTTCGGTCGCAGCCACGCCAAGATGGCCGCCGACAGCTTCGCCAAGGTCACCTTCAACGACGTGGCGGGCATGGAGGAAGTCAAACAGGAGTTGCAGGAGGTTGTGGACTTCCTGCGCGACCCGGAGCGCTTCCGCGCGCTGGGGGCCAAGATCCCCCGCGGCGTGCTGCTGGTCGGCCCGCCCGGGTGCGGCAAGACCCTCCTGGCCCGCGCCGTCGCCGGCGAAGCCGGGGTGGCCTTCTTCTACATCAGCGGCTCGGACTTCGTGGAGATGTTCGTGGGCGTGGGCGCCTCGCGCGTTCGGGACCTGTTCGACCAGGCCAAGCAGCACCTGCCGGCCATCATCTTCATTGACGAGCTGGA
>CAZZDO010000126.1:0-12781 GCA_964653205.1 uncultured Armatimonadia bacterium | reverse complement strand
GTTCGAGGACGAACCCACGCTACGCGACCTCTGCGCGGCACCCACGACCTAACCGAGGCTGACCTCCCCCACCTGCCGTTGCGCCGCGATCAGCCGGTCCTCCCAGTCGCTCTCGTCGCTATCGGGGATGCGGCCCTCGCGGTCCATCGCCTCCAGCACGTTCGCCAGACCCTCCTCCAGCGACAGCCGCGGGCGGAACTCCGGCACGTCGCGCATGAGTCGCGCCGGGCTGTAGATCGTGTTGTACGAAAAGATGCTCTCACACGTGCCCAGGCTCGGGGCGCACGCGGCGCACAGCGCCGCGATTGGCACCCCGACCATCGCCACCTCGCGGCCGATGACGCGCATGGCCGCCCGGTGGTAGCTCTCCCACGTGCCGAACTCCGTCTTCATCATGTTGTAGACCTGCCCCCGGCAGCGCTCGCGCCCCAGCGGGAACACGAACGCCGGCGCGGCATCGTCCACGTGCAACCACTGGTGCAGGGCGCGGCCATCGCCGCACACTGCGATCGCCTTGCCCTTGCGCACGCGGTCCACCCACCCGGGGTTGCCGGTGCAGTCGAGCTGCCGCATCATGTTCAGTCGCGGGCCGAAGGTCGTCGAGGGCTTGATGATCGTGACCGGGAAGCCGTGGTTGTGGTAGGCAGCGAGGTAGACGTTGTCCGCCGCGACCTTGTTGCGGCCGTAGTCGCTGATCGGGCGTAGAGGGTGGTCCTCCGTCGCGGGCAGCCAGTCGTAGTCCACACCATAGGTGCAGACCGTCGAGCAGTGGACGAGGTGCTCCACGTCGCGGCAGGCGCGCAGCGTGCTCCGCGCGTCCTCCTCAGTGAAGCAGATCATGTCAATGACACCGTCGAACTTCTCGGCCTGCAGCACCGCCTCGAAGGCCGCGCGGTCCTTGCGGTCGCCCTGCAGTTGGCGCACCCCTTCAGGCAGGCCGGGGCTGATCCCGCGGTTGAAGACCGTGACCTCGTGCCCGACCTGCAGCAGCAGCCGCACGATGCTGGTGCTAATGTTCCCGGTGCCGCCAATGACGCAGACCCGCATGATGACTGTCCTTTCGTGCCCGAAGGTCGGGGTCCGTGACCCCTCGTACGCCCCTGCCCAATTGGGAGCGCGTGTACGAGCGGTCACCGACCGCGACCGGTCGGAGGCATTAGCCCGGCGAGAAGTCGTAGATGTTCTGCTTGAGGATCACGCTCAGCGCGCTCCACAGCGCGCCCACGAAATACTCCCCGAGGATCACCCCGTACACGAGCGGCATGAAGTTGCGGTGGACCTTGTGCCCGCCCCAGCGCAAGATGGCCCACTTGAGCGCCCAAGCGATGAGCAAACAGCTCCAGAAGTAGTCCGTGCCGAACACCATGCCCAGGGCATAGCCCGCCGGGTGCAGCGGCCACCACAGGAAGTTCATGCGCATCCACGTCATGCCGACGGTGGCCGCCCCGCCAAGGCCGATGAACAGCATTCGCTGCCAACTCGGGTCCTTCGGGTAGTTGATCCACGAGGCCAGCTCGGACCACTGGCCGCTGTTGTGGTGGATCAGCGGCGTCGTGCCGTGCTGGTAGGTCAGGTGGATTGCCGACCAGTACGAGAAAAGCGCGCCGAGCCCGAAGGCGATGGCCATGCTGACGGCCAGGCGTTGGGGCTCGGCCCCGGACACCTCGGCCATCTTGAACCCCTCGAGCTGGACCGGCATCGGCGTCGTGCGGTAGCCGCGGCCGGTGAACCACCAGAACAGGGGGAAGATCGTCAGACTGCGCGCTCCCAGGCCCCGCGTCCCGGCGAAGATGATCCCGAGGTGCGCCGCGCTCATGCTACCGGCCATCTCGTGCGCCGGCGGGCCCAACTCGGCCCGTACACGCGTGATCGTGAGATGGATCAGGAAGCCGAACCCGTACAGCAGCAGCGTGGCCGGCAGGCTCATCCCCGCCTTCATCGTCACCCAGAACAGAAACGCCAGGCCGGCCCCGATGGCCCCGACGGCCGCGCGGTAGCTCATCGGGTCGCCCTCGGCCGCGGTGTCATCCAGCGCGCCGGTCCACAGCCGCCGCCCCAGCCGCGCCAGGTGGTGCCGCGCCACCCAGAGGCCATAGCCCCCCAGCGCGAACCACGCGCCGAAGGACTGCTCGCTGAAGTACGGCAGCCCGGGCATCATGCGGATGGGCATCGCCACCGCCCACACCTGCATGAGCTTGCGGAAGACGAAGAAGAACCACATCGAGAAGCACAGGTCCAGCGGGATCAGGAAGCCCAGGGCGATGCAGAAGGGATACAGCGGAAAGCCAATGCGCCCCATGGCGCTCCACGGCTTGCCCCACGGCCGCGTCTCAATGTAGTGAGTCGGGCTGTCGTGGCGCACGTCGAAGTGCAAGAACGCCGGCCAGAAGTGGTGCAGGCCGTTGGACAGATCAATGAACGCTGCGATACCGATGCCGAGCCACAGCATCTTGTTGGCATAGAACGCCCGGCTGCCGCCCTCGGCGGTCATGGCCAGCGGCAACTGCACGATGGGGTAGCCCAGTCGCTCGTTCTCGGTCCACTGGCGCCGCATGATGACGTTCATGCCGATCATCACGAGGCCGACGGCCAGCACGATCCCCACCCACCAGGCGACCGGCCCCGCCCAGGCCAGCAGGTGCCGCGTCGTGTACAGTGTGCTGTCGCCGTCATAGAACGGCGCCAGCGCGGTCATGTCGTTGACGGTGAGGAACCGGGGCAGGTACTCGTGGAAGAGCTGTTCCCAGTGGTTGGCCTCGGTGGCGAACCACCAGCCCTGCGACAGGTTCGGCACCCCCAGTTGCAGCGTGTCATGCCCGGCCAGCATGATCGCGATGGCGACCATGGTGTAGACTGTGACCAACTCGGCCTGCGTGAAGGCCTGACGGGGGGCAACGCGGCGCAGCAGGGCATTGACGAGCAGCAGCAGGATGACGTTGAAGACTGCCCCCCAGGGCAGGGCCATGACGGAGGGGTGGCCGCTATGCCAGATGCCCTCGACCATCATCACCCAGTAGACGTTGAGGGGGATGAGCACTGCGCCCAGGACAACGGCGCGCACGGTGACGCGCGAGGCCCTGGGCGCGCGGTCGAAGTCGGCCGGATGGTCGGCCACCAGTTCGGGAACAGAGGGTTGAGACATGTCTGTGTCGTGGAAACCGCGCGTAGGTGCGCCGGTACCCCGGCGCACAATGCACATCATCGCCCGCCGGAGGACCGGCGGGCCTACGCGGCGGGCATCAGTCCTTCATCCGGTACTTCGGCTCATACCCGAACGTCTGCCGCGCCTTGGTGATGGACATCAGCGGCGCGCGGCCGGGCAGTTCCTCGGTCAGGTTCACCGCCAGGTCCGGCCGGAACTTCTCCAGTATCTCCATCGTCGGCTCGGGGCACCGCGTGTCCGGGCCGGACAGCGTGTAGACGCCGAACTCCGGCAGCGTCGGGGATTCGAGCGCCGCCTTCAGCCCGCCTGCGATGTCCGCGGCGTGCACCCATTGGAACAGGTCGTCATTCCAGGCCGTCGTCGGAGCGAGCGCGGCGCGGGCCTGCTCGTAGGCCTCGGGACCTCGCACCCCGGCGAAGCGGAACGCCGCCGTGGTGATGCCGTAGGCCCGTGTGAACGCCGCGCAGGTGTCCTCGTTCGCGCGCTTGCTGAGGCTGTAAGGGTCTTCCTCCACGGTCTTGAAGTCCTCGGTCAGCGGCATGCTCGTGTACGGCGATGGCCGCCCGCTCAGCCGCCAGTAGATCGTCCCGAAGGCGTTGATGCTCGAGGCGCAGAAGAAGCGCTTGAGCCCGGCCTTGCGCGCCGCGTCCACCGCCACGTACGTCCCCACCACGTTGATGGTCATGATCGCCTTCCCGTGCTCGGGGAGGCCCGTCGGGTCGGCCGCGAGGTGGATCATCGCGTCCATGCCCTCGCACGCCGCCAGCATCGCGTCCTCGTCGAGAATGTCCGCCCGCACATACGGCCACTTCGTGCGCAGCGGCAGCTTCTGCCGCACCGGCCCGCCGAAGATCGTGGCCTCCTCGGGGTCCACGCAATCCAGTAGCCGCAACTCGTGGTCAACTTCCAGCGCGGCCGTGACGTGCCGGGCAACGCCTCCGGCTGCCCCCGTGATGAGCACCTTCATCTGCCTGCCTCCGGTCCATCAAACTGCGCGGGACGCCGGGCGTCCGCTTACGCCTGTACGGGCAGCACCAGCCGCGACGGGTGCACCCGCGAGTGGTGCACGGCCTGCCGGGCGGGGACCAACTCCGTCTCGCTCAGGTCGTCGCCGCCGGTGTTGTGGTTGCGGTCGTGGCTCGGGAAATCGCTACTGGTGATTTCCAGGCGGATACGGTGCCCCGCTCCGAAGGTCACGGCCGTCGGCCCCAGCTTGATCGGCAACTCCGTGACCTCGCCGGGCACCAGTAGCTCTTCCGTACCGAGGCCGTGCCGGTGGCGCGCGCGCACGAAGCCATAGCAGACCTCCAGTGCGATGCCCTCGGGGTCGTCGTCCACCAGCCGCGCGAAGAAGTCCGTGTCCGGCGCTGAAGAGGACGCGTGCAGCACGACCTCCGGCTCGCCGACGACGGTCAGGTCCTCCGTCAGCGGCTCCGTCACATAGTACAGGATGTCCGGCCGGTACTCCAGTTGCCGCCGGTCCGAGGCCAGCGTGAACAGGTCGGCGGTCCAGAGCGTCCGCACCGGGTCGCGCGGGTCGTAGACATAGTGGTCGGGCTGGTCCTCAGCGGGTGGGTCGGCGGCCAGCGACCCCGACTGCGCAACCGGGTTGGCCGTGCCGTTGCTGCCCAGGTGCAGCACCTCCAGCCGGTCCGCCGGCGGTGGCCATGTGACGCTCTCGCGCCACTGTCCGGAGCCCATCACGAAGTACCGGCAGGCCGGCCACTGCTCAACATCGTTGTCCGCGCCCTTCAGCCAGTGGTCGAACCACTGCAGGGCCATCAGCCCCATGTCCACGTCCGCCTGGGGACCGAAGTCCACCTCGCCGCACGTGCGGTTGCCGCGTCCACCATGGTTCCAAGGCCCGATGACGCACTTCGTCTGCTCGCGGGCGACAGGCGTCGCGCCGTGTTCCTGCATGCTGCGCAGGTGCCCCGCCGACCAGCAGTGGTCGTAGTAGCCGGTGAAGTCCAGGTTGGGCACTTGCACCTGCGCGTGCTTCTCGGTGAAGCGCCAGACGGGCTTGCGGGGGTCGGCGAGCCACTCCCGCACCTGCTCGCCCAGCGGCGGAGGCAAGACGTCGGCAAGGTCGCGCCACGGCAGGAACGACAGCCACATGTCGCCCGCAGGGCGGTTCCAGACCTCCCGCGCCTCACTCGAATCATGCGGCGGCGGCCAGCCGGCGCGGCGGCGCAGATCGGCCCCGATGGAGATCATCCACCAGTGCATGCGGCGCGCGGGCCGGAAGGCGCCGGGGAAGTCCAGGTCGGTGATCTCCAGCGGGATGGTGCAGGACGACATGGCCACCAGGTGTGGCGGCTGCGCCGAGGCGGCTTCCCAGCCCAGCCACCCGGGATAGGAAGACCCCATCATGCCGACGCGGCCGTTGCAGTACGCCTGGGCCGCCAGCCACTCGACGCTATCGTAGCCGTCCTCGGCCTCCTGGCTGTGCGGCGTCTGGAAGGACTGGAAATCACCCTCGGAGGCGTACCGCCCGCGGACATCCTGATGGACGACGACATACCCGGCGCGCACGAAGCGCAGGTCACAGCCTGTGCCCTTGTTGTATGGGGTGCGGGTCAGGATGGCGGGGAATTCACCGGGCGCGTCGGGGCGAAAGACATTGCCCCGCGTGATGACCCCATCCCGCATCGGGATCGCGACATCAAGTTCAGTGATGATGCCCAGAGCGCCGGCGCAGTCATGGGCCACGGAACACACCTCCGGGGGATACCGACGCGGTCACGTTTCCCGCTCGCCTGGCCTGAGTCCTGCGCTACCCCGGCTGTCGCGTCTGCACCGGGCCGACGCCCGAGACGATCACCAGCGCCGCCCCGCCCGTCACCAGCGCCAGCCCGACCAACTGCCCCACCGTGATCGGCGCATGCAGCCAGAAGAAGTCGGCCACGATCGCCGCCACCGGCGTGATCAGCCCCAGCAGCCGGCAACTCCACATCGGGATGCGCTTCATCGCGAAGTAGTACGGCACCAGCATCAGCGGGATGAACAGCCCGCCGACGAGGGCCAGCAGCAGCGTGTGCGGGTTGGACAAGAGCTTCGGTAGGGCGACGAACTGCCCGGTCACCAGCAGCAGCGCCGCGAACACGACCGACTGAATACCGGCGTTGGCCAGCGAGGTCAGCTCGTTGCGCACCCGGCCGAGGTGCAGCTTGATGACGATGGAGTTGCTGGCGATCCCGAGGGCAGAGGCCAGGAGTGCCGCCAGCCCCCCCAGTTGCAGCACGAGCTGCTGCACGGAAACATCCATCGCCGCCAACATCCCCCCGATCAGCAGCGCCGCGCCCACCCATGCCAGCGCCGACATCCGCTCGGACAGGAAGAGATAGCTGTAGACGATGACCAGCACGATCTCCAGGCGCACGATCAGGGCCGCAGTCGTGGGGCTGGTCAGGGCCACGCCGAGGGTGCGGAAGTAGAAGAGTACCACCGCCGTGAGGCCGAAGACCACCAGCCAGCCCCACGGTGTCCCCCGCGGCAGCGGGTCGCGCCGGAAGCGCAGCCAGTACCCCGGTAGCAGCAACACGAACCCGATGCATGCCTCCAGCCAGCTCACCTGCAGCGGGCTGAGGTCGTGCATGAGCCTCTTGTTGACCGCGTACAGCAGCCCGGCCGCCGCGCCCGAGATCAGCGCGGCCGCATAGCCGGCAACGCGGCGGCGGGTGTCCACGGTCATGCCTGCGGCTCCACACGAGAACTGATGACGGCCGCCTCCTCCCAGCCGCGTAGGTGCGCCGGTCCCCCGGCGCATGCAATCGCCCGCCGGAGGACCGGCGGGCCTACGCGAAACGGGGTCTCTACTTGCGCTCCAGGAACTCCAACATCTTGCGCGCCGGCTCGAAGTCCGGGTCGGTCTTCAGGAGCGTTCGGCACTCCGCCGCCGCTTCCCTCTTGCGGCCCATGTCCAGCAGGCACCCGGCCTTTGTAAACCGCGCCGTGCTGTCCCGAGGGTTGAGCTGCAGCGCCCGGTCCGCCGCCTGGATCGCCCCCGGCAAGTCACCCGTGAAGGACAGGGCCACCGCGAGATCGCTCCAGGCCTCGCCGCGCTCGGAGTCTTGCGCCACGATCCGCTGCAGCAGGGCCGCGGCGTCCTGCATCCGGTTGGCGGCCAGGGCCAGCTTGGCCAGGACCGTCAGGGCCTCCGGGTCGTCGGGCTGCTCCCGCAAGACGGCCTCCGCGTACGGCCGGGCCTGCTCAAGCTGCCCCAGACGACCGTGCGCGATCATCAGCACGCGCTTTGCGCCCATCAACTCCGGCGCGATCTGCAGGGCCTGCTCGGCCTGACGGATGGCCTCCGCGTTGTCCCCCTGGTCCAGGGCCAGCCGCGCCTGGGTGAGCGGAATCAACTCGCCGCCGGCCACGGCAGTGGAACTGCCGCGCAGCACGCGCTCCGCCTCCGCCGTGCGGCCCAGACGCTGCAGGCTCCGCGCCAGCCGCATCGCCGCCTCGGCCCCGCTGGGGTCCAACTGCAGCGCGCGCTGGTAGTACGGCACGGCCGCGGCGTCCTTCCCGTCGGCAGCAAGCGCGTCCGCCAGGATCACCAGCGCATCCCAGCGGTCGGGATGCTTCGCGACGATGGGCTCGACCAGTTCCCGCGCCTCCCCGGGGCGCTTGAGCTGGATCAGACAGTTTGCCAGGGCCAGGCGCGGCTCCAGGCGCTTCGCGTTGGTCGCGACCGCCCGCCGCATGTACTGCTCAGCCTCGGCCAGCCGCCCGCCCTGCATGTAGCTCTGCCCGAGGTCCAGATAGGCCTTCGCGTAATCAACTTGCCCGCGATGGTAGATATCCGTGTTCAGCAGCACGACCAGCGCCACGGCGGCCAGAGCCGCCACCAACAGCGGCTTCACCCGTCGCTCGCGCGCCAGCTTGATTCCCGCCACGACCGCATACGCCGCCAACACCAGCAGCGCCGGCACCAGCGGGATGCGGTAGCGCGCGCACACGAAGAAGATGATGATCGAGGCGCTGTAGGCCAACACGTAGAGGACCGGCACGGTCAGGCGGCGTTCGCCGTGGTACATCGCCAGCCCCATCCCCACGAGCGCCAGCGGCCCCAGGAGCCCAAACGGAACGCGCAGCGGCCCGACCCGCGCCATCAACACCGCCAGCACCGGCGAGAACCACGTGGCCGCGTACTCCTCGGCGTTATTGCCCAACTCATGCCCGTACCAGAACAGGAACGTCTTGCGCCACGTCAGGCGCAGCCATGCCCCCGGCTCGGTCATCACGAACTCCAGCGCGCGCCGCGTCCAGTATGCCGATACCTCAGACGGCCTCAGCGTCCGTCCCATCTCCCGCTCGGCGATGTTGATCGCGTCGCGGTAGCCGCCCCACCACGTCGCCCGCGTCCCGGGCACGATGGCCGACGTCCCATCCGCCTCCGGGTTGTTGCCGATGAAGAGGTTCAGCCCGCCCTGCGAAGAGATCAGCACGGGATCGTGGCCGACTACGGCGTTGTGGATCGTGACCGGAGCGATGACCAGCGCCGTCACAGCCACGATGGCCGCCACCGGCGCCAGCGCCCGTCGCCAGCCGACGCGAACGGCCAGGAAGGCAGCCAGCACGGGCAGGAACGCGAGGATGTTCGGCCGCGTGACGGCAAAGAGGCCGATGAGCACCCCCGCCGTCAGCCAGAGCGCCAGGCCGCCTGTAGGAGCGGTCACCGACCGCGACTGGGCCCTCTCCAGCGCCACCGCCAACGCCAGCAGCAGTCCCGTCCCGAACAGCGTCTCGAGCACCGGGAGCAGCAACTCACCATCGAAGTATATGAGCGGCCCATACACCGCCGCCCCCAGCCCCGCCAGGATGCCCACGCCGCGCCCGCCGACGCGCCATCCCAACAGGCACGTCAACGCGCACGTCAGCGCCCCCAGCAGGAACTGCACGATGCGCACTGGCACGGGGTTCGACCCGAAGACGGTGTACAGCACGCCGAGGAAGTACGGGTACAGGGGCGCGCGGAAGAACACTTCGCGGCCGAGCCAATCCCCCGCGGCGATGCGCCGCGCCCACTGATCGTGATACGCGGCGTCCATGAGTGGCTGGTTGAAGGTGGGGTTCGCCTGCAGCCCGTGCAGATACGCCAGGCGCAGGCCCAGGGCGACGACAAACACCAGGCCGGCCATGGCGAGGGCTGAGTTGGCGAGACGACGGGGCATGGGGTGGGCTCGCCGCAGGCTACCCGGCCTGCAGCGCCTTCAGTTCCTTGATCTCGTCGCGCAGTTCGGCGGCGCGCTCGAAGTCCAGTTCTGCCGCCGCCTCGCGCATTTCGCTCTCCAGGGCGGCGATGACCTCCTGGAGGTCCTCGGCGTGCAGCTTCTCCGCTATGTCCTCGCCGATGAAACGCCGCGCCGCCTCCTGCACTTCCTGGGTCGCGCGGATCGTGTCGCGCACCGCCTTGGTGATGCTCCGGGGGACGATGCCGTGCTCGTCGTTGTACTTCTGCTGCTTCTCGCGCCGCCGCTCGCCCTCGTCCAGCGCCGCCTGCATCGAGGGTGTGATGCGGTCGGCGTACATGATGACCCGGCCCTCGACATGCCGCGCCGCGCGCCCCATGCTCTGGATCAGCGATGTCTCCGACCGCAGGAAGCCCTCCTTGTCGGCATCGAGGATCGCCACGAGGGACACTTCCGGCAGGTCGAGGCCCTCGCGCAGCAGGTTGATGCCGACCAGCACGTCGTATTCCCCCAGCCGCAGGTTACGCAGCAGTTCATGCCGGTCCAGCGTCTCGATGTCCGAGTGCAGGTAGTGCACGCGCACGCCCAGCTCGGCCAGGTAGTCCGTCAGGTCCTCGGCCATGCGCTTGGTAAGCGTCGTGACGAGCACCCGCTGCTCGTTCTCCACGCGCTTGCGGATCTCGGCGATGAGGTCGTCAATCTGCCCCTGCGTGGGGCGAATCTCGATCTCAGGGTCGAGCAGCCCCGTCGGCCGCACGACGCACTCGACGACCTGTGTGGCTCGCGCCAGTTCATACGGCCCGGGCGTGGCCGACATGTACACGACCTGGCCGATGCGCTCCTCCCACTCCGCGAAGGTCAGGGGCCGGTTGTCGAACGCCGAGGGCAGGCGGAAGCCGAAGTTGACGAGAGTCTCTTTGCGCGAGCGGTCGCCCGAGTACATCGCGCGCAGTTGCGGGATGCTCTGGTGCGACTCGTCAATGATGACGAGGAAGTCCTTTGGGAAGTAGTCCAGCAGCGTGTAGGGCGACTGCCCGGCCGCGCGACCGTCCAGGTGTCGGGCGTAGTTCTCGATCCCCGAGCAATAGCCGATCTCGCGAATCATCTCCATGTCGTAGCGCGTGCGCTGTTCGAGGCGCTGGGCCTCCAGCAGCTTGCCGGCCCGGTGGAAGTCGGCGAGGCGCTCCTGCAGTTCCGCCTCGATGGTCTCCAGCGCGCTCTCAAGACGCTCCTTCGAGGCGACGAAGTGCGTGGCGGGATAGATCGTGAGGCGGTCGCGGCCCTCGACGATCTCTCCGGTGAGCTGGTCCACGATGCCGATGCGCTCCAGTTCGTCGCCAAACAGCTCCAGCCGGACGATCAGGTCCTGATCCACCGGATGGATCTCGATGACATCCCCCCGCGCGCGGAACGTGCCGCGGTCCAACGCGATGTCATTGCGCGAGAACTGCATCTTCACGAGTTGGCGCAGGATCTCGTCGCGCTCCACCTCCTGCCCCACCTTCACCGAGAGCACGATCTCCTCATACTGCTCGGGCGAGCCGAGACCGAAGATGCACGAGACACTGGCCACGACGACGACATCGCGGCGCTCGCGCAGCGACTGCGTGGCCGAGTGCCGCAGCCGGTCAATCTCCTCGTTGATCTGCGAGTCCTTCTCGATGTACGTGTCGGTCTGAGGCAAGTACGCTTCGGGTTGGTAGTAGTCGTAATAGGAGACGAAGTACTCGCAGGCGTTGCCCGGGAAGAACTCCTTGAACTCCATGGCGAGCTGGCCGGCGAGAGTCTTGTTGTGCGCGAGTACGAGCGTCGGGCGCTGCACGCGCTCGATGACGTTGGCGATCATGTACGTCTTGCCCGAGCCGGTAACGCCGAGCAGAATCTGCTCCTTGTCGCCGCGCTGCAGGCCGGTGGTGAGGCCCTCAATGGCGGAGGGCTGATCGCCCCTCGGTTCGTAGTCGGAGATGATCTGAAAGTTGGGCATGACAGACCCTACCCCGGCCCTGCGGGCCACCCCTCCCCGCGGGGGAGGGGAGACGGGCAAGACTGGTTGGTGGATTCTGACGCAACGCTCAATGGAAGCCCCAAGGGAAGCGGGCGACGTCCCCCTCCCCCGCGGGGAGGGGTGGCAGCGCGCAGCGCTGACAGGTTAGGCCAGCCGTCCATTATACCACGCAAACAAATGTTTGATAATCCCCCGCGACACGAAAAACAGGGCGCGCCGACCCTTCCGGCGCGCCCCTTCGTTCCGTTCCCTGTTCCCTGTCCCCCGTTCCCTGCCGTTAGTAGTCCATCCCGCCGCCGCCGGGCGGCATGGGCGGCTCGGGCTCGGGGATGTCGGCGACCAGCGTCTCGGTGGTCAGGACCAGCGAGCCGATGCTGGCGGCGTTCTCCAGGGCCGAGCGGACGACCTTGACCGGGTCCACTACGCCGGCCTTCATCAGGTCGCCATACTCCTCCGTCGCGGCGTCGAAGCCGTACTTGGCGGACTTGTGCGACAGGACCTTCTCGGACACGACCTCGCCAGTGTAGCCGGCGTTCTCGGCAATGCGCTGCAAGGGCTCCTGGGCCGCCTTCTTGATGATGCCGATGCCGGTAGCCTCATCGGCGCTTTCGGACGTCAGGTCCAGAGCCGCGGCCGCGCGCAGCAGCGCCACGCCGCCACCGGCCACGATGCCCTCTTCCAGGGCCGAGCGCGCCGACGACAGCGCGTCCTCGTAGCGGTGCTTGAGTTCCTTGAGTTCCGCCTCGGTGGCCGCGCCGACCTTGATGACCGCCACGCCGCCGGCCAGCTTCGCCAGCCGCTCTTCGAGCTTCTCGCGGTCGTAGTTGCTGTCGGTGGTCTCGATCTCCTTGCGGATCTGAGAGATGCGCGCGGCGATCTCTTCCTGGGTGCCACCGCCCTGTACGATGGTGGTCTCGTCCTTGCCCACGACGATGCGCTCGGCGGTGCCGAGGTCAGTCAGCTCAATGTTGTCGAGCTTGATGCCGAGGTCTTCGGAGATGAACTGGCCGCTGGTCAGGATGCCGAGGTCTTCCAGGTTGCGCTTGCGGCGGTCGCCAAAGCCGGGGGCCTTGACGGCGCAAGCCTGGATGGTACCGCGCATCTTGTTAACGACGAGAGTGGCCAGGGCCTCGGCCTCGACGTCCTCGGCGACGATCAGCAAGGGCCGGCCGGCGCCCGCGACCTTCTCGAGCACGGGGACAATGTCGGCGGCGGAGCTGATCTTCTTCTCGTACAGCAAGATGAAGGGCTTGTCCAGCACGGCCTGCATGCTGTCGCCCTCGGTGACGAAGTACGGGGAGATGTAGCCCTTGTCGAACTGCATGCCCTCCACGACTTCGACCTCGGTGCGGCCGACCTTGGACTCCTCGACGGTGATGACGCCGTCCTTGCCGACCTTGTCCATGGCGTCGGCGATCA
>CAZZDO010000125.1:0-12785 GCA_964653205.1 uncultured Armatimonadia bacterium | reverse complement strand
CCTGGGCGGCAAGGCGTGGGAGGTGGCCAAGGAGTTCCTGCCCGCGGACGAGATCGGGAGCTTCTTTGACAAGAACGCTTCTCTGGAGGAGAAGCTGTGGGCGGTGCCGTCGGGCATCGCCAAGACGCTGGGTCTGCTGATGGGCTTCGAGGGCGGGCGCAACGTCCTCTCCAAGCCCGTGCCCGGCATGGACAAGTGGGCGCCGCTGTCCACCGCCGGCAAAGGCATCGAAAAGGCGGGCGCGGCCGTCGCCAAGAAGTGGACGGAATGGCGCGGGCCGCCGAAACTGCCGCCTGAGCCCCCCAGGCTGGGCGGCAATCTGGGCAAGCTGCAGGATACGATCAATGACGCCATCAACACCACGGACGAGACCGAGCGCGCGCGCAAGGTCCAGCAGATCTACCGCGATAGCGGGATGAAGGACCTCAAGAAGCTGCAGGAGGCGGGCGGGCTGAGCGCCAAGCAGGCCGACGCGCTCAACAGCAGTATCACCAAGACGGTCAACGACACGGTGGACAAGTCGGTGCGCAACACCGTGGGCAACTTCCACAAGAGCACGGGCGTGAAGGTCAAGGAAGTCATCGTGGCCGACTCGGGCTCCAGCGCCGCCAAGGGGGCGCGGTCCATCTACACCGACGCGGACCGGACCAAGCTCATCAGCTTCGATCCCGACGACCTGGCCGCATACGCCAAGAAGAACGGGATCAGCGAGGCCAAGGCCTACGAGACCCTGTCCACCAAGCTGCAGGAGCAGATCAACCGGGGGGTCAACAAGGGTCTCAACCGCGCCGGGCTGACGGTGGATGACGTCGGCTATGGCAGCTACAAGAACCTCGGCTCCGACGCGGGCGGCAAGCTCAAGAACGATGCCTACCCGCAATCCTGGACGGAGCAGAACACGCTCAAGCAGTGCAAGGCGAAGTCCTACTGCCCCGATGGCAAGGGGGGTGTCAGGTCGCATGAGGTCAGCGGGCAGACGGTCGTGGACGAAGGGCAGATGATCCGGCACAAGTATCAGGGGACCGGGGTCGGAGATGTCAAGAAGACATATCATGACAGCGTCAAGGTCGTCGGTCAGCAGGCGGCGTCCGTCAACAGTCAGGGCGCGTCCATGGACAAGGTCGCCAAGGCCATCAACCGTACGAACCTTGAGACAGGATTGCGGGGTAAGCCGCTGGACCCGGCGCTGGTCAAGATCGCCGAAGACATCAAGATGAACCCGCAGCAGATCAACGAGATCCTGAAGAGCAACAACCTGACGCCCGAGGCGTTCCGCAACTGGGGTCGGGCGGCCGTCAACGGCGCGAAAGACTGGATCAGCATGTGACAGGAGGCCGCCCGATGGCCGACGACGCGACACAGGACGAAGCGCTGGACCTCTTTGACCTCGACCTGCCGCTCCGCAGCCTCGCGGCGCTCGCCGGGGTGCCGGACCTGATGGCCGGGGCGCTGTCGCCGCTGCTGCGTGTGCCCCGCCCGGCGGGAATGGCCGACGTGGCGGGGATGCGCCAGTTGCTCGAAGATGCGCAGGGGCTCTCGCCGTGGGTGATGCCCACCCTCCTGGACCCGCACTTCACCGCGACCTTCATTGTCGGTGATGAGGACGCCCCGGTCCTGAGCCAGTACGCGTGGCCCGACGCGGCCGCGGCCGGGCCGGGCTGCGAGATGATCATCGGGGACGATCGGCTGCATGTGTCCGGGCCGGTGGACATGCCGGACCTGCGGCAGCAGTTCGCGGCCCTGCTGCGGCTGGATGATCTGCCCGACCTGCCGGTGGTGTCCATGACGCTCGCGGCCGCGGACCTGTGGGTGCTGGCCGCTCTGACGGACGCCTACCGGATGACGCTGGCCGCCCGGCGCGCCACCCGCCTGGGCGGCATGCCCGGCGGCGTGTACGTGGCCGACATCCTGGCGGCGTGGGAACTGGGGCTGCAGACGCGCAACGCGGGGTGGGCGGTGACGATGCTGTCGCTGTTGGCGCCGGACCTGGTGCCCGCGGACTTCGCCGAAACGCTGCGCCAGACGCTCGAGAGCATGGACGACGCCGACCTCGTGATCATGATAGACGCCGACGAGGCGACCGGGGAGGGCGAACTCGTGATCTTCGGCCCGGGGCTGGAGCTGTTGGTGTCGGGGCTGTCCGGGCCGCTGCATCTCTTCGGGGCCTGCACCCAGCGCCTGGCGGACGCCGAGAGCATCGAGGTCACGCTGCTGGCCGGCTGGCGGCTGCCGGCGGCGGTGTGGCTGGTGGACCTGTCGGCGCTGCGCGAGGGCCGCGCCGAACTCGTCCTGGCGAGCGGGGAGTACATGACGGACATGATCAACGGGCTGCTGGCCGGCGAGCCGGCGGCGGAGTTCAGGCTGGACACGCCCTACACGGCCGAGGCGCTGTGGGGCAAGCTCTCAGCCATCCCGGACGCCCCGGCCCACCCGCAGGCGCGGTTCTGCCGCAGGTGCGGGGCGGCGCTGGACCCGAACTGGAAGTTCTGCGCCAAGTGCAACACGGCGGTAGCCCGGGGCGACGTCGAGTAGCTGACGAGGAGGGCGCCATGTTCTGCCAGAAGTGTGGGGAGAAGATCCCTGAGGACGCCGCGTTCTGTCCGTTCTGCGCGGCCGACCAGCGGCACGCGGCGGCCCCCGAGGCGTCACCTCCGCCGGCGGCGGCCGGGCCACCTCCTCCGCCGGCCGCGGTTCCGCCGCCACCCCCGTCCGCGCCTACGGCTCCGGCTCCCGTCTACGCCGCGCCGGTGGGGCCGCCTCCGACACCACCCGCCGGCGCGCCCGCCGCGAAGCCTTCCGGCTGCGGCGCCGCCGTTGGGGTGGTCGTGGCGCTGGTGCTCGTGTTGATCGTGCTGGCCGGGGCGGGAGCGTACGTGGCGCTCAAGCGGGTCAACCTGACCCCGACCCCCCCGACGCAGGCCAGCACAGCCGCGACCGAGCAGCCGACCGCGAGTGACACCAAAGCCGATGCTCCGGCCGAGGCCACGGGCGCGGCCACCACACCGGCCGCCGAGCAGGGATCGGCGACGACGGATTCGCTAAGCAAGTACGCGGGGAAGTGGGAGTTCGTGGGGGAGCCCTCGCCGTGGGGCGAGGGATATGGCATGGAGTTGCGGGTCGAGAACGGCAAGCTGGTCGGCACGTCGGGCATGGAGGGATATGAGGTCAAGATCGAGCTTCAGGAGCAGAACGGGATGCTGCAGGGGCAGAGCACCGACTCGAACAATGAGACCATCCCGCTGGAGATCACGCCGACCGACAACGCGGGCGTCATGACCCTCCGGTACCGGATCACGACCGGGGAGTGGCTGACGCGGGTCGTCAAGCGGCAGGGGAGCAACGCCGACTGGGTCGGGTGAGCGACGGCCAACGGGCACGACAGCCACGGTCCGCCTCCGGGTCCGTCAGGGCCCGGGGGCGGGTTGCGTTTCCCGGCGGGGCCCTCTCCGGCCTATCGGCTGGTGTCCGGCGCGGCGACTGTGGAAGGGAAGGCGGCGCAGGGCGGCGAAAGCAGTGAGGGGTTTCGTCAAGAGGGCAGGCCCCCGGGACAGTCCAGGGGTAGGCCCAGGTTCAGCAAGCGGCAACTGCATCATGCGTTACTCCATCACGAGACACTGCCTTCCGGTCCTCCTCGCCCTGGCCCTCGGCCACGGGGCGGCGGCTGGTGCACCGCCGCCGCAGACCCAGCCCTGGCGCATCGGCATCGCGGGCGCGTGGCCGACCGGGTATCTGGGGCTACTGGCCCTGCACGGCCTGCCGCGCGAACGCATTGACGACAACGACATTGACAGCCTCGACAAGCTCAAGCAGTACGACATCATCATCATCGGCGCGCGCGGCGGGGGCGCCGCCGCCGCCAAGATGATCGAGGAGTATGTGCGGGCGGGCGGGATTGCCCTGACCGAGACCAGCCCCGTGCCCACGGCCGAGGCCGTGCCCGGCCGGCGCGTCGGGCCCCTGGCGGCGCCCAATCTGCGCTTTGTCGACTCCGGCACGCCGGTCACCGCGGGCTGCCCGGCGTTGGGGGTGATCCCCGCCGGCGGGCTCACCGGCTACTCCATCATCCCGGAGTCCCCGGACGTGAAGGTGCTGGCGCGGTTTACCGATGAGGGGGCGCCCCAGCGTACGTTGGGCAACTTCGTCGGCAGCGACGGCCAGGGGATGCCGGCGATCCTGATGATTCCGCTCGGCGAGGGCGTCTGGTTCCATGCGGGGGCGTCACTCTCCTGGCTCATCTCGATGCCACCGGGCACCCGCGGCCGTACGATGATCGCGGATGAGAGCGTGGCCCGTCCCCTCGAGCCGTTCCTGATGAACCTGCTCAGGTATGTGAGCTGGGGGGAACTCGCCGACCGGATGGTTCCCCATGAGGTGCCGCCGTCGGAGTTGGCAACCCAGCGCAGCCCCGAGCCGCCAACGACCTACCCCACTCCCCCCGGAGCCGCACAGGAGCCTCCAGCCAGCTATGAAGTGCTGGATGACCCCGCCAACCTGCAGGACTTCGTGCTCACCGGGCAGCTCCTCGCCTCCGGTGAGATGCACCTGCTGATCTCCTACTGGTCGCCGCAGTCCTATCGCGAGTTGGTCATCAGCAAGGGCCAGGCCACGCTCAACCGGTGCGCGGGTGGCAAGAGCGATACGCTGGCGACGGCGCCGATGCCGCAGAACGCCAACGCGCTGCTCATCATGCGGCGGCATGGCCTGCTGACTCTCAAGGCTAACCACCGGCTGGTGCTGGCGGCGTGCGACGGGCCGGCGCTCCAGGGCGCGCTGGCGGCCAAGGGGCTCACCGACCCCGCCTATCAGCCCCTCGACGCGGTGGACTTCAGCGATGATTTCATGCGCGAGACCGCCGGGACCGACGAGTGGACCCAGAAGCAGGGCACGTGGCGGATCACGGCGAGCGAGGGCAAGCCCGGCATGGGCGCCAACCCGTTTGACTACGAGGTGGACGCGGCCGACAAGGCCATCTCGATCAACGGCGAGTGGTTCTGGAGCGACTACCGGTACGAAGTGCGGGTGAAGACTAGCGGCGCCGCGGCCGGGATCATCGCCAACTACCGGAACGAAAGCAACTACGTGCTCCTGCGCCTGCAGCCCGGGCCCAGCGGGAAGCTGCAACTCCTGCGCTTCCAGGACGGGCAGCCCAAGACTCTGGCGGAGACGGCCGTGACGGCCGCCCCCGCCGACTGGCACAAGCTGGGGCTGTGCACGTCCCACGGCGTCATCGCTGCTGCCCTGGATGGCCGCACCAAACTGCAGGTGTACCAGCCCGACCAGCCGATCGGTCAGATCGGGTTGTACTGCGAGAAGGGGCACGGGTGTTTCGACCATGTGCTGGTCAAGCCGTGGGTGGCTTGCGGCAGCGACGAGGACGTGCGGCAGATGCGCGCGGCGGGGGGTCAGTGGCGCAGCGAGGCGGGCGTGATCTACGGGGCCGGCAGCGACGGGGCGAGCCTGCTCGCGCCCTGGGACTGCAGCGGCGACAGCAGGGCCTCAGTGTCGGTGAAGCTCGGCGGGGCCGCGTCCGCCGGGTTGCACGTCCGCTACGCGGGGGCCAACAAGTACTACCTGCTGGCGCTCGTGTCTGAGGGGGGCGGCGCCAGGGTGCGCCTGTCCCGCAGCGGCAACCCCATGGCCGTGCTGGCGGAGCAGCCGCTGCGGGGCGCCGCCGGCGACTGGCACAAGCTGGCGCTGGTGGTGCAGGACTGCCGCGTGTCGGCATACGTGGACGACGTCCTGCTGACCAACCGGCTGGACACCGGCCACCAGAACGGCGACGTCGGGCTGTATTCACGGGGCGCGCAAGCCGCCTGCTTCCGCGACTTCCAGGCGGCAGCAGTGGAGGACGACGAGAACCTCGTGGATGAGCTGACCCCGCACTTCGCCGGGATCATTGACCAGCATACGTGGGCGGGACGCAGTGGGGCGTGGGTGGCGGACCCGGAGGCTCTGGACACCTTCTGGCACACGGGCTACTTCCCCGGCACGATCCATCTGCAGGCGGGACTGCACCCGGGCGGAGAGCCGGCCTGCCGGACCACGCTGTACCTCGCCCGGGGCTACGACAAGAATGCCTACGCCGTCGAGGCCTCCCACAACTGGGCCGGGGAGACGGTGTCGCTGGCGGTATACCGCGCGGGCGAGAAGGTCGCGGCGGCGGAGCCGCGCGTCAAGCCGGGCAAGCCCTTCTCGGTGGGCCTGTTCCGCGCGGGATCACAACTGCTGGTCGAGATCAATGGGGCGCCGGTGACAATGTTCGTGGACCACGAGCCCCTGCCGAACCCGGACAGCCTCGGCATCGAGAACCATGGCGGCTTGCTGGTCGCCGATGACCTGCATGTCACCACCCCCGATGTCCATGACTACACGTTCGAGGCCGCCCCCACGGACTGGATGATCGAGAGCGGGACCTGGGAGATCAGCAGCCGCTGGTCGTGCACGCCGGGCTGGGCCTGGTTCTCCGGCTTCAACAGCGACGGCTATGCCGCGATCACCACCAAGCAGGCGTATTCCGGCGACCAGGAAGTCGTCATCTACGTGGCCGCCAAGATGATGCCCGCCCCCGGCGGTAAGCACACCGAGAAGTTGACGGACATCAACGTCGGGCTGCTGGTCAGGGAGACCAGCCGCGACAGCGGCTACCAGTTCGTGCTCGGGGGAATGAACAACACCAAGACGGTGCTGCTGCGCGACGGGGTCGAGGTGGTCTCCAGCCCCTATCGCCTGCCGCAGGCGGGGTTGCACAACGACTGGACCAAGGTCACGCTGCGCCGCCACGACAACCGCGTCGAGTGCTGGGTGTGGGACACGCTGGTGATGCAGTACGACGACATGGCGCCGCTGAGCGCCGGGCGCGTTTCCGTGGGGACCTACCAGAACGGCATCATCGTCCCGCGGATCACGATCTTCGGCAAGCAGGTGCCGTAGTCCCCCCTCCCCCCTAACCGCTCCAGCCGGCGAGACGCGCGAAGAGCCACCAGGCGGCATAGGCCTTGCGGTTGGCGTTCAGCGGCTCGGTCCTCTGGCCGTCGGCAGCCTGGACCGGGACGGTGATGAGGGCGGCGCTCAGACCAGCCGAACTGCAGCCCCCGAGGACGACGACACCGATCACGACTGAGAGCCCAAGCAACTGCCGAAGCGTTCGCGTCATGGTGGATCCACCCTCTGCTCAGGTGTCCCAGGCAGCACGATAGTATACTCTTCCTGACTGACGTGGAGAGTGGAATCAGCGGAGCCAGGTGGTGTACCCCGCGGCGGCGAGCAGCGTCTCCTGCACCACGAGGTCATGGTCATATGTGTACGGGTCTGCGATCTCACCGGTGATGACCCGGGCCCATTCGAGTAGTTGGCCGTCGTAGCGTTGGTTCATCACCCCGGCGTCCACCCGGTGCGTCCCCGCCGCGTATTCCGCGTTGTCCTCCAGCAGCGTGAGGCGCACATACAGGGGGTCGAGATCATAGCGGCCCCCCGGGTGCTCCAGCGGGTAGACCTCCGCCGTCCCCTTCGTCCCGCACACGATCATCCGGCGGTGCCTCATGCCGTCCACTTCGGCGATAGCGGCGCGGACAGTCACGGTCGCGCGGGGATACTCCAGCACGGCGAGCCCGTTGTCCTTGAGGCCATCATCGCGGGTGGACTTCTGGAAGGACACGACGTTGTCCGGCCGTCCGAGCATGGCGATGACGAGGTCAATCAGGTGGCTGCCGAAGTTGAACATCGCCCCGCCCGGAAAGCGCGCCAGGAAGCGACGGTAGTTGTCGTCATCCCATCGGCTCATGACGATGTGGACCTCGAAGACCTCACCCAGCCAGCCCTCGCGCACCGCTCGGAAGCAGAGCTGGATCGCCGGGTTGGTGCGGTACATGTAGCCCATCTGGAGGGCCAGGCCCCGCGCCCGGCAGCCGTCGAGAAGCTCCCGGAACGGCTCCAGCGCCTCGCCGCCGGGCTTGTCCAGGTGCATGTGCAGCCCGCGCTCCATGCAGCGCATCGCGGTGGGCACAAGCTCCTTCATGTCCGTCTCCACCGCGATGGCTTGCAGGCCGGGGATGCTGAAGAGTTGCTCCTCGGTCATGCGCTCAAGGCCATCATAGACCTGCTGATTGGCCTCGGGTGCGCCCTCCTCGACGACCAGGCCGACGAAGTCGAACGTGTCCGTCAGCCGCCGGAGGACTTCCATCTTGCCCGACGCATGTTCATGCCGAACGCCAATCTGCCCGACCTTGACCCTGTTCATTTCAGCTCCTGCCAATCAAAGACGATACCGAGGGGTGGATGTGGGTCCTCGGCCAGACGCGCGTAGATCGCCGGCGCGCGTTCCGGCGAGACGACCTCCGAGATGATGGGGCGGACCTGCAGCCGGCCGGCTGCCAGGAAGGCCAGGAGGACGCGGTAGTCGTCGCGAGCCGTCCAGTAGCCGGGACGCGATTCCACCTGTGGCCGCACCATCGTGTGGGCCCCGATCAGCGACACGCCGCGCTTGTGCACATACTGATAGAAGTCAATGTTAGCGTCGGGGATGCGCGTGCAGCCGAGCAGACTGACCCGGCCCTCCCACGCCACGTAGGTCAGGGCCTGCTGCAGCGCCACTGCCGCGCCGGTGACCTCGACGACCACGTTCGGGCCCCGGCCGTAGGTCAGTTCCTTGATCTTCTCGGCCAGGTCCGGCTCGTCGGGCGAGAAGGCATAGTCGGCCCCCAGGGCGAGAGCCACCTCCCGGCGGCGCGCGTCGAAGTCCGAGACGATCACGGGAATGGCCCCGTCCATTCGCGCCGCTTGCGTGGCGAACATGCCCAGCAGCCCCAGGCCGATCACCATCGCCGACTCGCCCAGTTCCAGCCGCACCTTGCGCACGCCCTGCAGCCCCATCGCGGCGATGGGGACGAAGGAGGCGTCGAGCGACTCGACGCGGTCGTCGCGCACGACGGTCAGGTCGGCGGCCTGCTGCACGGTGTGGGAGCGGTGGCCGGAGGAGAAGGTCAGCAGCACGCGGTCGCCGACCGTCACGGTCTCGACCCCGTCGCCCGCCTCGGTCACGCGCCCGACGCCGCAGTAGCCCGGGTAGTAGGGGAAGCTGCCTTGCGTGTTGGGCAGGCCCACCAGGTTCGCCCGCTCGGTGCCGGCGCTGACCACGGTGTAGTCGGTCTCGACCAGCACCTGACCGGGCGCGGGGGCTGGAACTTCGAACGGCTTGAGCACGGCCGTGCCCGGGGATTCGACGACAACATAATGGCCCGCCATGGTGACCTGTTCCTCCCGGAACGTGTGACGCCTGAGCCCGCTCTTTCCTCGCCCGGGGCGCGCTCCCCTGCCCGGTGTGTCACGGGCGCAGGCCACGGCGCAGGACCTGGAGGCTGACCCTCTGTCCCTCGGCATCGGGGACCTCGATGAACACCGGGGCGTGGTTCAGGTGGCCGGCGTGCCACGCCCAAAGGAAGGAGCTGAGGGAGATGAGCGGGCCGTGGAAACCCGTGATGGGCTGGTGGTTGCGCATCTTCCCGTCCGTGGTCAGTACCTGATGGAGGTGGTAGCCGACGGTGTGCCGGCCTACCAGGGCATACCAGGCGCCCAGGGTGAACTCGGCGGCGAAGGGGTCGTTGTTGCGGGCATGGCCCAGATCAAGGAGCATCCCGACGGTGTCTCTCCCCAGGCGTGAGCGCAGCTCCTCGACCCAGGCCAGGCACTCGGCCGGCAGGTAGCCGTAGCGGCGCGATTCATCAGCCGACTCGCCGGGGCGCATGTGCATGTTCTCGATGGCGATGCGGACCCCGCGGGCGACTGCCGGCTCGAGCAGACGACAGAAGGTGTCGGACAGGCTGCGCCATGGCTGGGAGCCCGGCTGCATCAGCGCCACCGTTGCGCGGGGCACGTGGACCGTCAGGGCCTGGATGTCGCGGTGCAGGCCCACCTGCAGCAGATCGCGCCATTCCGCGACCTCGGTGGGCGGGCTATCGTCCTCCCGCCACGGCACGTCCGGCATGTGCCAGGACAGGTATCGTCCCCCGGCTTGCCACCAGGTGCTCAGGGCTGTGCGGAGGGCCTGCGGGTCCTTGGCTGCGTTGGTGGCGCGCAGCTCGACGCAGGCGACGCCTTCGGCCGCGGCCCGGAGCAGGCCTGCGGCAGCCTCGTTCGAGCAGGCCAGACCGAGCAAGGCACGAAGCTCCTCTCGTTCGCCCGGCGACCAGCCCTCGGCAGTGCCATCGGGGAAGCTCAACTCGCGGCGGCGCCACGCGCCCTCGCGCAGCTCGAAGAGAGCCACGGCCGGCGGCCCGCCGATGGCCTTGTCGGGGTCGAGGCCCCGCACCGTGTGCACCGGCGTGCCGGCCCAGCAGACCTCGCGGTCGCGGTGTGAGTGGGCCGCGACGATGAGCGACGGCTGCGTCTGCCGGACCCACGACTCGAGCCACTGCCGGCTGTCGGGGGCCAGTGAACCCGGCGGGAAGTGCATCACCACGACCAGCGCCCGCTCCCCCACGCCCGCGCCGGCGTGGGTCAGGGCCAGGCGTGCCTCGGCGGTGACCTCGCCCGCGCCGGTGTCCAGCAGCACCACGCGACACGGCGGGTGGTCTGACGCCGGGGCGGTGGACAGGGCCTGCAGGACCGCCGCCTGTGCTGAGGGATTGCGCAGGTCGGAGTTGCCCGGCGTGATGAGGGTGCGCAGACCGGAACGGTCCAGTTTGCTGCGGAAGGCCGCGGCGGTTGCCGGCGAGCCGGCCGCGGTGATGTCACCGGCCACTGCCAGGAGGTCTGGCGGGTTGGCCGACAGCGTCGCCAGCGCCCAATCGAGGCACGTCTCCTGGGCGGTGCCCGGCATCGCAGGCAGGTGCGTATCGGCGATAACGGCCATCGTGAAGGGCATGGAGTCTCGTTGCCCCCCGAGCCTCACCGGCCCAGGGCGACCTCCTGGATCTCCACTCCGTGCGCCAGAGCGGCCTTGTCGCCATATAGCCACGCGCCGAAGCAGAAGCTGACCGTCTGCACGTTCTCGGGCTTCAGGTGATCCCCTTCCCCGCCGCGGTTGGGCGGCTTGCCACCCCAGTGCTTGAAGTACTCCAGCGAACCAATCGGGATCCGGATCTCCTGCCACTGCGTCGTGAGCGGCACATCGAGACCCCACGGCGCGCCGTCCTGCTCGATCAGCACCAACTCGATCCGGTCGGTCTGCGGGTCCGTGGCGCGGGCCTTGAAGAGCACGGCCGTCGCGTCCGCCGCCAGGGGTAGTTGCGCGGCCAGGCCGGCCGGGATGTTGGTCCGCCAGCCGAGGCAGTCCGGGGGTGGACCGAAGCCGTCGGCATGCACCCGCAGGGCCGCGTGGGTGGGGTCCATGCCAGGGATGAGGCTCTGCATGGCGCCCTTGCGGTACAGCTTCACCCGCACTTCCGCGGGCCGCACCAGCACGACCGGGGCGTCGGCCGCGGCCACAGCGGTCTCCCACGTCAGGCGCTTGTGGATCAGCGCCGCCCCCGCGACCTCGACGGCGTGCGGATGCGCAGCGGCATCGCCCAGAATCCACGCGCCGGTCACGAAGTGGATTTCGCGCACGCGCTGGAGGTCGAGCTTGCCGGGCTGCGTGCCCCAGCGCGGCTCGAGCTTCGTCAGCGGGATCGTGACCTCATGCCACACCGGGCCGATGGTAATGTTGTTGCCGAAGGCCGGGCCGTTGTCCTGTTTGAGGGTCACCTCGACGCGCGTGGTCTGCGGTCCACCGCGGATCATCAGCCGCACGGTGTCATAGCCGGTCAGGTCAGCCGCCAGGGGCAGCGTCGGCAGCATCATGCCGGCAGAGCTGGGCGCTTCCCCGAAGCCATCAGCTTCCAGGCGCATGGCCACCGCTTCCGGTTCGCGCCCCGGCACGAGCTTCGTGCGCGCGTCCTTGCCCTCCGGGCCGCCATAGCGCGCGGCCGGCAGCGTCATCCCCTCGCTGAGCTTGAGGAGTTCCAGGGGCGGTTTGGCGAGCGCCACCGCCGCCCGGTCGCCGGTGTCGCCACCGGGCAGGTTCACCGTGGCGGCCCCGGTGCGCAAGGACAGGTACGCCTCCGCCTTGCCGGGGGCGAGCAGCTTGCCGGGGACGTGGGCCTCGTAGCGGTAGGCGCGGGTCATCGCCATCGGCATGGCGGTGAAATCCGTGCTCCCGGCAGAGCGCACGTGCAGCACGACCGGCGCGACGTCCACCCCGGCCACGGTGGCGGCCACGTCCAGGTCGCGGCCCTCGCGCCATTCCGCCGGCCACGTTGTGTGTGCGGCCGGCGGCGCGGTGCTCGACGGCGGGGCGATGAAGCTGGGCCCGCTCACCGCGGCCGGGAGCGCCTTGCCCGCCGCCACCAGCACATAGGCGCCCGGCGTCACCGTGACCGTGCCCTCGCGGGCGGTGCTGATGGCCCCGTTGGGCTTGCCGTCGGCGACGGCTTGCAGGCGGAAGTCGTGGCCCAGGTCGGGCAAGTCCACCGTCAGCGGCCAGGAGCGCCACAGCACGCGCATCTTCTCGTTGACGCCGCCGGAGTACGGGTCCGCGACCATCACCGCGTCGGGGTAGACCTGCAACTGCCACACGCCCGGCGCGACACGGTCGAGGAAGGTCGCGCCGGTCCCGGCGTACTTGACCACCGGCGACGAGCCACAACCGGCGACACGCACGAGCTTGCCGGGGCTGGGCGGGCGCGTGGCGGTGTCGTTGCTGTACAGGAACGTGTCGTCGGTCACCAGTTCGCTCAGGTCCTGTTCGTGGCTGACCCGGAAGTCGCCGAAGCGGCAACTGCCGGGATAGGGGCCATAGGTCTTCAGCCGCG
>CAZZDO010000124.1:0-12800 GCA_964653205.1 uncultured Armatimonadia bacterium | reverse complement strand
GTCCTGCGGACCGTGCATGGCGAGGCAGTTCGCAGTCTACGGTGGGGGCACCTGCTGCGGCACCGCGCCCATACTCGTACGCGCGGCTTCAGCCGCGAGCCGTACCCCGGCAAACTCGCGGCCGAAAGCCGCTCGTGCGATTCGTTGGGCGCGCGGAGTGCGCCGGGACGAAGACGCGTCGGGGAGGCCAATGCCATGCCGGCGGCGAAGGAGATGGCACTAACCCCGGAGTGTGTGCATGAAGCTTGGCTCTCCCGTGCTGATCGCCGCCGGTGTGCTGGCGGTGCTGCTCTTCACCGGCCTGTCCGGCCCGCCCGTGGCGCGCAGCAACGTCCACTCCCCGGCCGCGCTGGTGCTGGCCCCCGACGGCAAGGTGCTCTACGTCGCCGACCAGACGCAGGGCAACATCGCCATTGTGGATGTGGCGACGGGGAAGGTCGCGGGCACGGTCGCCGTAGCCGATCCGCGCGGGCTGGCGCTGTCCGCCGATGGCCAGACGCTCTACGCCAGCAGCGGCGAGCGAGATGAGATCTGCAAGATTGATACCGCGTCTCGCAAGATCGTGGCACGCGCCGAAACGCGCCGCCAGCCGACCGGCCTCTGCCTGTCCCCCGACGGCCGGACGCTCTACTGCTGCAACCAGTTCACCGATGATGTCACCGTGCATGACGCCGCAACACTGAAGCGCACGGCCCGGCTGCCTGTCGTGCGCGAGCCGCGTTACGCGACGGTGACGCCGGACGGCACGATGCTGCTCGTGGCCAACCAGCTCCCCCTCGGCTCGAACCTCGACGACAGCCTGGGCGCGGTGCTGACGCTTTACGACCTCGCCGGCGGCGGCGGGACCCAGGTGCAACTGTCGCGTGGGGCGACCGATGTCGGGCAGGTCGTGTGCTCAACGGATGGGCACTACGCCTTCGTGCTGCACGTGCTGGGGCGCTGGCTGGTGCCGCCGACGCAACTGGAGCGCGGCTGGATCTCGACCAACGCGCTGACGGTCGTGGACCTGGAGAAGAAGGCGCGCCTGAACACGGTGCTGCTGGACGACCTGGACCGCGGCGCGGCCAATCCGTGGGCGCTGGCGCTCAGCCCGGACGGCAAGACGCTGTACTCCACCCACGCCGGGGGCGACGAAGTCCAGATCATTGACCCGGCCAAGCTGCTCAAGCTCATCGCCGAATGGCCAGCCGACAGCCTGACGGCGCTGGAGGATGACCTGACCGCCGTGTACCGCGCCGGTGTGCGGCAGCGCGTCCCGTCCGGTGGCATCGGCCCGCGCGCGGTGGTCGCCACCAATGACGGCGCTTTCGTGGCGAACTACTTCTCCGGCACGATCACCCACCTGTCGCCCGAGGGGAAGAGCACGCAGACGATCGCGCTGGGCCCGCAGCCGCCGCTGGACGACGTACGCCAGGGCGAGATGTTCTTTCATTCGTCCAAGGTGTGCTTTCAGGGCTGGCAGTCGTGCGCGACTTGCCACCCGGACGGCCGCACCGACGGCCTCGCCTGGGACCTGATGAACGACGGCCTGGGCAACCCCAAGAACGCCAAGTCGCTGCTGCTGGCAGCGGAGACGCCGCCGATGATGGCCCAGGGCGTGCGGGACACCGTTGAGGTGGCGACCGCCTCGGGCTACAAGTACATCCTGTTCCACATGCCCACCGACGAGGAGATGGCGGCGACTTGCGCCTATCTGCGCGCAATGAAGCCGGCCCGCAGCCCGTATGTCACCCGCGACGGCACGCTGTCGGCAGCGGCCAAGCGGGGCAGGACGATCTTCGAGCGCAAGGACGTCGCCTGCGCCACCTGCCATCCCGGTCCCTTGTTCACCGATCTCAAGACCTACGGCGTGGGCACGAAGGGGCCGTACGACGACCGTAGCGAATTCGACACGCCCACGCTGGTGGAGATGTACCGCACCGCGCCGTATCTGCACGACGGGAGCGCCGTGACGCTGCGGGAGGTGCTGGTGGAACGCAACAAGGGCGACCAGCACGGCGTCACCTCGAAGCTGAAGGAAAAGGACATCCAGGACCTCATTGAGTACCTACAGTCGCTGTAGGGCGGGGGCTTGTACCCCGCCCAGTCGTTCGGCTGGTGGCATACGGGGCGGGGTACGAGCCCCCGCCCTACAGGGCTGCCTTGCGCTCGTGCTGGCCGCATCGGTCGTGCTGGCACAGCCCCTCAACGAGGCCCATCTCTACGCCAAGCAGGACACGTGGCAGGACACGTTGGCGGCCTCGTGGCGCCACCTCATCAAGCTGGAGCAGGCCGAGGGCGATGCCGCCGCGGCGACCGGGCCGCTGGCCCTGGGCCCGTGGCATGTCATCGGCTCCTTCAGCAACGAGGACGGCCAGGGCTTCGCCGCCGTCTACCCTCCCGAGACCGAGATCGCGCTGGACAAGACGTATCCCGGAATGTCCAAGTCCGAGGCCAAATGGCGGCGGATGGACAGCTTCGTGGATGGGAAGGTCCACACGCTCAACCAGCACTTCCGCCTGACCGAATGGGCCATTGCGTACCTGTACCGCAAGATCACCGCGCGTGAGGCGATGGAGATCACCGGCTACTTCGGCAGTGACGACGGGCTGGTGGTGTGGCTGAACGGCGAGAAGCTGATCTCAGAGGACGTGCCGCGCGGCCCCTCTCCCGACCAGAGCAAGGCCCCGCTGAAGCTGAAGGCCGGGGACAACCACTTGCTGCTCAAGATCGTGAACCGCACGGGCGGCTGGGGCTTCTACTTCTCGACCAAGCCCGGCGGCGGCAACTCCGCCGAGAACCCGACGCACCGCCGCCGCGTGAGCGCCCTGTGGGACAGGCTGCGGGCGGACTTCGTCTCCCCCGACGACCGCCTGGCGATGCAGACCGAGAGCGCCGACGGCGTGTGGCCGCTGGACTGGGACGGGACGGAGCCGGCCCAGTCGCGACGGCTGCACGGAGCGCTGGGGGCGCATGTGAGCGGTTCGCGGGAAGTCCTGGCCGGGCTGAGCGACGACCTCGGCGAGGCGGCCGTGGCCGAACCGACGAAGTTGTTGGCGGTGCTGGAGGGGCAAGCGGGCGCCCTCTCCCCTACTCTCGACCAGGCCGGCACGGCGGCGAGGCTGCGCGGGCCGATGCACCTGGCCGCGCGGCTGCGGACGGTGCTGGAGACACGCGCGCAACTCGTGAGCACCGGCCTCGCCGTGACCGACCTGGCGGCGACCTACGGCGATCAGTACCGCGGCGCCGACATGTTCCGTGACAGCCTCATCGAGTTGACCAAGCGCGGGGAGGCGCTGGTGCACCGGGCCGAGGAGAGCCAGGCCCTGCCGGCGAGCGACCTGCAGGACTGGCAGCAGGCCGTGGCGGCGCTGCAGCAGGCCGCGCTGGTGAGGGCCAACCCGCTGCTGCAGTTCGGCAAGCTGATGGTCCTGATCCGCAAGCCCGGCGGGGGCAACCCGGGCCTGCCGCAGAACTGGCAGAGCAACTCCAGCATGCGCCGCACGGGCTGGGACACGACCATCGCGACGATTGACCCGACCGACCCCGCCGGGGCGCCCGCGACGATCTTCCACTCCGACAAGTACTTCGTGGGCGACCTGTGCCTGTCGTTCGACGGCAAGCGGGTGCTGTTCTCCATGCCCGACGCGCAGAAGGCGGACCGCTATCAGGTGTGGGAAGTCGGCGTGGACGGGCAGGGGCTGCGCAATGTGACCGTGGCGGCGGACAACGACTATGACAACTACGACGCCTGCTATCTGCCCAATGGGCAGATCATGTTCACGTCGAGCCGGTGCGTCCAGGCCGTGCCGTGCACCGGCGGCGATCATGTGGCGCTGATGTATCTCATGGACGCCGACGGCGGCAAGGTGCGGCAGTTGACGTTCGACCAGGACCATAGCTGGTGCCCGCGGGTGCTCAACGACGGGCGGGTCGTCTACACCCGCTGGGAATACAATGACACGCCGCACTACTTCAGCCGCCTGTTGTTCTCGATGAACCCGGACGGCACGCGGCAGATGGCCTTCTACGGCAGCAACTCGTTCTTCCCGAACACGATGTTCTACGCGCGGCCGCTGCCGGGCAGCAACAGCCGCGTCGTGTGCGTTCTGTCGGGCCATCACGGCAACCCGCGCATGGGCGAAGTGGCGATCATTGACACGGCCGAGGGGGAGATGGAGGCCGAGGGCGTCGTACGCATCCTGCCGGGACGGCATCGGCAGCTCACCAACCCGATCGTGGACCAGTACGCCACCGGGAAGTGGCCGCAGTTCGTCCACCCGTACCCGCTGTCGGAGAAGTTCTTCCTCGTCTCGTGCAAACCGGGGCCGGACGGCTGGTGGGGGCTTTACCTGCTCGACGTGTACGACAACCTGGTGCCGCTACGCGTGGAGCCGGGGGCGGCGGTGTTCGAGCCGATCCCGCTGGGCCCAACGCCGACCCCGCCCGTCATCCCGCCGGCGGTGGACCTGTCGCGCAAAGACGCGCTCGTCTACATGTACGACGTGTACCGTGGGGGCGGGCTGGCGGGCGTGCCGCGGGGGACGATCAAGGCCCTGCGGCTGATCGAGCCCGTGTATCGCTATTGGGGCAACGGTGAGACGCACAGCACGGCCATTGACGGGGGCTGGGACGTCAAGCGCATCCTGGGGACGGTGCCGGTGGAGGCGGATGGGTCGGCGCTGTTCCGCGTCCCGGCCAACACGCCGCTGATGGTGCAGCCGCTGAACGCCGCGGGCATGGCGCAGCAGCAGATGCGCAGTTGGTTCACCGCGATGCCGGGCGAGACGCTGTCCTGCGTGGGCTGCCACGAGCGCCGGGCGCAGGCGACGGCGACGGGCCTGCGGGCGCGGTCGGGCGTGACGAAGCCGGCCGCCATCCAGCCCTGGTACGGCCCCGCGCGGGGCTTCAGCTTCGCCAGGGAAGTCCAGCCCGTGCTGGATCGCAACTGCGCGCGCTGCCACTCGTCGGGCCGGGTGGACTTCCGCCCCGACCCGCAGCCGAACGGGCGCTTCAGCATCGCCTACAACACGCTGCACCCGTACGTGCGGCGGCCCGGCCTGGAGTCCGACATCCACATGCTCCCCCCGCGGGAGTTCGAGGCGAACACCAGCCAGCTTGTGCAGATGCTCAAGAAGGGGCACAAGGGCGTGAAGCTGAGCGCGGAGGACTGGGACCGGCTCATCACGTGGATTGACCTGAACGTGCCGTACGCGGGGGACTGGCGCGAGGCAGTGCCGGCGGCGCCGGAGAACCTGATCCGCCGCCGTGAGGAGATCCGGGCCCAGGACGCCGCCGTGCGGGCGCAGCAGCAGGCGGCGCAGAAATGAATCGGCGTTGGCCGACCCTCGGCCTCTTGTTGATGGCGTTGCCCGCCTGCGCCGCGCCACAGGTCTACACCGGCTGGCCCTTTGACGGCGCGGAGGCGCGGCGGCGGCAGGCCGAGACGGCGCAGGCGCTCGGGTGCGCAGCCGAGGGCACGCTGGACCTGCCCGGCGGGGGGAAGCTGAGCCTGGTGCTCGTCCCGGCCGGTGAGTTCGTCATGGGCGCACCCGCCGGTGAATCGCCCCTCGATCCCGACGAGTCCCCACTCTTCAGGATCACCATCGCCCGCCCGTTCTGGATGGGCAAGTGCGAGGTCACCAACGCGCAGTTCCGGCTCTTCCGCCCGGAGCACGACAGCCGCGCGATTGACACGCACTGGAAGGACCGCGTGGGGCCGGGGCCGTCGCTCAACGGCGAGCAGCAGCCGGCGGTGCGGCTCTCCTGGTTCGGCGCGCGCGACTTCTGCGCGTGGCTCGGCAAGGCCACGGGTCTGACGTGCCGGCTGTCCGATGAGACCGAATGGGAGTACGCTTGCCGAGCCGGCACGGACACGCCGTGGGTGTGCGCGGAGACGGAACTGGCGCGCTTTGCCAACTTCGCGGATGCCAGCCTGCGTTCGCTGAAGCCGTGGGCGTTGCGCGATGACAGCCAGCGCGACGGCGCGGCGGCCTCGGCGGACGTGGGCCGCTATCAGCCGAACGCCTGGGGCCTGCAGGACATGCATGGGAACGTGGCAGAGTGGTGCGGCAGCGACTACGGGCCGTATCCGCTGGCGGCGTCGCGCGCGGTCAGTGAGAGCGCGCCGAAGGCCGTACGCGGCGGCTCATGGGATGATCGGCCGCGGCGGGTGCGGTCAGCGTTCCGGCAGAGCTACCCGCCGGACTACGGCGTGTACAACGTGGGGTTCCGGGTGGTGTGTGAGGTCGGGGAGAAGTGACGGCTGAACGGCTCCTCACCCCTACCCCTCTCCCTCGCGCTCGATGAGGCCGAGTGCTCCGTAGAGGGGAGACTGAATCTCGCTCTGTGGCTTCGAAGCCACAGAGTGGGCGGATGTTCCCCCTCTCCTGAGCGCAGCCGCACCGCGCGAAGGAGAGGGGCAGGGGTGAGGCAGATCCGTGCCGTTGCCGCTCACTGCCCCGTCGCCCCCAACACCTTCTCCTGCATCGTCGTGTAGCCCGCGGCGCCGGTGTCCTGCCACGCCTGCTTGCATTGCCCCCAGCCGCCCGTGCCCGTCGCCAGCGGCGCTTGCAGCACGCGGCTCTCCCGCGGTTCGGCGATGTTCACCAGCGCCGCCAGCGGCTGGTCACTCATCCCGGCATGGCAGGAGTTGCACGACTGCGCGACATGCTCCCGCAGGGCCCTCACGCCGTCATCCGACGGCTGGCGGCGTTCGTGGCGCTGGAAGCTGTAGTCGCCGTAGTACTGGCCGTTGAGGTCGAGCCACTCGACGATACGGGTGTAGCCCGCGGCGTCGAGATGCGCCTGGCGGTGGTCGAGCAGGAAGCCCGCGAGCTTCCCGGCCCGCGCCCCGTAGTCTCCCGGCTGGCTGATGTCCGTGCTTGCGTTGCGATAGGCGAGTTTGAGCAACCCCTCACGGCCGGTCAGGTTGTCGTAGGCCTCGTTGAACTGTCTTGTCGGCGTGCCCAGCAGGCTCAGGTGGCCTGCCTGCCGCCCCAGCCCATGGCAGCGGATGCAGTGGCGGTCCAGCACGGGCTGGACGGTGCGGGCGAAGCTGAAGCCCCCTTCATACTGTGGCCCCGGGCCGGGCGTGAGTGGGCGGGCCGTCGCGGCCCGCTCGTAGCGCTTGGGCCGCGGTGAACTGCCGCGCGGCTCATGGCAGCCGGCGCAGCTCATCGTCTCGCCGGGCTGCAGATACACCTGGCTGCGCATGCTGAAGAGCGAGACGTTGTGCTCGTCGAGCAACTGGAAGAGCAGCGGGCGGCAGGCCGGCGCGTGGAACGCCACCGACCCGTCCGCATCCACCGGCACCGTCCCCACCACCGACTTGACGATCTCCTGGCTGACAACGCTACGCTCGGCGGCGCTGGCGGTCGGCTGCTCGTGCATGGCGACGACGCGGAGGGTCTTGACGCTGCCGGGTGCCAGCGGCACGAAGCTGTTGTAGACGTTCTGAACGACGAAGATACCGTCGTTCTGGCCGGCCGTGAGGGCCGAAGGCAGCGCCGGCGGCGTCGGGCGAGGCTGCACGGGCGTGGGCGCGAAGCAACACGTGCGCGGATCGCGATAGAGTAGCTCCCGCCCGCCGAGGGTATCCACGAGATAAATGCCGTAGCCGTCGGGCTTGGCGACCTTGCCCTGGTGGATGAGCGGGTTGGGGTCGAAGGCCGCGAGGTAGAGGTCTTTCGACAGCGGGACCGGGTCGGAGTAGGAGCCAACCGACCAGCCCTCGGTTTCGGGGAAGCTGGATTCTGGCGTGATCCGCGTTACGGGGTCCATGCCCTCTTCGCCACGCCGCCGGTCCAGCGTGAAGATCGAGCCCGCGCTGTACGAATGGTGCGCCATGGCCAGCGCCACGATCAGGTCGGTGCCGGGGATCGCTTTGGCTTGCGCCACCATGCACGGGTTGCGCGTGGAGTTGGCATAGTAGTGCGCGGTCCCCGTGCCGTCCGGCCGCGTCGTCCAGAGGCTCTGCAGAACCGTGTCGTGGCGGTTGATGTAGTCCCACCGCGTGTAGACGATCTGCCCGTCGGCGAGCACGCTCGGGTTCCACTCGTTGGCTTCGCCGTAGGACAGGCGCGTAATCTTGCTGCCGTCCGCCTCGCAGCGGTACAGCACATAGGACGGGGTGTAGCGCCCGCCGTGGCAGCGGCCGAAGCCCTGGTTGCGCGTCGAGACGAACATGATGCCGCCGTCGGGCAGATAGCACGGGTCGAAGTCCTCGATCAGGACGGTGTCGCGCCCTTCCCAGCCCTGCAAGGGGTCCACGCCGGGCTGGCCCGTGATCTGTCGTAGCTCCCCCGTCTTCAGGTCGAGTTCGTACAGGAAGAAGCGGCGCTTGTCGCGCGGCTCGACGGTGTTGTCACAGTAGCTGAAGACCACGCGCCGGGCGTCGAAGGACAGGTCGGGGTGGCCGACCGTGCCGCGCGGGAGCTTGCCCTGGAGCAGCACCTCGGCGCGCGGCTGCGTCTTCCAGTCGCGCAGCATGACGAGACCGTCGCCGGGCTGGCTGTGGCGGCCCTCGTACTGATCCACCATGTGGCTGTAGAGCGTGGGCCCGCGCTTGACGAGGAGCAGTTGGTCGAAGCTCAGGAGCGGGTGGGCGAGGATGATCTCGCGGCGCAGGCGGCGGGTCCGCAGGTAGAGGTCCTGCCAGTCGGCGGACGCGGGTGCGGCTGCGATGGTCTCCCGCAGGTCCGCCAGCTTCCGCGCGGCGTCGGGGAGGGGCTTCTCGGTCTGCACGAAGGCCAGCGTCTGCTGGGCGAGGGTGAGCGCCTCGGCCGTGGCCGCCCGGAAGCGCGCGCGGTCCGCGTTGGCATCCGCGGTGCGCGGGCCCTGGCAGGGCGTGTAGGTAGACCAGGGGCTGCTGGAACTCTCCAGGCAGGGCCGGTCGAGCGCCAGATTGGTCTCGGGGTCGGCCGCGCCGTAAACCTCGACTTCGTCGAGGTGCAGGAACTCGCGGCCGGGCTGCTGGAGGCGCACATAGCGCGCCTTCTGGCCGCTGAGCGCCACCGGCAGGGGCTTGCCGTCCGTGCCGCCGTGGAAGATCGTCCCATCGTTCTGCCAGACCTGCCGCCAGTTCTGCCCGTCTTCCGAGAGCAACATGATCATGCGTGCGGCGCGCCCGGCGCAGTCCTCGCGGTTGTAGAGCAGGGCGTGATCGAGCGCCTGCACCGCGCCGAGGTCCACCTGCCACCAGGGCTTGTCCTCGAGCTGGGTGTGGAAGCCCGTGCCGCCGTTCTTGACGCCGTCGCAGGCGCCGGGGGCGTCGTCCTCCGGCGAAATGGGCGTGCCGGCCTGCGTCCTGGCGGTCTTCGCCTGCCGCAGCCAGTCCAACTCGAATAGTAGGTCGTTGATCTCGGCCGGGAAGTCCGCCGCGAGGCGGGTCAGCAACTGGTCGGCGCCGTTGTCCACGGCGAAGGCGAAGCCGCACGGGCCGCCGCCCTGGCAGACCTTCAGCAGCAACTCGTTCTTCCCGGCGCGCAGCTTCAGTGTCAGGCGCTCGTCGCCGAGGATGCACGCGCGGCCGACGTTGTGGGCCAGTAGCTGCTCGCCGTTGAGCCAGACGGTAATCGTGTCGTCGCTGCCGAGGGCGACCGGCAACTCCCGCGCTTCCGGAACGGTGATCGTGCGGGTCATGTACGCGGCGATGTTCTCGTTGTCCGGGAAGATGGCCAGGGAGTTGACGTCGCCGTCGCGGAAGGCCGCGCGCTGCCAGCGGACCTGCCGGTCGCCCTTGCCACGGTAGACGCCCTTGAGATCAACCGTCTCTTCCGGGGGGTACTTCTGGTCAAAGCCGGCGCCATTGGTCGAGTCGAAGGGGCCGATGACATACCAGGGGCCGAAGGTGGCCGTGCCGGAGGCGGCGGCCTTCGAGGCGGCGTACGTCTCACGGGCCGTGGCGCGCTTGACGTAGACGCCCTGAGCACAGGCGCACCCCACGGCCAGCATGGCGAAGGTCACAGCCATCAGACGGGTGTACGTCAATCGGGGCATAGGGTATCTTTCGACGCGGCGGGGGTCCGCTCCTGTCACGTGCCGGCCTACTCCTCCGGCAGCCACAGCCAATACTCCGGCTGCCGGCGAACCATCTCGGACCGGACCGTCATGGACGTGACGTCAATCACGATGGCTGCGGTCTCGTCACGGGCCTGCTCGTTCATCTCGTAGTCCGGCCGCCCATACCAGCTCATGAACGCCCGGAAGGCGTCCGCCTTCGCTTCGAGGTCGTCGCTGAGGACGCGGGCCGTGCCGTAGGCGATGAGGCTCTGCCACTGGCCGTGGCACCGCCCCTTCTCGTCGGGCGCCTCCGTCCCGTGGAACTTGTTCACGACGTACACGACGTTGGGGTTCTGCTTGATGAGGTCAATCTTCCGCCCGCGCAACCCGCAGTGGAAGTAGAACTTCCCGTCCACGAAGGCGTGGTTGATCGGCACGGCGTAGGGCACGTTGTCCGCGCACATGACCAGCGTCCCTTCGCGTGTGCCCTCCAGGACCGCTTCGCAGGCGGCGTTGTCGTGGACTGGGTCAATGCTCTTGTTAGCCATGGGAACTCACATGATCTCCACTCCGAGGATGTTGCATAGGTCGGCCAGCGCCCGGGTGTTGTCGCCGTAGGAGATGATGTAGTGCTGGCTGAGGACCTGCTGGATGAAGGGCTCGACGGGCGTGTCGAGGACGATCTCCAGGCTCGGGAGTTGCGGGGCGGGCGGGGCCCGGCCGGGCTCCTCCCACGGGCGGGGCGTCTTCGCCTGCCCCGTGACCATGTGCATCGCGTAGCGGTCGCCGCAATGCGTCAGTCGCGCGACCGTCACCGGCCCCGTCTTCACCTTCGAGACGTTGAGCAGTCCCTCGCCGAACTCGCCGAAGGCCGTGGGCAGTACCGTGACCGGGCCCTCCACGACCTCCGAGGGCACGTAGTCCGGCACGCCCATGAGCATCCCGTCGCGCTGGAATTCGTAGAACTCCAGGTACGCGCCGACTTGACCGGTGACGCCCTTGACCATCAGTTGCGTGACCGCGCCGAGGATGTCGTTTTCCGGGACAGTGCAGACGCCCTCCTCTTCGTGCAGGAGCATGAAGACGCCCGCGGGGGCGAAGCCCAGCAGCTTCTTCACGCCGTCCACATCGAGCAGCGTGACGGCCTGGTAGCCGCGCTCGCGGACCTTCTGCTGCACGGCCAGGAAGAGCTTGACGGTGTTCTCGATCGTACCCGGCTGCGGGGGCTTAGCGAAGGACCAGCGCGCCGCGACGTCGGCCGACAGCGCGGCGACGGCCTGTGAGCCGATGTGCTCCATCGCCTGGACCATCTCGAGCATCTCGAAGGGCTCGACTTCGGGGCCGATGCGCCCGCGCAGGGAGACGCCGTCGTGCTGCGTGCCGTACAGCCGCATGTCGCGGTAGCCCATGGTGCCGATGCGGGCGCCACGCAGGGCCGCGGCTGTTTGCGCGGCGCGGGCGTAGCTCATGACGTCGGCGACGGGCAGGGGCTCACCCCGGAAGGTGGGGAGGTACTTGAGGGTGTAGCCGAGGTCGGCCATCGGCTTGCGCAGGGCGGTCGTGCCGGCTTGATCAGCCGTCGTGACGAAGCGTCCGCCCTCGTCCCAGCCGGTCAGCCCGAGCAGAATCATGGGCTTGTGGCGGAAGGCATCGGCGACCGCGATGACGGCATGGGAGGGGATCCAGCCGGCGAGGCAGAGAATCAGCAGGTCGAAGTCCTGGCCCGCCAACTCGGCCTGCGCACGGGCTACGTCCTGCCCGGCGGGGTCGTCGCTGACCGGGTCGGTCCAGACGAGCTGCAGGCCCTCCGCCTCCAGCACACGCCGCGCTTCGGCGCACTTGCGGTCAATGAGTTCGCGGGGAGTATTGATCTCGCCGAAGCCGACGAAGGCGGCCTTGATGGGTTGCATGTGAACTCTCCTGTGTGGCGCCGACCTGACTACTGCACCATGCCTCGGTACGGCGCGGCCATCTCGAACGCGCCCTGCCATTCGGGCGTCGGCGCATCCAGCGCCCAGTGCACGGCGTTGACGCAGATTCGCTGCAACTGCTCGGCCGCGAAGTCCTCCGGGTGCCCCAGCGTCGTGAAGAACGCGCGCCCGCCGTACTTGTTCTGCCAGGCCCACGCCACGGGGTTGTCCGGCGCGGGGATGCGCGGCTCGAGGGCGTGGCCCATCAGTAGCTGCACGGCATCGCTCGGCGGCCACTTGGGCAGGACATGATACAGCCACGAGCGCAGGTGGAACGTCCCCGACACGCCCGTCAGGATCGGATGCCCCGCAGCCTCGGGGATCACGGTGACATCCGTCGTGGACTCGTGCCCATAGTGGGTGTGGCCGTCCACGCCCCAGCCCGGCGGCGCGCCGAAGACATCGCTGGCCCAGCCGTTCCACCGCTCGAGCGGGTCGCCCTCGGGATAGCGAAAGCCGTGGGAGGTCGTGCGGAAGCCCATCACGGGCTTGCCGGCCTGCAGGTAGGCCTCGATGTGCGCGATCTGTTCAGGCGGCAGCCGCCGCCAGCGCAGGTAGAAAACGGCCAGGTCGGCGCTGTCGAGCGCCTCGAGGCCCGGGATGTCCTCCTCGGCGTTCTGGTCGGGGAAGGACTTCAGCATGGTGGTGGCGAGGCCGTAGTGGCGCTCCAGTTCGGCGGCCA
The DNA here is from genome assembly GCA_964653205.1 of uncultured Armatimonadia bacterium. Lineage (GTDB taxonomy): Bacteria > Armatimonadota > Zipacnadia > Zipacnadales > UBA11051 > JAJFUB01. The sequence continues at coordinate 167 of CAZZDO010000124.1, read as the reverse complement.
GCTTCGGCAGCGTCATCTCCCCGCCGTACTCATGATCGCCGGCAACGAACACGACGTGAGGCGTAGGCATGATGGAATCTCCGATGGGTGTTGGGCCGTGGCCGTACTGTAGGGCGGGGGCTTGTACCCCGCCCACTTGTTCGGTTAGCGGCACACGGGGCGGGGTA
>CAZZDO010000123.1:11400-12881 GCA_964653205.1 uncultured Armatimonadia bacterium | reverse complement strand
TAGTAGAGAAGGTGCCTTCTGGGCGCCAGACTACTTCGACCGGTTCATCCGCAGTGAAGAGCATCTGGGTCGAGCCACTGAGTACGTCGAAATGAACCCCGTGAAGGTAGGGCTTTGTAGGACACCGGAAGAATGGCGTTGGAGCAGTGCTAAGGCGCGGGCTGGAAGCCCGCGGTCCCAGTAACGACACGGCCCCACCCGCATCGTCTTGGAGAACCACATGACCCCCACCGACCGCACCATCATCCGCGACCTCGCCCGGCGCGTAGCCGCCGTCGCCGCCGACCCGGTCCAGGACGAGCGACGGGCGCTGTGGCGCGCGCAGAATGCCCTGCGCCCGATCCGCCCGGTCATCTACATCTCGCCCGAGGGCTCGTGGATCGAGTTGGTACCCGAGGACTCGCTGCAGTGCGAGGACCCGACCGCCCGGGCCGTCGAGCGCGCCCTGCGCCAGCGCCTCTACGCCCAGGAGCACTTCCACGACGACACCGTCTGCGACGCCGACTACCGGATCGGCAAAGTCCTGCGCGGCACCGGCTGGGGTGTGGGCGAGAAGATCATCCGCCCGGACGAGGCGCGCGGGGCGTACGTGTGGGAGGCGCCGATCGAGACGCGTGCAGACCTCGAGGCCCTCACCCCGCCGACCGTGACCGTGGACGAAGAGGCCTCAGCGCAGGTGCTCGAGTTCTACCAGGACCTCCTTGGCGACATCCTGCGCGTGTGCTTCCACAACCCGCCGGGCGGCTACGCCCTGATGGACGAGTGGACGCGCCTGCGCGGGATCACCCAGACGCTCATGGACATGAGCGACGAGCCGGACCTCGTGCACGACGGGATGCGCACGCTGATGGAGGGGCACCTGGCGCGGACGGAGTCCATGCTGGAGCAGGGGATCATCAGCCTGAACAACGGCAACGACTACGTTGGCTCCGGCTCGTGGGGCTGGAGCGACGAACTGCCGCAGGCGGATTTCACCGGCACGGTGCGCTTGGCGGACCTCTGGGGCTTCTGCACGGCGCAGATCATGTCCGAAGTGTCGCCCGCCATGCACGAGGAGTTCGTGCTTCAGTACGAGGCCCCCATCGCCGCGCGCTTCGGCCTGAACATCTACGGCTGCTGCGAGCCGCTCCATCACAAGCTCGACATGCTCAAGCGCCACCTGCCGCGGCTGCGCCGCGTCTCGATCAGCCCGTGGGCCGACAAGGCCATGAGCGCCGAGCAGCTCGGCAACCAGATCATCTTCAACTGGAAGCCGAACCCGGCGGTGCTGGCGGGGGTGGAGTTCGACGAGGGCTGGGCGCGGCAGGACCTCCGCGAGACCATTGACATCTGCCGCGCGAACGGCTGCGCGTTGGACATTGTGATGAAGGACACGCACACGTGCCAACTCCAGCCGCGTCGGTTTGACCGCTGGGCCGAGATTGCGCGGGAGGAAGTGGAGCGTTAGACGACGTCTTCACCCTCGCGAGGCTGAGCCCGTA
>CAZZDO010000123.1:0-11300 GCA_964653205.1 uncultured Armatimonadia bacterium | reverse complement strand
GCCGTCGCCGTCGCCGTTGCCGTTGCCGTCGCCGTCGCCGTAGGAGCGCCAGCATCCTGCTGGCACGCCGTTGACGTTCGCCGTTGCCGCGCGCAGGTATCCTCTCCCACTCCGTCGAACTTACCCTCGCCGGCCTCCCCGGCCACACATCCTGGAACGGTCACCTTTGCCGTACAGACTCTGGAGGGTCTCTGATGATCAAGTTGGGCATTGTTGATTGCGATACGTCCCATGTACTGCAGTTCACCATGCGGCACAACCACATCCCGGTCGAGAAGAATGGCATCGCCGAAGACCAGTGGGTGGACGGCTGCAAGGTCGTCATGGCCTACCCGGGCACCTCGAAGGTCATGGATCAGAAGACGATTGACGAGCGCGCCCGGCAACTGAAGAAGTGGGGCGTCAAGATCGTCGAGAAGCCCGAGGACATGATCGGGAAGATTGACGGTGTGCTGATCGAGTCCAACCAGGGCAGCCAGCACCTCAAGCACGCGAAGGTCTTCATGAAGGCGGGCCTGCCCTGCTACATTGACAAGCCCTTCACCAACTCGGCCAAGGACGCGCTGAAGATCCGCGACCTGGCCGCCCAGTATGACGTCCCGTTCTTCTCGTCGTCCTCGCTGCGCTACGCCCCCGAGGTCGTGGCGGCGAAGGCGGAGCTGGGCAGCATCTTCGGCGTGGACGCCTGGAGCCCGGCGTCGCTGCACCCGGCCAGCCCCGGTCTCGCCCACTACGGCATCCACGGCGTCGAGATTCTCTTCGCGCTGATGGGCGCGGGCTGCCAGGCCGTCTCCTGTGCCTTCAACAAGGCGATCGGCGAGGTCAACAGCGCCAAGTGGAGCGACGGGCGCGTGGGCGTGATGCGCGGCACGCGGCAGGGCGCGCACAGCTACGGCTTCGTGGCCTGGGGCGAGAAGGAAGTGCGCACCAGCGGCATCAACACGGCGTACATCTACCGCGAGCTGTGCAAGCAGCAGTCGCAGCTCTTCATGACAGGCCAGCCGCCGATTGACATCAACGAGACGATCGAGCTGGTGTGCTTCATGGACGCGGCGCTCAAGAGCAGCAAGCAGGGCGGGGCATGGGTGGCGCTGGAGAAGTAGGGGCGGCCGTAGGAGCGCCGGCATCCTGCCGGCACGGGCTGTGGTGGCCCGTTTTCCTTGACAGCCGCAACGCCTTTCTGCTAATCTTTCCCTCCACGGTGCCTTCCCGGCATCGTGGTGCGTGATTCCCGCCAGCATTCGAGGTGAGGCGATATAGATCCCAATCGGGGCTACAGGATCAACGACCGCATTCGCGCGTCGCAAGTGCGCGTGGTGACTCAGGACGGCGAGAATCTGGGGGTCATGGCCATCCAGGACGCGCTGGCCGAAGCTGAGAAGCGCAGCCTGGACCTGATCGAAGTCGCGCCGGACGGCAAGCCGCCCGTCTGCCGCATCATTGACTACGGCAAGTTCCGCTACGAGCAGCGCAAGAAGCAAAAGGAAGCCCAGAAGAAGTCCAAGCAGACCGAGATCAAGGGCATCCGCGTGCGGCCCAACACTGACGACCACGATCTGAGCTTCAAGAGCAATAACGCCCTCAAGTTCCTGCGCCACGGCGACAAGGTGAAGTTCACCGTCATCTTCCGTGGCCCCGAGTTGCGCCATAAGCAGATCGGCCAGAAGCAGCTTGAACGCTTCATTGCGTTGCTGGCCGACTACGCCATTGTGGACCAGCCGCCGCGCATGGAAGGCCGGCGGATGACGATGGTGCTGGAACCCAAGAAGATCATGCCGCCCCCGCCACCCGAGCAAGGAGCCAAACCCAGTGCCAAAGATGAAGACCAGACGAGCCGCGAGCAAGCGCCTGCAGGTGACGGGGAGCGGCCGAGTAGTCCACCGCAGCCCGAAGCTGAACCACCTGTTGTCCAAGAAGACCCGCCAGATGAAGCGCCGGCTTAAGCTGGGCGGCGAAGTCACCGTTCCCGGCTACAAGCAGCAGGTAGACGCGCTCCTGCCGTATGTGTGAGGCAGGCTATCGGGGATAGGTTATGGGGGATAGGAGCGGCCGGCGCCGACAGGCCATCCACTATTCCCCATCACCTATCCCCTGCCGTTTGGGTCTGTGACGCGGGCATGCAAGTGAGACGGAGGGCCTTGAGGCCCCGCCCTCTCCGCCCCCAGCGGCCCCGGGCATCAAAGGAGTTGTCATCATGCCCCGAGCAACACGAGGACCGGCGACCCATCGTCGGCGCAAGAAGATCCTGAAGGCGGCGAAGGGGTACGTCGGCGGTCGGCGTAAGTTCTTCAAGACCGCCAAAGAGACGGTCATGCGGGCGCGCAACTACGCGTACCGCGACCGGCGCGTCCGCAAGCGGATGTTCCGCAACCTGTGGATCGCCCGCATCAACGCCGCGGTCCGCATGAACGGGATGACCTACAGCGTGTTCGCCAACGGCCTCAAGCAGGCGGGCATCGGCCTGAACCGCAAGATGCTGGCCTACCTGGCCGCCGAGGACCCGGCCGGCTTCGCGCTCATCGTCGAGCAGGTCAAGGCCGCGCTGGCGTAGCGCCTCAACCACCCTGACGCTTCCCTCAGACGCCGACTCAATTGGGTCGGCGTCTGCGCGTGTGGCCTACGTACTGGAGGGCGCCGCCTTCCTCTTCCGCGCCGTGGACTGCCTCAGCAGGCGTTGCGTAGAGCGGGACAGGTCCAGCAGAGACCGCAGGGCATCGTTAACGGCGGCCGAGTCCTGGAACGCCTCGGCCACGTCCGGCTCAAGCACCACGATGTTGGATCCCTCCTGCATCAGCCGCCGGTAATACTTGCCCCGAACAGCCTTGGAGTAGTCAATGTCGTACTCGGGCTGCAGGTCGTCGTCACTATCCGGTGTCGTTCTCATGCTTCCTCCTCTCGTGCGCTGTTGCAGGTCGAGCACTGATAATCCGGACCGCCGATTCTCGCTCGGTGTGTGATACAACCAGCAGGCGACCCCGGTGAGAGTAGCCGAAGGTCAGGAGCCTCTCCTCGGCGGTGGAGTGCAGTACATCATCTACGGTGGCGGCCAGAGGATCGTCGAACACGGACGCCGCTTCCTCAAATGACACGGCGTGCTTCTGCCGGTTCTGCTCCGCCTTCCGTCGGTCCCACTCAAACAGCATGGCGACCCCCGCCCGATGTCTGTGCCGCGGTGTCCGTCGTACCTGCCAATGATAGCATAGCCGCGTTCAGCGACGCAACGGCGGGGCCGCCTCGTGCGGGGCCGCCCCGTAGACGCAGGTTGGTTGTCGAGAAGTGCGGAAATGCCGATCCGGGAGGGTCGGCGTTTCCCGTTCACAGTGTCATGCCCATCACCAGTCCCCAAAACCAGTACGTCAAGCTCTTCCGCTCTCTGGCCACAGCCAAGGGGCGGCGCGAGCACAGCCTGTTCGCCATCGAGGGCGCCCATCTCGTCGAGGAGATGATTGCGGCCGGGTGGCGGGCGCAGGTCGGCTATGTCTGCCCGGAGCTGCTCAAGGACCCGACGCCCGCGCGGCGGTTGAAGAAGCATGCCGACTTGATGGTCGAAGTGGCTGCCCCCGTCTTCAAGGAGATGAGCGACACCGTCACGCCGCAGGGGATCGCGGCGGCGGTGGCGATCCCGCGGCAGGGGTTGGAGACCCTTCCCACCGGGCCCGGCGTCGTGCTGGCCGTCCATGAGGTCCGCGACCCGGGGAACATGGGGACGATGATCCGCACGGCGGACGCCGCGGGGGCGCTAGGCGTGCTGGCCGTCGGCGATTGCGTGGACTTCTACTCGCCCAAGGTCGTCCGCGCCGCCGCCGGGGCCGTGTTCCACCTCCCGCTGGTCGCCGTCACGGAGGACGAACTGCTGGCGTGGGCCGACGCGACCGGGACGGCGCTGGTCGCCACGGTCGTCCAGGACGGCACGCCGCTGCCCGCCGCCGCGCTCCCCGAGCGCTGCGCCGTGCTCATCGGCAGCGAGGCCCACGGCCTGCCCGAGGCGCTATTGACAGCCTGTGGGGTGCGGGTTACGATACCGATGCCCGGCCGGGCCGAGAGCCTCAACGCGGCCATCGCGGCGGGCGTTTTGCTGTACGAGTACAATAGGCAAAGGTGTTGACGGAGAAGAGTAGGCGACGAGAGGGGTCGTAGTGGCGCGATTTATCGCGCCCTTGGGCTCGATGAATCGAGCCGCTACCAGAGAGGGACGGCCATGGGCTGAGAGCCGTCCCGGCCACCGCGTCGCTGAAGTTCCCTCCCGAACCGCCGGCTGAAGTGGCAGTTCCGTCGTAGCGGCGCCATTCATGGCGCCCCGAGGGCGCGATCAATCGCGCCGCTACGGGCCGCGGAAGGGGCCATGCGTAGGCCGCGCCGGTGTGCTCCACCGTTACCCGGAGCGCCGCCTGTCAGGGTGGTTGCGTCTGTGTGCGCTTGCTCATGCGCCCCGGCGTCCCTCACAACGGATGTCGGGGCGTTTCCGTCTCAGGCAGAGGAGGTCCCTCGATTGACCTGAGCAAGCGACCGGGGTAGCGGCGCGATTCATCGCGCCCGGCGCAATGAACTGCGCCACTACAGGAGGGCGACCATGCCCGTCATCACCGTGCAGATGACCGCGAAGGACGTCGAGTGCAAGCGCTGCCTCGTGGAGGCGCTCACGAAGACGGCCGCCGAAGTCACGAAGATCCCGGAAGAGAAGTTCATCGTGTTCATCACCGAGCATGATCGCGAGAGCATCGGCGTCGGTGGGAAGCTGTTGAGCGACCAGTAGCTTCTCTCGAAGACCCGTGTAGGAGCGGTCACCGACCGCGACCGGTTGCGGCAACCGGCCCGGTCGCGGTCGGTGACCGCTCCTACACCGGCATATCTTGTTGGATTGGACCACCGCTTATGCTAGCACAGATCGCCGCTCTGCAAGCCGAAGCCGAGGCCGCCATCGCCGACGCCGCGACCGAGGCCGCCCTTGAGGAGGCCCGCGTCAAGTACCTCGGCCGCAACGGCCTCGTGCGCGCGCAGTTCCAGAAGCTGGGCTCCGTCCCGAAAGAGGACAAGCCGGCCGTCGGCGCGGCGCTCAACCAGCTCGCCCAGCATCTCGAACAGCTCCTGACCGAGCGCCGGGCGGCCCTCGAGGCGCTGACGGCCGACGCGGACCTGCTGGCCGAGGCCCTGGATGTCACCCTTCCCGGCCGCGCCCCGCGCGTGGGCAAGCGCCACCCGCTCCTGGCGACCCTCGATGACATGATCGCCATCTTCCTGGGGCTGGGCTTCCGCGTAGCCGAAGGGCCCGAGGTCGAGGACTACTACCACAGCTTCGGCGCGCTCAATTACCCCGAGTACCACCCGGCGATGGATGAGCAGATGACCTTTTACGCCGGGCCTGAAGTGCTGCTGCGCAGCCAGACCTCGACCGTGCAGATCCGCGCCATGGAGATGATGGAGCCGCCGGTGCGGATCATCGTCCCCGGCCGCTGCTACCGCCGCGACACCGTGGACGCCACCCACTGCCACACCTTCTATCAGCTCGAGGGGTTGCTGGTGGATGAGGGCATCACCTTCGCGGACCTGAAGGGCACACTGCAGATCTTCGCCGAGGAGGTGTTCGGCGAGCGCTGCCGCGTGCGCTTCCGCCCGGACTTCTTCCCCTTCACCGAGCCCAGCGCCGAGGTCGCGCTGTCGTGCACGCTGTGCGACGGCAGCGGCTGCCGCGTGTGCAGCGGCACGGGCTATCTGGAGGTCGGTGGGGCGGGGCAAGTGGACCCCAACGTGCTCGCCAACGTCGGCTACGACACGGAGAAGTACACGGGCTATGCCTTCGGCGTGGGCGTCGAGCGCTTCACGATGCTGCGCCATGGCATTGACGACATCCGGCTGTTCTACAGCGGCGACATGCGGTTCCTGAGGCAGTTCTGACGCCGCGGGAGAGGCCCGCTCGCAATGAGTCCGCGGGTGTGGACGGTCCTGACGGGGGGCGCGCTGGCCGTCGCCGTGGCGGCGGCCTGGCTGGGCGTCCGCTTCGTGACGAGCCCGCCGCCGGTGCTCCCGGAGCCCGCAGTGGCGACGCCGACGCCCATCAGGCGGGCGTCTGCCCCCGCTCGCGAGCCGGTCCTGCTGCCGGGCCGGTCGGTGCCGCTGACGGTGCTGATGTACCATCACATCGGGCCGGCGCCGGCGAACGCGCGGGGCTGGGTGCATGACCTGTACGTCCCCGCCGAGCGCTTCGAGCGGGACCTGGCGCGCCTGCAAGAGCACCGTTGCTGTGTGATGACGATGGCGCAGGCGGTTCGCTTCATTGCCGAGGACCGTCTGCCGCGCAACGCCGTCGTGCTGACCTTCGACGATGGCTACGAGGACAACGCGAGCATCGCCGCGCCGCTGCTGCAGCGGCACGGCCTGGTCGGGACGTTCAATGTCGTCGTGTCGAAGATCGGCGACGGCAAGCACATGAGCCGCGAACAACTGCGGAAGCTGGCCGCCGCCGGCCACGAGATCGGCTGCCATTCGCTGACCCACCCGGACTTGCGCCGCGTGGACGACGCCCGCTTGCAGCGCGAAACCGCCGACGCCAGGCGCGACCTCGAGACGCTGCTCGGCCGACCCGTGGTCACGTACTGCTACCCGGACGGCAAGTACGACGACCGCGCGCTGCGGGCCGTGGCGGGCGCCGACTATCGCGTCGCGCTGGCGACGGGTCTGCCCACCGGCCGGTTCGACACGGCCCGGCCGTTCGAAGTCGGGCGCTACCGCGTGACGCCCCGCAAGGACATCCCTGCGGCGCTGCTGCAGCACAGGAGCGAGGAGACCGCCCGTGAGTGAGACCGTCCGCTCGCGCTTCACCAAGGCCATGGCCGGGCAATTGCCCGAGGACACCCTGCCGTGCCTGGAATGGGCCGGGTGGTGGGACCAGACCATCACCCGCTGGCGGGGCGAGGGCTTGCCCGCCGAGTTGGAGATATACGACATCAAGCGCCACTTCGGGCTGGACGTGAACTACCAGATCTGGTTCGGGCAGTTCACGCAGGCGCCACCGGGCCTGCCGGGCGGCGGGTACATCCGCACCGAGGCCGACTACGACCGCGTCCGCCCGCTGCTCTATCCCGACCCCGTGCCCTTCGACCGCGCGCTGTGGGAGGGCTACGCCGCCGAGCAGGAGCGCGGCGAGGTCATCTGCTGGATCAGCCTCAGCGGCTTCTTCTGGTGGCCGCGCACGCTCCTGGGCATCGCGCCGCACCTGCTGGCCTTCTACGATGAGCCGGCGCTGATGCACCGCATCAACGAAGACCAGCTCGACTACATGAAGCGCTGTGTCGCGGCCTTCTGCGAAGTCTGCGTCCCGGACTTCATGACCTTCGGCGAAGACATGAGCTACAACCACGGGCCGATGATCGGCAAGCCGCAGTTCGATGAGTTCATGGCCCCGTACTATCGGGAGATCATCCCCGTCCTGCGCGCCCATGACATCCTCTGCCTGATTGACAGCGACGGGCAGATCGAGCCGCTGATCCCGTGGTTCGAGGAAGTCGGCCTGCAGGGCATCCTGCCGCTGGAGCGCATGGCCGGGGTGGATGTGAACCGCATCCGCCGGAACCACCCGCAGTGGCGGATGATCGGCGGCTATGACAAGACGGTCATGCACCTGGGCGAGGCACGCCTCCGCCAGGAGTTCGAGCGGCTCATGCCGGCGGTCAAGGCGGGGTACTTCATCCCCAGTTGCGACCACCAGACGCCCCCGGGCGTGTCGCTTCAGGACTACTGGCTCTACGTGCGATTGCTGAAGGAGTACATGCAGGAGGCATGCCGATGAGCGCACCGATCAACCTGCGACTGCTGTGGACGTGGGATCATTGTATCCAGTGGACGGCCGCGCGCGCGGGCGTCCACGACTGGGGCGCCTCCAACGAGTTCAGTGGCACGGCCGACGACTTCATCCGCGAATGCAGCCTGATGCTCCGCTGGTGCGGGGCGAACGGGATTAGCGGCGTCGTGTTGTGGGGGCTGTTGCGCGACCAGCACGGCGGCGTGGACGCCGCGCGGCGGCTGTGCGACGTGGCCGACGAAGCCGGCGTCAAGCTGCTGGCCGGGGTGGGGCTGAATGCCTATGGCGGCGTGTACTACGACGGCGACTCGCCGTGGTCGCTCGACCTTCACCTGCAGGCCCACCCGGAGTTGCGCGCCGTCAACGCCGCCGGTGAGCCGCACCTGCTGCGGCCGGGGGGCTTCATGCCGCGCCCCATGGACCACGCGTGTCCGTCGCGGCCTGAGAACATGGAGTACTGCTGCGACGGCCTGCGCTGGCTGATGGAGACGGTGCCGCTGGCCGGGGTGCAAGTCGAGGCGGGCGACACGGGCGTGTGCCACTGCGCCCTGTGCCGCGAGCGGCGCCAACACCCCGTGTCCTACCTGTCGTGGGAGGACATGGCGCTCATGTACGCCCCCGCGGCCGAGGCGGTCTTGTCCGTCCGTCCGGACGCGCTGGTGGTGCTGGAGACGTACACCAACCCCACCCCACATGAGGGCGAGGACGCCCCCGGCTTCGGCGGCGGCTTGCCCCACTGGGCTCCGGAGTGCCTCGCGCAGTTCCCCCGTGGCGGCCACATCCAGTGGGTCTGCGACGAGTACATCCCGCCGCGCAAGCAGCAGGAGTGGACAGACGCCGGTACGGCCCCGGTGGGCTTTGCCGGACACGTCATGCGCTGCCACCTGGCGACGTGGTGGCGGGGCCGCGGGGAAGAGGTGGCGGTGGACTGGCTCGCCGTCATGGCGCAGCGGTGCCTCGCGACCGGCTTCAGCGGGGTTTCCATGTTCGGCGAGAAGTCGCCCTTCCGCGCGGGCAGCGAACTGAATTACCTGGCCCTCGCGGACTATGGCTCGGACGCGAACCCGGGGGCCGATCTCGACTCGTTCCTCGACCGCGTCGCCGGGCCGCTCTTGGGCGGGCCCGAGCGCGCGCGGGAGTTCCTGCGCATCGCCCGACTGATTGACGAGCCTGAGCAACTGGAGAACGCGGCTGACGCGGCGCGGCAACAGGCCGCGCAACTGACCGGCCGCCCCGCCGACCGCTGGACGTGGCTGGCGTGGTATCTGAGCCGCTGGACCTACGACCGCGCCGTCACTTGAGGATCAAGACTATGGCGGAAGCTGCCCGAGAATTGCCGCAAGCCCCCGAGGGGCTCATCAAGACACCCAGGGCGCTGGCCGAGGTGTGCGATCACCTCGCTGCGGCGAAGCTGTTCGCCTTCGACACGGAGTTCCTGTCGGGGCGCACCTACCGCCCGCGCCTCTGCCTCGTCCAGGTCGCGACCGACGAGCGCGTGGCGCTGATTGATCCGCTGGCGCTGCGCGACCTCGGCCCGCTGTGGGAACTGCTCGCCGACCCGGCCGTCGAGAAGATCTGCCACGCGGGCGAACACGACCTGGCGGTGGCCGGACGCGCCGGGGGCTTGACGCTGCAGAACGTGTTCGACTGCCAGATCGCGGCGGCGCTCGTAGGGATCGGCTATGAGATCGGCGCCGCGCAACTCGTCGAGATGGTGACGGGCGTCCAACTGTCCAAGCGGGACCAGCGCTCGAACTGGGCGCGGCGGCCCCTCGCGCCCTCGCAGCTTGCGTACGCCGCCAATGATGTGCGCTATCTGCCGGCCGTGCACCGCCTGCTGCTCGAGCGAGCTACGGCGACAGGGCGCATGGCCTGGGTGCGCGCCGCGTGCGACGAGGCCTGCGATCAGGTGGGGCCCGACCTGGAGTTCGCGGTGGTCTACGCCCGCACCGGCCTGCGGTGGCGGCTTGCGCCGGGGCAACTCTCGGTGCTGTGGGAACTGCTGCAGTGGCGCGACGCCTTCGCGCAGAAGCTCGACTGCCCCACCGGCAGCCTGCTCAAAGATGATATGCTGGCGCGGCTGGCCGACAAGTCGCCGGACACGCACCGCGGGCTGCGGCAGGTCAAGGCCATGGCCGACGCGGAGATTGCCCGGTTCGGCGATGATCTGCTCGGCGCAATCCGCCGCGGGCAGGAACTCTCGCCTGACCGCCTGCCGCCCTTGCCGCCGCCGGCCCCCGACACGGCCGACACGAAGCGCCTCGCGGAGATCATCAAGGCCGCCACGCAGCTCATCTGCCACGCCCAGGGCGTGTGGCCCAATGTCGTCGTGGACGCCAGTCAGCTCGAGGAGCTGCTGCGGCTCCTCGCCTGCGGCGGCGACCTGTCCGGCCATGCGCTGATGCAGGGCTGGCGGCGCGAATGCCTCGGCGAAGCCCTACTGGGCTTGCTGCGAGGCCAGGCGCGCGTGACGCTGCAGATGACGGAAGGCCAGCTTTCTGCAGAGATGACCTCCCCTTGAGAGCGGTGAGAAGATGGTCCGACAGCGACGGCTGACATGGATGGGACTGGCGCTACTCATGGGGCTGGCGGCGCTCGGAACGGCGACGGCGTGGGCGCAGCCGCCTCGCATCGTCTCGACCGAATGGCTCGCCCTGCACCTGAACGACGGCAACCAGCAGATCCTGGACGTGCGCGAGGACATCAAGGCCTACTGGGCCGGGCACGTCCCCGGGGCGCAGTGGGTCAGCCCCGACGCCTGTCGCTGGCCGCAAGAGGGCGTGCCGGGCAAGCTCATGCCGCTTGAGAATCTGACGCGGCTGCTGGCGGTCATGGGCGTCACCCGCGACGGCCTCGTCGTCATCTGCGCCGAGGAGAGCAACTACCGGGCGGCCTACCTCGCGTGGGCGCTGGACTATCTCGGGCACAAGCAGTGGAGCATCCTCGACGGCGGCTTCAAGAAGTGGAAAGCCGAGCAGCGGCGGGTCACGCAGGAGTACCCGCACGTCCAGCCCACGCGCCGCCTGAAGTACTCGCGGCCGGTCGCAAGCGCGCGCACCACCACCGACGCCGTGCGCGCCCGCAGCGCCGACGCCGTCCTGCTCGACGTGCGCGGCAAGAAGCTCTACACCGGCGCGGAGGGCCCGTGGATCCGCAAGGGCCATATCCCCGGCGCGATCAGCCACCCTTGGACCGACGACATCACCGAAGCCGGGGTGTGGAAGAGCAAGGACGACTTGCAGGCCGCCTACACCGCGCAAGGCGTGACGCCCCACAAGCTCATCATCACGTCCTGCGGGCAGGGACAGATGTCGGCCCACACGTATGTGACGCTGAAGTACATACTTGGCCACACAAACGTCGCGAACTACGACGGCGGCTTCAGCGAATGGAGCAACATCCCGGAGTTGCCGGTCAAGACCGGCGAGGCTCCGTGATGTAGCGGCGCGATTCATCGCGCCAGGAACATGGGCGCGATTCATCGCGCCAGGAACATGGGCGCGAT
>CAZZDO010000122.1:1594-12892 GCA_964653205.1 uncultured Armatimonadia bacterium | reverse complement strand
GACGCCCGCTCTACCCAGTTGCTGGTCGGGCGGGCGAGACGCCCGGTTTGCCCGGCCCACAGGAGCGCACATGGAACTCGCCTACAAGCACAACTGGTCCGAAGCCCGGGAACGCCTGCTGGCGTTCTGGAACATGGAGATCATTGACCGGCCGTGCATCGCGGTCACGGCGCCGGGAGGGCCGCGGCGCCCGCTCGACCCGCCCCCGGACTTCCAGACCAAATGGGCCGACCCCGAGTACGTCGCCCAGAGCTACGACGCCGGCCACGAAGCCACGTACTTCGGCGGCGAGGCCCTCCCGGGCACGTCGCTCATGGTCGGCTACTGCTTCGGCTACGGCGCGCCGCTGCACTACAGCGAGCAGACCGTGTGGCAAGAACCGATCATCGAGGACTGGGCGCACCGCCCGAGCCTGGACCTCGATGAGGGCGAGTGGTCGTGGCGGCAGGTGCAGGCGGTCGTGCAGCGTTGCGCCGAGGTGGCCGCGGGCAAGTGGATGGTCGGTTTCCCCAACGTCCACGAGCCCAATGACCACCTGCCGCTGCTGCGCGGCACCCAGCGCTACTTGATGGACCTGATCGAGCACCCCGCCGACGTCAAGCGCGCGATGCGCAAGCTGCTGGACAACTGGTACGTGGTCTACGAGCGGCTGGCGGACATGACGCCGTGGCAGGAGGGATCGAGCGGGTGGCTGGGGGTGTGGTCGCCGGGGCGGCGCAGCCTGACCCTCCAGAGCGATGTGTCCTGCATGCTGTCCCCGGCGATGTTCGAGGAGTTCATCGCGCCGGAGCTGGAGGAGATGAGCGAGTGGCTGGAAGGGCCGACGTACCATCTCGACGGGCCCGGCGCGCTGCAGCACGTGGACCGGTTGCTGGCGATCAAGCGGCTGCACGCGATCCAGTGGACGCCGGGCACGGGCGAGGCGGGGGGCTTGCACTGGCTGGACCTGTTCAAGCGCATCCAGGCCGGGGGCAAGGGTGTGATCATCTTCGTGCCGTATGATGAGGTCGAGACGGCGGTGCGGGAGTTGCGGCCCGAGGGGCTGTTCATCATCACCGGCGCGCCGTCGCCGGACGCGGCGGAGAGGTTGCTCGAGCGGGCGGTGGAGATTACGAAAGGCAAGTAGAAGGATGAAGTATGGAGGGACGGCGTGTCGTTCGCCGTCCCCTAATCCCCAATCCCCATTCCCTAACCCCTGCCTCTCTCACACCTTCTGGCTCACCCGCCGCCCGAGGATCCCCGTCGGCCGGAAGATCAGCAGCACCAGCAGCAGCGAGAAGGCGATCATGTCGCGGTAGCTTGACGACCTCAGCACCACCGGCGTGAAGATCTCGACGAAGCCGAGGATGAAGCCGCCGAGCATCGCCCCGCGGATGTTGCCGATGCCCCCCACGACCGCCGAGATGAACGCCCACCAGCCGATGCGAATGCCCATGTACGGGTCAATCGTGTACGCCATCCCGTACAGCGTCCCCCCGATGGCCGCCACCGCCGCCCCCAGCGCGAACGTCAGCGAGATGATGCGGTCCTTCGGTACGCCCATCAGCGGCACGTTGGTGTGATCCCACGAGATCGCGCGCATGGCGATGCCCAGCATCGTCTTGCGCACCGTCAAGTCGAGCGCCAGCATCGTCAGCAGCGCCAGCCCGATGATCGTGAGTTGCAGGCTGGAGATGTTGATACCGCCGACGTGGATGTCACCGGCCGGGATGAGCGGTGGCAGCATCCGTGGCGTCGGCCCGATGCCCTTGATCGCCACGAAGGAGTTCTCCAGCAGCAGGCCCACGCCCAGCGCCGTGATGACCGCCGACATGCGCGGGGCGTTGCGCAGGGGCTTGTACGCCGCGCGCTCGATGAGCACCGCCAGGAGCGACGTCCCCAGCACCGCGACGACGATGGTGCCCACGAAGATCACCAACGGCGGCGCGTGCCCGAAGTGCGCCAGGAGCAGCCCCGACGCCACGAACGCCAGGTACGTGCTGACCATGAAGATGTCGCCATGGGCGAAGTTGATCAGCGTGAGGATGCCGTACACCATGGTGTAGCCCAGCGCGATCAGCGCGTAGACGCTACCGACCTGCAGGGCGTTGAGGAGTTGTTGGAGGAAGAAGGACATCGCTCGGGAACATCGGGAACGCCGGGAACATCGGGAACGGGGGCCGCACGCCGAGCGTCGCCGCCGCACGTTCCCGCGTTCCCGTCCTTTATGGCTTCGCCGTCTGGAAGAACTTGAACTTGCCGTCCTTGATCTGGATCACGACGGCGCTCTTGACCGGGTCGCCGGTGCCCTTGAACTGCATCGTGCCCGTGACGCCCTCGTAGTTGGTGATGCCGGCGAGAGCGGTGCGGATCGCCTCGCGGTCCAGTGTGCCCGCGGCCTTCGCGGCCGTGAAGAGCAGCCCGAAGGAGTCGTACGTCAGCGCCGCGACATCGTCGGGCACCGCGCCGTAGGCGGCCTTGTAGGCGGCGATGAACTGCTGCGCCTTCGGGGTCGCCGTGTCGGCGGCGTAGTGGGTCGTGAAGTACAGCCCCTCGCAATCCTTGCCCGCCAGCTTGACCAGCTCTTCATTGCCCCACGAGTCGCTGCCGAAGATCTTCCCCTTGTAGCCGACCTGCCGCGCCTGCTTCACCTGCAGCGGCACCTCGGAGTAGTAGTTCGGCAGGAAGAGGGTGTCCGCCCCGGCCTTCGCGATCTTGGTGAGCTGCGCGGAAAAGTCCTTGTCGCCGGTCGTGTACGTCTCGAAGGCGACGATCTTGCCGCCGTTCTCCTCGAGGGTCTTCCTGTAGATCTCGGCAATGCCCTTGTTGTATTCGGAGGCCACGTCGTAGAGCACGGCGGGCTTCGTCGTCTTCAGTTCGCCGAGCGCGAACTTCGCGGCCACGACGCCCTGGAAGTCGTCGGTGAAGGCGGCGCGGAAGACATACTGCTTGGGCTGGCCGCCGCGGGCGTCCACGGTGAGCTTGGGCGCGGTGGACCACGGGCTGACCATCGGCATCTTCGCCGACTCGGCGACTTCCGCGGCGGGGATGGCGTTGCGCGACGCGTTCGGGCCGACCATCGCCAGCGCGTCGCTGCTCGTCAGCTTCTGCGCCACGGCCGCCGCCGACTCCGCCTTGTCCTCGTTGTCCTCGACGACCAGTTCGACCGGCACTTTCTTGCCGCCGACGTCCAACCCGCCCGCGTCGGTGATCTCCTTGACGGCGAACTCCGCGGCGTTCTTGCAGGACTGGCCGACCACGGGGATGCTGCCGGTGAGTTCGGCGTTGAGGCCGACCTTGAGCGTGTCCGCGCCCGAGGCAACGGCAGTGGGGGCGGGCGCCGTGGCCGGTGCCGTAGCCGTCCCGGGCGCGGGGGCGCGGCCACACGAGGCGAGGCACAACGCGACGAGCAGCAGCGCAGCAATGAGCAGCACGCGGTTCATGGCAAGACTCCGTGGGCAGTGGATATGGACGGGAGAGGCACGTTCGGTACTATAGCCGCTGGCGGCGGGTTCGTCTACCCTGAGGGCGGGGCGCGGGGTGATGGTCAGGGCGAGGGCCTGTGCGCTGCCGGCCCAGTGAGCGGGTAGAGCGGGCGTCTCGCCCGCCTCGCCGACCGTTGGCGGGCGAGACGCCCGCTCTACCCACTCGAATGAAGCAGCGGGGTCCCCGTCGGCTGCGACGACACCCGCCCTACAGTACGGCCCCCGCCGCCGGCAGCGCCGTATGCCCGTGCCCGGCCGCCGGGCTGCCCGGCTTGAGCGTGTAGTCGCCGTTGTCCGCGTCCACGAACTGCGGGTCCGCGCCGTACACGCCATCCTCCTCGGCGGTCGGCAGTGTCGGCCGGCTGCGGTCCGGCCGGTCCTGGCAGAACCACACGTTCCGCGCGAACCGGAACGTCTCGGGCGCCGTGTTCGGGCCGATGTTGCAGCCCCCCTCGCCCCACCAGTCCGACCGGAACACGATGATGTTGTCGGTGAACACGCCCTTGCGGCACGGCACGAACTCGGGCAGCACCGTCTCCTGCAGGATGCGCAGGGCCCACTTTGTCGGCATCACAATCGTGTTGAAGCGCACGACCGCGCCGTCCACGCCGACGAACGCGAGGGGCGCCTGCGAGCCGATGAAAACGTTCCCCTCGACGGTGATGTCTTTCGCCTCGAAGCCCTCGACCGGCAGGTCTCCGACCTGAGGGCGGAAGAACCGCAGGCCGGTGCTGCCCCCGATATTGATGGCCCGCGCCCCGGCGTTGTCGAAGCGATTGCCGCGAATGACGAGGTCGCGTGTCCCGCCCTTGCTCTGGATGGCATTGCTGCCGCCGCCCTCGCGGGCCTGGAAGTGGCAGCCCTCGATCAGCCCGCGGTGGCAGCCGACCATGTCAACCCCCGAGCCGCCGTCGCCCCAGCGCTCGAGCTGGCAGTCGCGGATCACGAAGTCGTCCAGCCCCGACAGCTTGATGCCGTCGTGATTGCCCGTCGGGCCGATGTCGAGCACGACGAGATTGGCGAGGGTGACGTGGTGGGCGGGCGTGTCGAAGCTGCCGCCGTCGTCAAGGTTCAGGCCATTGCCCGTCTGGCCGGTGATGACGAGGTTGTGTAGTTCGAGGTAGGACACATCCGACAGGTGGAGGGCCTCGGTGCCGCCGACGAAGCGCGGCGGCTGGGCCGGGTCGGCCGCGCCGATGACGATGGGCGCCGCCGCCGTGCCGTGAATGTTCTCGAGATACACGCCGCCCGGGTAGTCGCCCGGCGCGAGGAGAATGCGGGCGCCGGGCTGCGCCGCCCGCACCGCCTGCCTGAGCGTCGCACTGTTGGTGACGGTCACTTCCTGCGCCTGCGCGAGGCTCAGCCACGCGAGGCACAACACGCCCGCTGCCAGTCGTCTCATGCGAACTCCTCCACCTCCACCCAGCGCCGCTCGTCGGCGCTGAGCAGGACCGCGTCCATGACGCGCTGCGTCTCGTGCCCGGCCGCGAAGTCCGGCCCGACGGGCGTGTCGTTCACGATGCAATCCAGGAACGCCCGCACGAGGCTGGAGGCCTTGAAGCGGAAGGCCTGCAGCGCCGCCTCGCGCTTCTCATCGGTCGAGACATCGCGGGGGATCGCGGGCTGGATGTCATCGGGCGGGGGCAGGGGCTGCGTCCGGGCGTCGCCGGCCTTACAGCCCATCAGTCCGTTGCGCCAGACATCGTGGAACAGGTCGAGCACCAGCAGGCCGTCGCGCCCGGCCAGCTCGTGCCGCATGACGCGGTCGCCCGGGCACGTCCAACTGATGTGGAAGATCCCCTCGCAACCGTTGGCGAACTCGGCGAGAAAGGCAATGGTGTCGTTGGTGACGGTGTCGCGAAGGCGCGGGCTGGAAAGCCCGCGGTCCATGCGTTGCGGCGCGGTGTTCTTCCACGTCGCGCAGACGGACCGGATCGGCCCGTTCAGCCACATGGCGAGGTCAATGTTGTGGCAGCCGAGGTCATAGAGGACGCCGCCGCCGAGGGCCGGGTCCGCGCGCCAGAACCAATCCCGATCCGGCCGCGCGTACCCCGCCAGTTGGCACACGTTGTAGTGGAACGCCTCGCCCACGTAGCCCTCATCCACCAGCCGCTTGCTGTAGATGCTCTCGGGCACCCACCGGTTGGTGAAGGCGACCATCGTCTTGATGCCGTTTTGTAGGGCGGGGGCTCGTACCCCGCCCGCCGCCAGGTCGCGCAACTCCCGCGTCTGCGCCGAGTTCATCCCCAGCGGCTTTTCGCAGAACACATGCAGGCCCCGTTGCAGCGCCGCCTTCGCCATCTCGTAGTGCATGTTGTGGCTGCTGCTGAGGCACACGGCATCGAGATCGTCGCGCGCGAGGAGCTGCTCGTAGTCGGTGTACAGGGCGGTGACGCCGAACTGCTCGCCGGCGGCGCGCAGCTTCTCTTCGGTCCGCGCCGAGAGGGCGACGAGTTCGGCCGCGGGGTGGGACAGCACCTGCGGGATCTGGATGCGGTTGGCCCACGAGCCGACGCCGATGACGCCGACGCGGATGGGGTTGGGGGGAGGGGTGTGCATGATGGAGCGTCGTTCGCCACAAGGGAGGGAGAGGCCTTCTGCCCCTCCCGCCTCAAGAGAGAGGAGGGGGGCGTCGGAGTCCACGGGCTCACGCCCGTGGCAAGGTACGCCGGCGCCTTCGGCGCGAACGGCGCGACGGGAACATCGGGACCATCGGGACCATCGGGAACATCGGGAACATCGGGAACATCGGGAACATCGGGAACGGTAGGGCGAGAACGGGGAACGGCCGCGCTGTTCGCCCCGAAGGGGCCGACGTTCATTGCCACCAGCGTAAGCTGGTGGATTCCCAGCTCGCCCTTCTCCCTCATCCTGGCGCTTCCTCTTCCGCGCGCCCCGAAGGGGCCGCCGAACGGAAGACACCCCCCTTGCAGGACTGCGCCCCGCGGACGCGAACATCCTTGCGTCCCTTCGCGGAGGGCATCATGCCGATGCAGTTCGATCAGTACAGCCCCCAACATGCCGCCCGGCTGCGAGCGCGCTTCGCGGCGGATGATTGGCAGGCGGCGGTCGCCGATGGCGCGGTGGACGCCGCGCGGCGTGGCCTGCGCACGCCCCCGCAGATCGCCAACGTCTTCAGCCTCCCCGTCGAGCAACTGAAGGCCATCAACGAGGCGCGGGTGCGGGCGCTGATCGAGGCGGGGGAGAGGGACGAGGAGCGCCTGCTCGCCGCGCTCGGCACATGGCCCGAGCATTGGCCGGAGGGCCTGCCCGTCCGCCTCTCGTTCCTGGGCCTCAACCTCACCCTCGCGTGCGACATGGCGCCGCGCTGCGTCTACTGCAACCAGCGCCCCGTGGACGAATGCATGACCGTGGCGGACTGGAGACGGGTGCTGGCGGGGCTCACCCCCGGCGCTCCCGATCAGGGCGTCTACGTCTACTTCACGGGCGGCGAGCCGCTGCTCCTGGGCGAGGACCTGTGGGGGCCGCAGGGCCTGATCCGCGCCGCGGGCGACGCCGGCGCGGCGTGCAATGTCAACACCAATGGCCTGGCGCTCACGCCGGCGGCGGCCCTGGGCCTCGTGTCTTCCGGGACGGGGCGGCTGCACCTGTCGCTGGACACGCACCGGCCCGACGTCGGCGACGCCATCCACCAACGGGCGGGCCGCTGGGAGCAGGTCGTGCGCGGCCTGCACAACCTGCAGATCGCCAAAGCCCTGCTCGCCGCCGCCCATCCCGTCATCCACCTCAACTGCGTGCTCACGCGCCTGAACTGCGGGCGCGATGAATCGCGCCGCTACGCCGACGACTTTCCGGACTTCCTGCGCTTCGTCCTGAGCATGAAGCCGCTGGCGGAGGACGGCCTTAGCCCGGATCTCGACTTCCACGTCATCCCCGTCGGGGGCGACCAGAACTGCGACCTGCGCCTGACGGCGGCGCAGTACGAGCGCTTCTTCAGCGAGACCTGGGCGGCGGCCGAAGCCGTGTGGGAGGAGTACCGCGACTCGCGGAACGTGCCCGCGGACAAGCGCAAGGACCTCGCCGGGCAGATGCCCTTCATGAGCCCGTACCACCGGGTGGCGCAGCGGGGGGAGTTGGCGGCGTGGGCCGAGCGCGCGGCGGCCGGACGGCCCGGGGCGCTGGCCATCTCGCCGCGCTGTTACGTCGCGGCGACGCAGGGCTTCGTCCTGCCCGATGGCCACCAGTACTGGTGCGGCGGGCACGCGACCTCAAGGCCCGAGCCGGTGGGGAATGTGCGGGAGAGCAGCGTGGCGGAGAACATCCGGGCGGGGCTGGGGCAACTGCAGCGGCTGCCGAGCGAGTTCTGCCGCACCTGTCCCGGGGCGACGTTGGCGATCAACCAGACGGTCGAGCAGCGCCTGCGGCAGGCGATCGGCGAGTGGCTGAACCCGGGGACGGCGGGCGAGGCGGCGGAAGCGCCGCCGGTGGATTGAGCGGCCCTACCCCTCGAACTTCCGCAGCGCCAGACACGCGTTCACGCTGCCGAACCCGAAGGAGTTCGAGAGCGCCACCCTCACCTCAGCCCGTCGCGCCTCGTTGGGCACGTAGTCCAGGTCGCAGGCCGGGTCGGGCTGGTGGTAGTTCATCGTCGGGGGGATGATGCTGTCGCGGATGGCCAGGCAGCAGACCGCCGCCTCGATGGCCCCGGCCGCGCCGATGGCATGGCCGACGCAGGACTTCGTGGACGACACGGGGGTGTGGTGCGCCGCGTCGCCGAGGGCCAGCTTGATGGCCAGCGTCTCGGTCTTGTCGTTCGGCGTCGTGCTGGTGCCGTGGGCGTTGATGTAGCTGATTGCTCCGGGGGCGATGCCGGCGTCGTTGATCGCCAGGGTCATCGCGGCCGCGGCGTCCTGCCCCGACGGCTCCGGCCGCACCATGTCGTACGCCCCGGAGGTCAGGCCATAGCCCGCGAGTTCGGCGTAGATGCGCGCCCCGCGCGCCAGCGCGCCGCCGAGTTCCTCCAGCACGAGCACCGCGCTGCCTTCGGCGATGACGAAGCCATCGCGGGTGGCGTCAAAGGGGCGGCAGGCCGTCTCGGGCTCGTCGTTGCGTGAGGACAGGGCCCGCATCCGGGCGAATGCCGCCACGGTCGCCCAGCTCAGGGGAGCCTCGGCGCCGCCGGCCAGCATCGCGTCCGCCTCCCCGTACTGGATCTTGCGCAGCGCCTCGCCCACGGCGTGGCTGCCCGACGCGCAGGCGGTGGAGATGGTCAGGTTCGGCCCCGTGACCTGGTGGTACATCGCGATCTGGCTGGCCGTGGCGTTCGCGGTGATCCGGGGCACGGAGAAGGGACTGATGCGCCGGGGCCCCAGGTTGTAACCCACGATGATCTGCTCTTCGTGGAACAGCACGCCACCCACGCCGGTGCCGATGATGCAGCCGATGCGGTCGCGGCCGACGGCTTCCAACACCCCGCCGCTGTCTGCCACGGCCTGGCAACTGGCGGCCAGCCCCAGCAGGGCCGACCGGTCCAGCCGTCGCTCCGCGTCCGGCGGCAGGTGCACCTCAGGATCGAAGTCACGGATCTCACCGGCGATCTGCGAGGCGTAGTCGGTCGTGTCGAAGGTGGAGATGCGCTTGATCCCCGACACCCCGGCGACCGTCGCCTGCCAGAAAGCCTCAGTCGCGCAACCGTTGGGGGCGACCACACCCAGTCCCGTCACCACTACCCGGCGTCTGTCCATGCTGCTCCTTGCCGCCTGCGCAGGCCGCATCGCGGGCTGGTCTACTCCAGCCCGAACAACTTGATGGCGTTCTCGCGCGCCACCTTCTGGAACACCTGCTCGGTGATCTTCCCGCTGTCCCGCCACTGTATCAGCAGGTCCACAATCTTAACGGGCATGCTCGGGAAGCACAAGTCCGTTCCGAACAGAAGCCGATCCTGAAACTCGGTCAGGAACCTGGGGCCGTAGTCGGGGTCACGCGCCAGGGCGTTGCGCGGGGAGTCGTCGGACAGGTCGCCGTACAGGTTCGGGTACAGCCGCATGAGCTTGGGCAGGACGCCCTCTTCCTTGATCGGGCCCTGCGGCTGCCGCCCGCGCTGACCGCCGTCGAGACCGTACATGTAGCCGCGCTCGCCGGGTGTCTCCAGCCGCGCGATCTCCGTCCACACGCACGGGCCATGCGCCAGGTAGACCAAGTTCGGATAGCGCCGGAGGGTGAACTCCAGGCCCGGCAGGCCGGGCTCGTCGTAGAGCCCGAAGTTGCCCGTCGGCACCGGCGAGCCGTCGGTCGTCACCGGCAGCCCCACCGCCTCGGCGTGCTTGAACAGGTTCTGGACCATGTCGTCCATGATGTGCATGTTGGGCATGATCTCACCTACGCCCTTGCAGCCCTGGTCCTTGTAGTAGCGCAGCAGATTGCCCAGCGGCGCGTGCGAGGAGTTGCAGATCGCCCGCGGGTCAATGTTGCAGAAGGGGAAGAGACGGTCCGGATACTGCGCGCACATCTCCAGGATGTCCTCGTTGGCCTGGGGCAGGTAGACCTCCGGACTGACGATCGGCAGCAGCGCGCCCCTCTCGATCCCGAGCCGGTCGAAGACCTCGACGGTCTGCGCGGCGGTCGCGAAACCGTAGAGCGGGGACGCGACGCGATAGGCGTGGCAGTGGCAGTCAATGAACATGGCGTGGGCCGTCCTTCAGCATTCGGATTCCATCCTTCACGCTCTGCCCTTCACCCTCCCCCGTCCTGATACCTCCCCTTTGACATTCCCGCTCCCTCCGCTATAGTCATCACCATGACTTCCCGCGAACGCCTCAACACCGCTCTCCGTCGCCGCGAGCCGGACCGCCTGCCCCGCTGCGAGCAGTCCTACTGGCCCGACACCATCGCCCGCTGGCGCCGCGAGGGCATGCCCGAGGACCAGTCCCCTGCTGAGCTCTTCGACCTCGACCCGTTCCTGAACTTCGGCCTCGACCACAGCCTGCGGCTGCCCGAGGAGCTACTCGAACAGACCGCCGAGTGGCATCTCAAGCGCGACGCCGACGGCATCGTCTTCAAGCACTGGACCGACAACTACGGCCCGCCGTGCGAGGTGGACTTCCTGGTCAAGACCCGGGCCGATTGGGAGCGCGTGCGCGAGCGGCTGGCGTATGACCCGGCGCGGATCAGCGACGGTGTGCGGCAGGCCATTCGGCACGCCAACGCGGCCGGGCAGTTCTGCACGATCAGCCCCGGCGAGCCGGTGTGGTGGGCGCTGAGGGTCCTCGGCCTCGAGAACGCCATGATGACCCTGGCCCTGGACCCGGACTTCTTCGCCGACATGATGCAGGCGCAGGCGGCGCTGGCCCTGCGGATGATGGAGCAACTGCTCGCCGAGGGCCTCCGCCCCGACGGCGTCCTGTTCTCCTCGGACCTGTGCTACCGCAACGGCATGCTCTTCTCCCCAGCCGCGTACCGCACGCACATGAGGCACTTCCACCGTGAGATGGCGGACCTGCTGCACGCGCACGGCCTGCTGCTGATCCTGCACTGCGACGGGGACGTGCGGGAGTTCATCCCCCTGCTCATTGAGGCGGGGTTCGACTGCATCGAGCCGCTGGAGGCGCGCTGCGGCAACGACGTGCGGGAACTGAAGCCGTTGTACGGCGACCGCATCAGCTTCTTCGGCAACATCAGCATGGATGTGCTGGCCACGGGGGACCGCGCGGCCATCCGGCATGAGGTCATCAGCAAGATCGAGGCGGCCAAGGTCGGCGGCGGGTACATCCACCAGTCCGACCACTCGGTCCCGCCGACGGTGAGTTGGGACGATTACCGGTACTGGATGGAGTTGGCGCGGGAGGTGGGGGGGTACTGACAAAGGCCGTGGGTA
>CAZZDO010000122.1:0-1494 GCA_964653205.1 uncultured Armatimonadia bacterium | reverse complement strand
CCGTGGGTACTACCGATTCCGCGTATCCACCGCCCGGGGGTACTTGCCGCCCTGGCCGCTGAGGCTGCGCGGTTCGAGGAGGATGATGCGCAGGTCCACGCCCAGTTCGGCCCGCAGGCGCGCGGCGATGTCGTCGCGCAGGCGCAGGACCTTCTCGCCGATGTCCGACGGCAGCCCCGCCAACTCCACCCGCACGTTCAACTCGTCCAGCGCCCCCGGCCGCTCGACCACAAGCTGAAAGTGGGGGCTGACCCCCGGGAAGGCGGCCAGCACGTGGGCCACGTCGGCCGGGGAGATGTTCATGCCGTGGATGATGACCATGTCGTCGGTACGGCGGGAGATGCGCGACATGCGCGCCGTCGTGCGGCCGCACGGGCACGGGCTCGGGTCCACGGAGGCCAGGTCGCCCGACCGGTAGCGCAGCAGCGGCAGCGCCTCCTTGCTCAGCGTCGTGAAGACCAGCTCCCCCTCCTGCCCTTCCGGCATGGGCGCGCCGCTGTCGGGGTCGAGGACCTCGATCAGGTAGTGGTCCTCGGCCAGGTGCAGCCCGCAGCGTTCGGGGCATTCGCCGGCCACGCCGGGCCCGCCCATCTCGCTGAGGCCATAGATGTCGTAGGCCCGGATGTACAGCCGCTGCTCGATCTCCGCCCGCCGCTCCTCGCTCCACGGCTCGGCCCCGAACAGCCCGACCCGCAGGCTCAGCGAGTTCGGCTCCACGTCCATCCGCTCCATCGTCTCGGCGATGGACAGCGCGTAGCTGGGCATGCCGATCAGCGCCGTGCTGCGGAAGTCCTGCATGATCTTGACCTGCTGGGGCAACTCGGCTTCGCTCACCGGCAACACCGACGCTCCGATGGCCTCGGCGCCCTGGTGCAGGCCGAAGCCCCCCGAGAACAGCCCGTAGCCGAAGAAAATCTGCACGACGTCTTCGCGGGTAATCTCCCCGGCAGCCAGGTTGCGGGCCACGAGGTTGGTCCAGTGCTGCAGGTCGTTGGCCGTGTAGGCGATGACGGTCGGCGCCCCCGTGGTCCCCGAAGACAGGTGGAAGCGCACGACCTCGCGCAGCGGCACGGCGACGAGGTCATACGGGTAGCTCGCCCGCAGATCCTCCTTGGTCGTGAAGGGCAGGGCGCGCAGGTCGTCGAGCGACTGCAGCCCCTCGGGCTCGATGCCCAGGTCGTCCAGCCGCCGCCGGTAAAACGGCACGTTCTTGTAGCACCGGTTGACGGTGGCCTGGAGCCGCTCGAGCTGCAGTTGCAGCAACTCCTCGCGGTTCATGCATTCGTGGCGTTGGTCGTAGATGGCCATGGGGACCTCAGGGACCGGGATTCGGGATTCGGGAATCGGGAACCGGGACGTGCTGTACGAGGGGGCACCGACCCCGATGCCGGTCGCGGTCGGTGACCGCTCCTACACCGTCTCCCCCTCACCTAACCTCCAACCACTCAACCACTCAACCACTCAACCACTCAACCACTCAACCACTCAACCACT
>CAZZDO010000121.1:7690-12897 GCA_964653205.1 uncultured Armatimonadia bacterium | reverse complement strand
TCTGTCCAACACCAAGCAGATGAGCCTGGCGATGCTGCAGTACGCGCAGGACTACGACGAGCAGTTGCCGTACAACGCCCGGACCGCCGCCGGCGGTGGCTGGTGGTATACGCGGATCGGGCCGTACACTAAGAACGACCAGATCTTCATGTGCCCCAGCAAGAGCCCGCATGTCAACGCCCTGCCCACCGGGGCGGACATCAACTACATCAACGACTACACCTGCAACCATAACATCTACTACTCCGGCTACGGCGGGCCGATGACGGCGCTGGGGAAGATTGACAAGCCGGCCGAGTGCATGCTCCTGTGCGACAATACCCCTGCCTGGGACTACATGTTCCCGCCCTGGTGGGCCAACTACACTCACTGGCACAACGACGGCTCGAATGTGGCCTTCTGCGACGGCCACTCGAAGTGGGTACACGGCCGGGCCCGGTGGAACCAGTTCCCGGGCGAGTTGCTGTAGACCGACTGCTGCGTCCGACAGTCGCTGTGACGGGCGGCGGCGCCTCGTGCGTCGCCGCCCGCTTCCACTTCTGGCCGCCCCGGCAGGGCATTCCGTCACCGACTGCGAACTGACTCTCCAGTCCCGTCTCGCGAGGTCCCGCCATGCGCCTGCTGCTTGCCGCCGCCGTGCTCCTGACCCTCTCCCCCGCCATCGCCGCCGAGCGTAACATCGCCGTCGCCGCGAAGATCACCACCGCACCGGAGACGGAGCCGGGGGCCGTCCTCGCCCTGCTTGACGGCCGCCCCGAGACGCAACTGACCTTCGCGGTCAAGACCGCCGGCGAGGGCGCCGTCACCTTCACCTTCGACCACCCCCGCCTCGTGTCCGCGGTGCGGCTCTACCAGGCCAACGACATCTACTACACCACGGCCTATGTCATCGAGGCCGACACCGATGGCGACGGGACCTTCGACCGGGTCCTGGCCGAGGTGAAGCCGGCCCTGCAGAAGCAGTGGGCCGAGCACGCCTTCGCCCCGCTCAAGCTCGTGGCCCTGCGTTTCCGGTCCACCGAGGGCGTCTCGAAGGGCGCCCGGGCGCACCCGTGCCTGGGGGAGTTGCAGATCATCGGTCAGGCGGAGGCCGGCGACATGAAGAAGGCCGCGGAGTTGGGCATCCCCGTCACGGCGGTGGACGAGGTCCGGCCGCTGGCGCGACAGACGCCGCTGGTCGTGGGCGGCCGTGGGCCGGCGGTGCTGGCCCCCGAGGGCCCGGAGTACGCCGCGGCCCGCGAGGAACTGCTCCAGGCCCTCGCGCCGTACCACCCCGAGACGGTCGCCACCGTCGAGGCCGCCGACCCGGCCGCCCGCACCGTCGTGTGCCTGGGGAACATGCTCACCAACCCGCTCATCGAGCGCCTGTACTGGAACCGCTACACGTTCGTGGACGCCTTGACCCCCGGCGCGGGCAACTTCCTGATCCACACCGTCTACGACCCCTATCCGTGGACCGGCGGGCATGATGTCATCATCATCGGCTGCAGCGACGCCGCCGGGGCGCTGCCGGCCGTGCGGGCCTTCGCAGGCGTGCTCAAGGACGGGAAGCTGCCGTACGCCGTGCTGGCCGGGCCGCAACCGCTCGTGTCGGCCGACGCCGCCGCCAAGATCGCGGCCCTGAAGGTCAACCCGACCTTCGAGGACTTCCTCAAGCACTCGACTGACTACCTGAAGACCGGCTGTGACGCCTACGCCAGGAAGGCGGTCGAGACGCTGCAGGTCATGACGAAGCTCTACGCCGAGGGCGGCCAGCGCCGCGACCCGAAGACCGACCCCCACACCGTCCTGCCGTGGAACGAAGAGACGCAGTCCTTCGCCATCAACTGCGCCTGGGACGCCTTCGAGGAGAGCCCGCTGGTTGATGACGCGCTGCGCCTCGCGGCGACCAACGCCTTCCTGCAGTTCACCCGCGACCTGGTCAGCAAGGTCTCCGGTTGGGCGGCGCTGACCACCGCCGGGGTCCTGCCCGAGTACAATCACACCACGTTCCCCCTGCTGGGCATCTACAGCGGCGCGCGCTACTTCCAGCGCTACTACGGGCTGGCCGACATGCCCGACAAGCTGCAGCGGGCGCACAACGGCTTCCGCGCGCAGGCGCAGTCGTGGAAGGCGCCCGAGGACTCCGACTCCTACCTGCCGATCGTCCCCCGCCATACCGTCACCTACGCGCTGGCGGAGGACGACCGCACCTACCTGACCTCGGGCAACTTGGAGAAGTACGCTGACTACGTGGTGGGGATCGTGGACAACCGCGGGCTGGGCAGCGGGTTCGGCGACTCGGGCTTCTCCTCCCGTCCCAGCCAGGCGGAGGAGGCCCTGCCCCTCGCGCTCTGGTGGACCCGCGACTCCGGCTACCAGTGGCTGCTGGACCAGTTCAGCCCGGGCTGGAAGAACCCCTATGACCGCGGCCTCAAGCCCGAGCGCCCCGACCGCTTCACCGGCCTGAATGTGTTCATGACCGACCCGTACCTCTACGAACGCATCCAGACCCGACCGACCTACAACGAGCCCTTCGCCAAGTCCGAGGTCCCCGCCGCGGAGTCCTTCGACAAGGCGAGCTTCCGCGATGGCTGGGACCCCGACGCCCAGTACCTGCTGCTCGACGGCATCGGCCGGGGCCACCACCTGCACTTCGACACCAACCAGATCGTGGAGTTCGTCGAGGGCGGGGAGCGGTGGCTGCTGGATCACGACTACCTCATCCGCAACACGACCGAGCACAACATGCTCACGGTGCTGCGCGACGGGCGCGGGGACCAGCTCGTCCCGAGCCTCGCGGCCCTGTCGGCCCATGCCGACCTCCCCGGCTTCGCCTACACCGACAGCCTCGTCCGCGGCTTCAACGGCTGCGACTGGCGGCGGCAGATCCTCTGGCAGCGCGGCGAGAGCTTCCTCGTCGCCGATACGGTGACCGCAGGCGCGGCCGGCGACTACGACCTCGAACTGACCTGGAAGACCATTGACAGCGCCGGCGAGCAGCGAATCGCGAACGGGCGCGACTTCGTCGCCGAGCGCGGGGCGGGGTCGGCCAAGACCCAGAACTGCCTCATCCTCGACGACCCCGACGCTTCCGGCGGCAAGGCCCTGCTCATGGAACAGGGCAGCTCCCGCATCGCCTTCGGCGCCGCCCTGCCGCCGGGGCAGTACCGCCTCAAGATCATCGGCTACGGCTTCGACGGCAGCAGCGACTCGCTGTGGGTGTCGGTGAACCTCGGGCCCAACGTCGCCTTCCACATGCCCAAGCTCAAGTACGCCAGCTCCAGCGGCGACTTCGCCAACACCGCCGAGTCGCCGCTGGTGGCGCTGGAGGGGAAGGGCCCGCACCTGATCATCGTCACGCTGCGCGAGAACCCGACGGTGCGCGTGGACCGCTTCGTCTTCGTGGACACCGCCGGCAAGGAGACCACCCTCGAGGCCGAGGCCCTCCCGCCCGCGCCGCAGCCCACGACTGACTTGAGCCGCTACCTGCACCTCAAGACCGTGTCCCCCGTGCGCGCCTTCGTGACCAACCACGAGCGGCAGGGCATCTCGGTCCCCATCTCGATCTACCACCAGCGCCAGGGCCAGCAGCTCGCCGCCGGGGAGAGCGTGCGCTTCTGCTCGCTAATGTACACCAGCCTCCCGGCGAAGCGACGGGAGTTGCAGCCCGTCGAGCTGGCGCCCAACCTCGTCGCCCTGCAGGGCAACCGCTCGGCGCTGGCGCTGCTGGGGCCGGTGACGACGACGGGACTGAGCGTGCAGGCCACGGCTGGGCTCGTCAGCCCCGACAGCATCGCGCTGTCCGGCCTCACGCAACTGCAACTGGGCGAGCTCCAGCTGGCGGCCGACGCGCCGGTCAGCGTGCAGCTTGACCTGAAGACCGGGCAGGGCGTCGTCGAGGCCGGGGGCCCGTCGAAGGCGACGATTGCAGGCAAGAGCTTCGACTGCGTCGCCGGCAAAACGAGTATTACGGTTAAGCTCCCGGCACTGACGCAGGCGCGGCAGATCATCGCCGCGCTGCTGAAGGCCAGGCCCGCGGCGCGGGCGGAGGCTGCGGCGCAGGCGGCCGCGGCCGACAAGCCTGCCTGGGCCGCCTTCGCCACCGACGCCGACATCGGCGTGATGAAGACCGCCGACCTGCAGGACGGCCACGGCCCCTGCCTCTTCGTCGGCCGCGGCCCGATCCTGCACTGCCTGACCGCGCAGGGACAGCAGCTCTGGCAGACACAACTGGGCGGGAAGGTCAGGGACGTCGCGGTCGCCGACCTGCGGCCGGAGCCGGGCCTGGAGGTGCTCGTCGGCTCGGCCGACGCCAACGCCTATATCGTCTCGGCCACGGGCCAGATCCTCGACCAGCACCAGATGCGCGGCACGCCGTGGGCCCGGAGCTTCGGCGACGCGGCCTACCCGCTCTACAACGTCGGCGCGTGGGACCTCAACGGCGACGGGCAACCCGAGATCGTCGTCACGATGAAGAACTTCGACCTGCAGGTGATGGACCGCGACTGGACGCTGCTGTTCAAGAGCGACTGGGCTCTGCACGGCTCGATGCAGCTCTCCTTTGAGGCCGCCGCCGGCGCCAGGCCGGACACGCTCTTCGTGGGCGACAAGTACGGCTCCGTCATCGGCATCAGCGGCGAGGGCAAGCGCGTCTTCCAGTCGTACACCTCCATCGGCGATGTCTTCTACGGCGTGGGCGACCTCAACGGTGACGGCAAGACCGAGGTTATCAACGCCTCTTCGACCGGCGACACGGTCGCCACCGACTTCGCCACCGCCAGGGTGCTCTGGCGCTTCGACAACTTCGGCTACCCGACCAACCGCGTGAAGCTGGCGGACCTCAACGGCGACGGCAAGTCGGAGGTGCTGCTCGCCTCGGGCACGGGCTACCTGTACGTGCTCGACGGCGCGGGGCAGGTGCTGTGGCAGGACCGCATCGGGGTGGGCGTCAATGACGTGCTGGTGTTGCCCACCGCCGCCGGGCCGCGGGTGGTGTATGCCGACGAGGGCGGGCTGGTGCGCGTGGCCGACGGGGCGGGGAAGCTGGTCAAGCAGTGGCGCACGGAGGCCCCGCCGCGCCTGCTGTCGGAGTGCACCGGCGTGGTCGCGGCGGCGCTGGCGGATGGGCGGGTGGTGGGGTTGGGGCTGTAGAGGGCATGACGATTGTGTCGCCCCTTCGGGGCTCGCGCCGGACGAGAGGGAAGGGGGGCGTGGAGTCCACCAGC
>CAZZDO010000121.1:0-7590 GCA_964653205.1 uncultured Armatimonadia bacterium | reverse complement strand
AGCGTCAGCTCGTGGATTGCCAAGGCCGCCCCCTCTCTCCCCCCGCCCCGAAGGGGCCGGCGAGACGACGGGCGACACACGGAGGAACTGCCATGACCGCCTCATCCTTCCGCGAAGCCGGCTGGGTCTGGGAGGGGCTGGCCACGGTGGCCATTGACCCGACGCTGTATGGCGTCGGCGAGGGCTATCGCTGGTTCGGCGTCCCCGGCGTCAACTACATGTTCCACCCCAACAACGAGATCGCGTTCGGCAAGCTGGCCGAGGCCCCGCGCATCGTCGCCGACATCTCCAAGTGGTATTTCGAGCGCCTGCGCAGCGAAGGCGGGGGTGAGAACGGCTTCGTCGCCCGGCACGACCCGCGCCCCGAGCGCATCCGCGACGAAGCCGAGAACCTCAGCCGCCTGTCGCGGCAGTTTCCCAACATCGTCGGTGCCATGATTGACGACGCCCACGGCATGTTCGGCCATGAGTCGTACGCCGCCGGCGGGCCGGCCGCCGTGCGCGAGGCCCTCCACCGGCACAACCCGGACCTGAAGCTCTGGGTCGTGGTGTACGCCAACGAACTCGACAAGCCGGAGTGGGACCTGCTCAAGCCGCACATGGACGTCGTGAGCCTGTGGTTGTGGAACTGCGCGGAGATCCCCAACCTCGCCGACCACGTCGCCCACTGCCGCCGGCAGTTCCCCGACCAGGAGATCATCGTCGGCAGCTACCTGCACGACTACCCCAGCCGCACGCACATGCCGCTGGACCTGCTGGCCCAGCAGTACGAGACGATGCTGGGGCTGTGGGAGCAGGGCGAGATCGCCGGGTACAGCATCATCGGGGGGTTCTTCATAGACCAGGCGGTCGCGCAGGCGGAGTGGGTGCGGGGGTTCCTGGCCGAACACGCGTAGGTCCGCCTTCGCCGTGGGATACGCGTAGGCCCGCCGGTCCTCCGGCGGGCATCCGTTGTGCGCCGGAGGACCGGCGCACCTACGCGCAGGTATTCCCCCTTCTTGAGACGAACCTCCCCCCATCACCTCAGTTGGCGCCGCCAACTGCTCACGGAGCTACCCCATGTCTGACAAGTTCAACATCCTGCTGATCGGCGTGGACAGCCTGTCCGCGCGCCACATGAGCTGCTACGGCTACCCGTTCCACACCACCCCGCACCTGGACGTCCTGGCCGACGAGGGCGTGTTGTTCGAGCAGAACTTCTGCCCCCACGTCCCCACGACTTCCGGCTACGGCACGATGCTCACCGGGCTGGACTGCTTCTCCAACACCCTCGTGGCGTTGCGGCATGAGGGCACCATGCCCGAGGACGTGAAGTCCCTGCCCGAGATTCTGCGCGAGCAGGGCTACGAGAGCACCTGCGTGGGCTTCCGGGGCAACCCGGCGGCGCGGGGCTTTGACAACTACATAGACTTCAAGGGCTGGGGCGGCTGGGACGAGCGCCCGCTGACCAAGGCCGACAACCTCAACGAGGTCGCCATCCCCGAACTCAAGCGCCTGGCGGCCCAGGACCAGCCCTTCTGCCTGTTCCTGCGCCACATGGACCCCCACAGCCCGTATCTGCCGCCGGCCCCCTTCGAGCGCATCTTCTACTCCGGCGACGAGTGCGACCCGAACAACCACTCGCTCGACGCGATGAAGGAGTTCAAGCCCTTCCGCGATTACCTGCTGTCCTGGATGCCGCCGGGCATCACCGACGCCGACTATGTCATCGCCCAGTACGACGGGGCCATTGCCTACATGGACGCCTCGATCCAGGCGATCCTGCAGGCCGTGGACGATCTCGACCTGACCGAGAACACCCTCGTGGTCCTCAACGCCGACCACGGCGAGACGCTCGACGAGCACGAGTGCTGGTTCGACCACCACGGCATGTACGACTGCACGCTGCACGTGCCGCTGATCTACCGCCTGCCGGGCGTCATGCCCGAGGGCGTGCGCGTGCCGGGCATCACGCTGCACCAGGACCTCGTGCCCACGATCATGGACCTGCTGGACCTTGACCCGGGGGTGAAGTTCGACGGCAAGAGCCAACTGCCGATGCTGGCCGGGGAGGTTCCGACCAACTACAGCGGGTTCTACATCACCGAGTGCACGTGGATGCGCAAGCACGGGTGGCGGACGAGCGAGTGGAAGCTCATGCGCGCCCTGGAGCCCGACTTCCACTTCAAGCCCGAGGTGGAGCTGTACAACCTCGTGGACGACCCGGGCGAGAACAACAACCTCGCCGAGCAGGAGCCGCTCATCGTCGCCGCGCTCGAACAGAAGCTGAACGACCACGTCGCCAGGCGCGAGGCCGAAACCGGCCGCGAGGCGCCGATCAAGACGAACCTGAACTGGCACGGCCAGGGGCTGGGCCGGGGCTTCGAGTCCTCCCAGGAGGCGTTCGACACACTCTACATCGGCAGCCCCAAGACGGCGGCCGCGCTGCAGGACAAGGACAGTAAGGAAGGCAAGTGACGTCGCCCACCCCGTCAGGCTGCGCCTGACACCCCTCCCCACAGGGGAGGGGAAACGCGGTAGTCTGGCTTGCGGCTTCTACTGAGGGTTGTGACATTACAGAACCAGGCGGAGGTTGCCGTGCCAGGGACGCACAGCGATCTCTGCGCGACGGGATCCGTCGTGCACAGCGCGGCATCCACCACCTTGGTCTCCTGCTGCATGCGCGACCCTCGGTGAGCAGCGGGTCGGCCCACCAACACGATCCAGGAGAACCCACCTATCCTTCGTCACGAGTAGCCCCTCCCCCGTGGGGAGGGGTGGCAGCGCGTAGCGCTGACGGGGTAGGCCCGGAGGTTGACAACGTGTCTCGATTCATCGCCGTCGCCGTCGCCGTGCTCCTCATCGCCCTCCTCGCCGGCTGCCAGCCCGGCGCGCAGACCCAGGCCCCGACCAGCGGCGCGGGACCCCTGATGCCCGGCGCCACGCCCCAGCAGGCCGGCGGCAAGACCACGCTGCAGCTCTGGACGATCTGGAACACGAGCCCCCGTCAGGACGCCCTGGCCGACATCATCAAGGCCTTCCAGGCGGCCAACCCGGACATCACGATCCAGACCAACGCCCAGGAGCCGGACGCCTACAAGACCAACATCCGCGTCGCGCTCGGCGGGGCCCAGCCGCCCGACATCTTCTTCGTCTGGAGCGGCGAGAAGATGCTGCACAACTTCGTGCGCGGCGGCAATGTCGCCGACCTCACCGCTGACCTCGACGCCAACAGCGCCGCCTGGCGCAGCCGCCTCATCGCCTCCTCGCTCGACAGCTACACCTACGACGGCAAGACCTACGGCGTGCCGTATCTGCTGCAGTGCACGTTCTTCCTCTACAACAAGAACATGTTCTCCCAGAACGGCTGGAAGGTCCCGGCGACGTGGAGCGAGTTGCTCGCCCTGTGCGACAAGATCAAGGCCAAAGGGATCACGCCGCTGGCGCTGGGCAACCTGCAGAAATGGCCGGCCAGCCACTTCCCGTGCGTGTTGACCCAGCGGCTCATCGGGCGCTCCGCCGCCGAGCGGCAGTACGACCCGATGGGCCCGGGCGCGTACGACGACCCGGCGTGGACCAAGTCCCTCGACATGCTCAAGGAGATGGTCAGCCGCGGGTGCTTCAACAAGGCCCCCAACGGCGTGGACCGCGCGATGTCGCGCACGCTGTTCTATTCGGGCAAGGCCGCGATGTTCTACACGGGCACATGGGACTTCGCCCGGCTGTCCAAGGACGGCGAGGCCCCGGAAGGCTTCTGGAACTCGTGGGACTTCTTCAACTTCCCCAAGGTCGAGGGCGGCAAGGGCGAGCAGGACTGCCTGGCCGGCTCCGCCGACGGCTATGTGATCTCCAGCAAGACCCCGAACCGTGCCGCGGCGGTCAAGTTCCTGCAGTTCATGACCGACGTGCAGCAAGCCCAGCAGTTCGTGCAGAAGTGCCAGGAACTGGTGCAGGTGCAGGGGGCCATGACGGAACAGAACGCCGGCCCGCGCCTGCGCAAGTACGCGGAGATCGTCAAGACTGCCCCCTGCCTGTCGGCATGGACGGACACGCTGATGGAGGAGTCGGTGGCCCAGGCGTACATGGGCGGCATCCAGAACCTGCTGGAGGGGAAGGCGACGCCGGCGGCGGTGCTGACGGCGGTGCGGCAGAGGCAGCGGGATGTGAAGCGGGAGTTGCAGGCGAAGGGGCAGTAGGAAGGAGCAAGGTGGCCGGCTACGAGCCCCGCTTTGAGTACACGCATGCCATGGTCGGCGACCTCATGGCCGTCGAGGGTGCGCGGCAACTGATCGAGGTCCTGCCTCTGCCTCCAGACGCGGCTTTCCTCTTGCGCTACGAAGCGCAACGGCAGTCCACCCGCTACTCCACGGCGATCGAGGGCAACACTCTCAACTACGCAGAGATGCGGGAGGCGCTGGCACACTCCGACCGAACCGGCTCACGCCAACTGCAGGAGGTTCGGAACTACTGGAACGCCCTGGAGGCGCTGGAACAGCTACTACCTGACGCACTGACCGAGCGGTTGTTGGGCAAGGGATGGCATGTCACCCGGCACGGAGCGGATGAGACGATTCGTCATCTGTTCTCAGAGCGATTCATCCAGACCCTACACAGCATCATCATCCCTCGGGGCCGAGGACGGCGCCCAGCCCAGAGCCATTACCGCAACACCGAATGCCCGGTCGTGGACACCACCACCGGAATGATCGAGTATGGGCCTCCCGCCCCAGACGATGTCCCCGACCTGATGGCCGCTCTCGTAGCATGGCGCAACTCGCCCGTAGCGCAGACGCTCCCCGCGCCGATCCGCGCCGGGATACTGGCGTATCAGTTCGTCACTGTTCACCCCTTCGACGATGGCAATGGCCGCACTGCGCGCGCGCTGGCCACCGCTGAGCTCTGGTTCAGCGGCTACCGCATGCGGGGCTTCCTGTCTGTCGAGGAGGAGTACTTCAGGGACCTGAAGCTCTACTACGACAGCCTGCAGATGGGCCTGCCTATGAACTACTATGAGGGCAGGAACGACCCGGACCTGACCCCGTGGCTGGAGTACTTCACTCACACGCTTGCCACGGCTGCGGAGCGCCTGCAGACTCGCGCCGTGTCCCTACACCAGGCGCAGCAGCCCGAGGACACACCGTGGGAGGGCCTCAGTCGTCGCGAGCAGCAGGTGCTCATGCGCCTGGCACATCGCCCCAGCGCGCAGTCGCTGACGTTCACCGCTGCCGACGTCGCCAACTGGTTCATGGTCTCCAGCCAAACCTCACGAACCTGGCTGCACGAGTGGCGCGACAACGGCTTCATCGAGCCGGCCAGCGGTGGCGAGCGGGTGCGGCTGTGGCGGCTGAATCTGGACTACGAAGCATTGGTTGAGGCCCTGATAGCGCAACGCCCGGGGGACGAATAGCATAAGCGGAATCGTGCCTCGCGCCGGCGAAAACGGCTCATAGAGCCATTGTGGGCCATTTTGCCTCGGAAATAGCGATAGTCCCGCGCCGAACTTAGCGGCATTTCCGCGCGGCCCCGCCGGCAGGCCGCCCGCCTTGCCCCGGCGAATTGCCCTCCATGCGCGCCCACCTGCTCCTGCCCGCGGTGATGCTGATGACAGGCCTGCACGCCGCGGACGGCCCGCTCACCATTGAGCGCTTTCGCAGCGAGCGCGTCCTCTACCACCCCGGCGAGGCCGTCACCTTCCATGCTCGACTAACCCCCGGCGCCGGGCTCACTCCCGCGCCCGTGCGACTCGCCCTGACCGTCCGCCATGGCTGCGAGCCCGTGCAGACCATCGCCACCCGCGACGCCACCATCCCCGCCGCCGGCCTGGACTACACCGCAACCTTCCAGCCCGGCGCGGCGCGGTTCGGCTTCCTTGCCGAGCTGACCGCTACCGACGCGCAGGGCAAGACCCTCGCTTCGGCGCGTACCGTCTTCGAGGTGTCCGCCAACTGGCCCGAAGTCATGCGGCTGGCGTGCATTGAGCCCTACAAGTTCGCCTCGCCCACCACCTCCGACGAGCAGATTGCCACCTGGGTCGCTCGCGCCCGGGCCGCCGGCGTCAACACCGTCGAGACCTACGCGTGGATGCCCGCTTCGTACTTCTTCACCACCGACCAGCCCGAATGGCCCGAGTATGGCGGGCCCAAGCCGGGGCGGCTCACGTCGGCCGCCAAGCTGAAGTTGTGGTCGCGCTTGCTGCACGAGAACGGGATGAAGCTCATCGCGTACAGCGAGACCTCGGCGGTGAAGGGCCCCGAGGCCTGGAAGGTCTACGCGCCCACGCAGGGCCAGCCGACCGAGGCCGACCTACAGGCGCCGTACTACCGCGAGGCGGGCATGTTCCTGCCGAATGCCCTCTTATGCGGCGACACCCTCGGTCAGCACCTCGCCTGGGCGATCAAGCAGTTCGGCTTCGACGGCCTGCTCATGGACAGCGCCAGCCAGTGCCTGTACGCCACGGCGACGGGCGTGGACCGCGCGGGGAAGAAGCTGACCGACCTGACCGTGGGCGAGGTGGGCAGGCGCTACCTGGCCGCCGCCCGGGCGCACACGGACCCGGTCAACCCGGAGTTCAAGTATGTCTCGCAGAACGCCTGGGCCTCGCTGGTCGGGCGCAGTTGGCACTTCCGCCGCCCCCTGCCGGCCATCCACGGCGCCGTCAAGGCCTACTTCGACCAGTTGCGCTGGGCGGCGTACTCCGACGCCGTGGACATGTGGTCCACCGAAAGCGACCCGGACTCGATGCAGCACGACCGCTACGCCGGCACGTACGACCGGCTGGCCGTCACGCTCAACACCACCCGCGAAGTCACCCGCAAGCCGCTGCTGCTCTGGGCGGCGCTCAGCCAGTACGACGGCCAGGGCGGCGGGCACAACCCCGGCACGATCAAGCCCTTCCTGGGCACGATCTTCGCTTCGCGCGCGGCGTGCAACGACCATTTCGAGATGTACGGGGGGACGATGACGGGACCGGAGGACGATGCGGCGAACGCGGCCGTGGCGCAGTACCGCTGGTTCGCCGCGCGCTACGGGCAGTATCTGTGCGACCCGGCCCTGCGCTGGGATCAGGAGCCGTGGCAGCGCCTCTCCTTCTACGGCCTGCCCTCGACGGTCATGTGGGAGCACACGGTCTACACGCAGCCGCTGCCGGACGGCCGTTCGCGGACGGTCATCAACCTGCTCAACCTTCCCCTGGACCGGCGCATCGTGGCCGAGCATGACCTGCCGGGGTCGCCCGGCGCGTTCACGCTGCACCTGCTGTTGCCGGCCGGGGCGAAGCTCCCGCGCGCGTGGGTCATGTCCGCCGACACGCCCGACCAGGACCCGGTGGAGCTGAAGGTCAACCCCGAGCCGCCGAGCTATGTCTTTGGCGCGCAGCCGAACGCGCAGGGCGCGCAAGTCACGCTCGACCCGAAGCAGGGGGCGGAACTGAAGGTGTGGAGCATGATGGTGATTGAGGGTTAGGAGAAGAGGCCGTGGGTGGCATCGAGGTCGCCTGAAGACGAAGGTGTCCGTGCTTCTGACGGCGAACTACCATACTGGGAATGGCGCCTATGCGCCTAAGCCCTGCTGGTGTGGGGCATCGCGACGAGGGAGGGCGAGACAATGTCTGAC
>CAZZDO010000120.1:3303-13017 GCA_964653205.1 uncultured Armatimonadia bacterium | reverse complement strand
CCCCCACCTCTCTCCGCGACGACGACCCGCGCTGGATGGTCCACGCGACGACGCTGGACGCGTGGGCGGCCATCCAGCCCTGCGGCGAGTTGCGCTGCTTTGCCAGCCGGCGCGGCGGGGCGACACAGCGCGCCATCGGCGAAGTGCTCCTCAACGATCCGCCGGACTACGCCGAGCATATTGCCCTCGGGGAGATTGGCGGCATCGGCCCCGAGTTTGTCGTCGCCTGCCGCCAGGCCGGGAAGATGCTGCCCAGCCCGGACACGGAGTACACCCCGGGCACGCGGCTGTACTTCGACGCCAACCGGATCATCCGCGACGGCCTCGCGGTGCGCGATGGCCTGCACTCGCTCAAGGTCCGCGCCTGCTTGCCGTTGAACCCCTATCTGGCAGCAGCCATTACCGCCGCTGAACTGCCGCCTCTGCCCGCCGGCGAGCGCTGGACGACCGCGCTCTTCCGCGACCGCGCCAACGAGGCGTTTGAGGAACTTGTGAGTGGTTGAGTGGTTCAGTCATTAGTCCGCCCCGGCCAACGTCGTTACTCAACCACGTAACCACTTGACCACTCAATCACTTCTGCACCAACAATGACAATGCAAGGGTGACTCCATGCTCTACCGGATTCTCGGCCGCACCGGCCTGCAAGTCTCCGCCGTCTCCCTCGGCGCCTGGGAGATCGGCGGCGCCGTGACGCTCAAGTTCGACGGTCTCGGCAAGATCCCCCATGGTTGGGGCGCGACCGATGACGCCGCCTCGATCAAGCTGATCGCCCGGTGCCGCGACGCCGGGGTCAACCTCATTGACACCGCGCCGATCTACGGCAACGGACACAGCGAGGAGGTCACCGGCCGGGCGCTGCAGGGCTGCCGCGACGAGTGGGTCGTCTGCACCAAGGGTGGCCACGGCGCGGCCAAGGGGCACGCCTGGAACGACTTCAGCAAGGACAAGCTGCTGTGGCAGATGGACAAGAGCCTCAAGAGGCTGAAGACGGATCATGTGGACGTGTACCTGCTGCACGGGCCCAGCGCCGAGGACATCCAACGCGGCGACTGCCTCGAGGCCATGGAGATCATGCGCGCGCAGGGCAAGACGCGCTTCGTGGGGGTGTCCATCGGGCCGAATGAGATGGGCGTGGACCTGATCCGGCGGGGGGTCGTGGACGTGCTGCAGCAATCCATCAGCATCATCGGTCCGGGCGCGCGGGACGCCCTCCTCCCCGCCGCGGTGGCGCACAACGTCGGCATCGTCGCGCGGGGCGTGTTCGGCCAGGGCTTCCTGCCGGGCACGCTCCAGCCTGACGCGGCGTTTGGCAAGGATGACCGGCGCAGTTGGCAAAGCGCCGAGGCCAAGGCGGCCCTCGCGGCGAAAGCAGAGGCCCTGCGGGCCCTGACGGGCCCCAACCGTTCCCTGGCGCAGCTTTGCGTGCAGTATGTGCTGTCGCTCCCGGGCGTCTCGACCGTCATCGCCGGCACGAGCAAATGGCCACACATGCAAGAGAACATCGCGACGGTGGACTGCCCGCCGCTGACGGATGAGGAACTCGCGCTGATTGCGCAGGCGACCGCGTAGGTGGGTTCGTCCTCGAACCCACACGATGGCGAGTTCGGGTACGGACCCGCAGCACGTCGCGGGTTCGGGGACGAACCCGCCTACGCGACACAGAGGAGAACCACGATGCTCACCCGCCGCCTCGGCCGCACCGGCCTGCAAGTCTCGGAACTCAGCTTCGGCGCCGCCCGGGGCTACGACCAGCCGGACTTCGCCGACCTCGTCCACGCCATCATTGACGCGGGGATCAACTTCATTGACACCGCCGGCGGCTACGGCGACTCCGAGCAGGCTCTCGGCCCGGCGCTGCAGGGGCACGACGATGTCCTGCTGGAGACGAAGTACTGCCCCTATGACAGCTACCGGCCCGAGGCCGTCTACGTGGGCACGCCGGAGGCCCTGATCACCTCGGCCGAAGAGAGCCTGCGCCGCCTGCAGCGTGACCATCTGGACATCCTCCTGGGCCACGGCATGCGTACCGTCGCGACCTTCGACCGCTTCATGGCCGACGGCTGCTACGAGGCGATGGTCAAGCTGCGCGACCAGGGCAAGGTGCGCTTCATTGGCATCAGCGAACTGTCTGAGGCCGATGGCACCCACGAGGTACTGCAGCGAGCCGTCCCCACCGGGGCCTTCGATGTTGTCATGCTGACGCTCAACTTCGTGCTGCAGACCGCCGCCGACACCGTCCTGCCGCTGTGCCGGCAACATGACGTCGGCACCGTCGTGATGATGCCGCTGAACCAGGCCTCCAAGGAGTCCGGCCTCGTCAGCCTCCCCGCGGCCCAGGAATGCATCCGCCGCCACATCGCCCAGGGCAACCTCCCCGCCGAGGCGCCCTACACCGAGGGCGACCTGCTCGACTTCCTGCAGCCCTACTCCATCCCCGAGGCGGGCCTGCGCTACGTCCTGAGCCACGACGTGAGCACCTGCTGTGTCGGGATGCGCTCCCTCGAGCGCTTGCAGCAGAACCTGCGAGCTGTGGACCCGCCGTATCTCAACGCCGAGCGGAAGGCCCGGCTGGAGGCGCTGTTCGGCTGCATCGAGTGTCAGGTGCGATAGACAAGGAGCGCTACTCATGAAGATTCTGCAGATCACCGCACCCGGCGAATTCGCCATCCTCGACGCGCCCATCCCCACCCCGGGCGAGGGCGAAGTCCTGATGCGCATCGAGGCCGTCTCGACCTGCGTGCAATGGGACCTGCATTGCTGGCACAACGAGCCCATGTTCGTCGGCCACAAGTTCTTCTACCCGTACACGCCCGGCCGGTGCGGCCATGAGGCCACGGGCACGATCGAGGCCGTCGGACCAGGCGTCACCGGCCTCGCCCCCGGCGACCGCGTCAGCGCCTGGCGCGACCAGTCCGAGAGCATCCAGGGGGCGTACGCGCACTACTACATCTCCCCAGCGGCCAGCGTGATCCGCGTGCCGGAGACTCTGCCCGCCCAGGCCCTTGCGCCGGTCGAGATGGCCATGTGCCTGGGCACCGTGTTCCGGATGTTGCGGGACATGAATGCGCTGCAGGGCCGCGTGTTCGCGGCCACGGGCCTGGGGCCCGCCGGCCTGATTGCGATCCAGATGGCCCGAGCTGAGGGCGCCGCGCAAGCCATTGGCTTTGACCCGCTGCCGGCCCGCCGGGAGATGGCCCTGCAGCTTGGCGTCGACGCCTGCTATGACCCGGCCGAGCGGCCCGAGAAGCTGCGCCCGCAGACGACCGTGGACTGCGTCGGGGCCAAACAGACCGTCGAGTACAGTCTCGACGTGACCGACGACGTGGTCGCGCTGTTCGGCGTGCAGCGCGAGGACTACACCTACCGGCTGGGGCGCGGGCGGGTGACGCTCTGCGGCTACAAAGGCCACTTCCGCGAGTCCGCGGAATATGCTGTGGACCTGATCGAGCAAGGCAAGCTGAACCTCGCGCCGCTGGTGACGCACGACCTGCCGCTGGAGCGCTACGGCGAGGGCCTCGCCTTGCTCGAAGAGCGCAAGGCCATCAAGGTCTGCTACTGGCCCTGGGAATCGTGAGCAGGTGCAACCACATGACCTCCCGTGAAATCGTCCGGCGCGCCGTCGAGTTCGACAGCCCTTCCCGCCTGCCTGTGCGGTTCGGCTCGATGGGGCTGGACGACACCTTCGGGGTGGGCCCGGCGCCGGCCGCCGGCTGGCAGGCCTCGCAGGAGAACGAGGACGAGTGGGGCTGCGTGTGGCACAAGCCCACCGGCGAGGTCTGCAACATGGGCCAGCCCAAGGGGCACCCGCTGGCCGAGTGGTCACACCTGCCGCGCCTCAACTTCCCCGACCCACACGACCCGGCGCGCTACACTCACTTCGAGGAGGCGCTGCAGCGCGCCGAGGCGGCCGAGAAGTACGTCATGATCGGCTGCGGCTTCACGTTCTTCGAGCGCATGCACTACCTGCGCGGCTTCGAGAACCTGCTGATGGACATGCACCTGCACCCCACGTGGGTGCACGACCTGGCCGAGCGCGTGCTGGCCTTCCCCATCGGTGTCGCGCAGGAGATCGGCAAGCGCTTCCGCGGCCGCGTTCACGGCTTCGCGATGACCGACGACTGGGGCACGCAGTGCGACACGATCTGCAGCCTCACGATGTGGCGCGAGTTCTTCAAGAAGCGCTATGAGCGCCTCTTCGGCGCCATCCACGACGCCGGCATGCACGCCTGGATGCACTCCTGCGGGCATGTGAACGTCATCGTGGGGGAATGGATTGACTGCGGGCTGGATGTCGTGAACCTCCAGCAGCCCACGAACCTGGGGATCGAGGAGATGGGCCGCGACTACCGCGGCCGCATCTGCTTCGAGAGCATCTGCGACATCCAGATGACACTGCCGCGCGGCACCGACGAGCAGATCCGCCGCGAAGCGAAGCTGCTGCTGGACCACTGGAGCACGCCGCAGGGCGGCTTTGTGCTCAGCGACTACGGCGACGGCCGGGCCATCGGCGTGCCGGATGACCGCAAGCGGCTGATGCTGCAGGCCTTCTGCGAGATGGCCGCCCCGGAGCTGCTAGACAAGATCCCCGCCGCCACTTGAGCCCTCAAGGAGGACCCCTCATGCGCACTATCACGCTCTGTCTGCTGCTGCTCGCCGTGACGCTGGCCTGGGCGCAGCCGGTCACCATCGGCGGTGTCACGTACGACCGTGTGGACCCCGGCGAGCCCTTCACCGCCGCGCCGCAACCCGCCCAGAACTGGCAGCCGCCAGCGCCTACGAAGGCGGAGCAGGCCGCCGGAATGGTCCCTTTCGTCGCGCCCGATCCCGGTGACTACCGGCCCTACCGCGTGCCCAAGCCCGAGGAGCACATCACCAGCCTCAGCGCCGCCCTCACCCCGGGCGAGGCGGAGCCCGTCTGTTTCGCCATCCGCTCGCTCGCGCCGCTGCAGGGCCTCACCGTGACGGTCAGTCTGGCTAAGGCGCCGCTGACGGTGGACCTCCGCCAGATGCATTGCTGGCCCCAACGCACGGGCTGGCGCTCGCGCCAGTGGTACGTGACGCCCGAACTGCTTCTGCCGTGCGCCGACGGCACGAAGACCGTGCCGGCCCAGCGCGGCGTGCTGCAGGAGGTCCCGTTCGACGTCCCGGCGGACACGACGCAGGGCTTCTGGCTCACGCTCCGCGCCCCGGCTGATGCGAAGGCCGGCATGTATGACGCCACTGTCACCATCACCAGCGCCGGCAAGGCCCCGCTGAAGCTGCCGCTCCGCATCGAGGTCCTGCCGTTCAAGCTCCAGCGCCCTGCAGACCGCTCCTGGCTGTTGTATGGCGACTCGTACATGTGGCGGAACATGAGCGATGCGCAGGTGTTGGCGCTGCTGAGGGACTTCCGCGCGCACGGCATGGACGGCCTCATCGAGATGCCCTTCGGCGGCCCTGACCTGTCGCAACTCAAGCAGGGCAAAGTCACCTTCGACGCCTCCGGGTACCGCAAGTATGCCGCGATGCTGCAACAGGTGGGCATGAACGGCCCCAATGTCATCGGCTCGCCCGGCGCCGGCGCGGTGCGCGATGTCGTCGCCCCCGGCACGGATCTGAACAAAGGCGACTGGCCCGCGGAAGTGAGGGCCGGCGTGCAGGCCGTCGCCAAGGCGGCCGTCGAGGCGACCGGGGGCCTGCCCCGCTGGTACTACTACGGCGTGGACGAGCCCACC
The DNA here is from genome assembly GCA_964653205.1 of uncultured Armatimonadia bacterium. Lineage (GTDB taxonomy): Bacteria > Armatimonadota > Zipacnadia > Zipacnadales > UBA11051 > JAJFUB01. The sequence continues at coordinate 7,303 of CAZZDO010000120.1, read as the reverse complement.
GGTGACAACACCTACGCCATTCAGGACTACCAGGCCTGGCACGACGGCGGCGCGCCGACCTACGCGACCTTCTATGTCCCGAGCTTCCTGGAGAAAGCCTCGGCCTTCCTGACCGCTCCCTGCTTTGTCGTCGGCCTCGTCAGCAGCGAGCGGAATGCCCGGGTCGCCCGCGAGGCCTGCGAGAAGACCGGCGCGGAGTTCTTCTGGTACGGGACAGGCTCATACGTGAACCCTTTCCCGCAAGAGGGCTTCATGTGGCACAACCGCTACGGGGCCGGGCTGCTGTTCTGGAAGACGGGCGCCAAGTGCGAAGCCACGTGGACCTTCTGCCGCCCCCATGAGGATGTCTTCAACGACTTCGACGGCAGCCGCGCCAACTCCGCCGAGCCCAAGGAGCAGGCCACGGCCTACCCGCAACTGCTCAAGCCGGATGATTACTCGACATGGCAGGGGACGATTCCGACCATTGCCTGGGAAGCGCTGCGCGAGGGCGTGGACGACTACTGCTACCTGTACACGCTGACCCAACTCATCAAGCAGGCGCAGGCGAGCGACCGGCCGGCCGCCCGCGATGCCGCAGCGACCGCGCAAGCCGAACTCGAGGCGCTCGTCAACACCGTCCCGTGGGCCAACCCCATGGGCGGTGTCGGCTTCGAGAGCAAGCGCCTGCAACAGGTGCGGCAGATGGTATCCCAGCGGATCACGTCGCTCCAGGCGGCGCTTCAGGGCCATGCGGCTGCGCCGGAACGCCTGCAGCCGCAGAAGCTCACACTGCGCCTCGAGACGTCCGATGCCCCGGCGAAGCAGCCCCTGCCGGCCCTACCCCTGCCGGCCGCCGTCACGGCGCCCACCATTGACGGGGATCTGGCCGAGCCCGCCTGGAAGGACGCTACCGTCGTCCTGGACTTCCGCGACGTCCGCGACGGCGCCCCCGCCAGGCTTGACACGCGCGCCATGGCCATGAGCGACGATCAGGCCCTCTACATCGGCATTGACTGTCCCGAGCCGGCCATGGACAAGGTCGTCGCGAAGGAGACGCAGCACGATGGCACGGTGTGGCTGGAGGACGGCGTGGAGGTGTTCGTCGCCGGCGCCGGCCGCGACCCGTACGCCCATGTGATCGTGACGACGGCCAACGTCGTGCTGGATGAGCGCAATCAGGACGCCGCGGCCTGGAACCCGCGTCTGCAGACGGCCGTACACAAGCGCCCCGACGGCTGGTCGGTCGAGTTGGCGCTCCCGTGGGTGGAGTTGGCCCAGGCGGGCGTGCAGCGCTCCCCGTTGATGGCCCTGAACCTCTGCCGCAGCCGTTACACTGCCGGCGACCCGCAGACGCACACGGCCTGGTCGGCCACATATCACGGCTTCCACGTCCCTGAGCGCTTCGGGCTGATGCTGCTGCCCACGTCTCCGCTGGCCCTCGAATGTCTTTACCTGCCGGACCGCTGGGGGCGGCAGGTGCTGCGGGCCACGATGGTCAATGTCGGCCGCGAACCCGTCACGGCCGAGGTCGCGCTCGACCGCGAGCGAAGCCGCGCCGCCCTGGCGCCGGGACAACGCCTCGTCTCGCCCTTCGCGCTGTCGCTCTACCGCGCGGGCAGTCGCTCGCTGAGCTTCCGCTGGGGCGTGGCTGACGGCCCGGCGGCGGAGGTGACGTTGCCCGTAACGGTCCCGGAACCGGTCGAAGTCCCCACCTGCGGCGGCCTGTTCAGCCCGGGCAGCACCGTGGACGTGCCCGTGCGCCTGAACCTGTCCGACTACGACCAGCAGCGCCACAAGCTGCGGGTGCAGTTGAGCAGCGCCAGTCGTTCTCTTCGCCGGAGCCTCGCTGCCACGCCGGGGCAGGTCCTCAAGATGCCGGTGCTTGCCAACGGTCCGCTCCGCCTGCAGATCGCGCTGCTCAACCCCTTGGGCCGCGAAGTGTGGCAGACCCCGGAGTATTCCCTAATGGTGCTGCCTGAATAGAGTCTCGCCTATGCCCTCTTCGCCTCGCGACATCCTCCGCTCGGTCTTCGGCCACCAGGAGTTCCGTGGACTGCAGGAACCGGTCATCACCCGCCTGCTGGCCGGGCAGGACACGCTGTTGCTGATGCCCACCGGCCAGGGCAAGTCGCTGTGCTACCAGATTCCCGCGCTCTTGCGGCCGGGGCTGGCCGTGGTCGTGTCGCCGCTGATCGCGCTCATGCAGGACCAGGTGACGCGCCTGCAGGGCCTCGGCGTGCGTGCGGCCGTGCTCAACTCATCGCTGACGACTGAGGAAGCTTGGGACGTCAAGCGGCGCATGATGGCGCGCGAGTTGGACCTGCTCTACGTGGCGCCAGAGAGGCTCGTGCAGGACGGCTTCCTGCGTGCGCTCGACCAGCTCGAGTTGGCTCTCTTCGCCATTGACGAGGCGCACTGCGTGTCCCAGTGGGGCCACAACTTCCGCCCCGAGTACCTGCAGTTGCACCTCCTGCACCAGCGCTATCCCGCGGTCCCCCGACTGGCGCTCACGGCGACGGCGGACATGCACACGCGGGCCGAAATCCTCAAACGCCTGGAGATGCCGCCCGACGCGCTCTGCGCCGGCGGCTTCGACCGCCCCAACATCAGCTACGTCGTGAGCCGCAAGACGCACTGGCGGCGGCAGATTGTCGCCTTCCTCCGCACCCAACCGCCCGGCGCCTCGGGGATCATCTATCGCCTGACGCGCAAGTCCGTGGACGCCACGGCGGAGTTCCTCCAGGAGGCGGGCGTCAACGCCATCCCCTATCATGCCGGGATGGATGACGACCAGCGGCGCACCCACCAGCAGCGCTTCCTCGACGAACCGGGCGCGGTCGTCGTCGCCACCATCGCCTTCGGCATGGGGATAGACAAAGCCGATGTGCGCTTCGTGGCCCATCTGGACATGCCCAAGACGCTGGAGGACTACCACCAGCAGACGGGGCGCGCCGGTCGCGACGGCCTCCCCGCCACCGCGTGGCTGGCGTTCGGCGTCAGCGATGTCATCATGCTGCGCAAGCTGATTGAGGGAGACGAGAGCAGCCCGGAGTTCAAGCAAATCGAGCTGGGGAAGCTGCGCGACATGTCGCGCTACTGTGAGGCCGGCACGTGCCGTCGGGGGATACTCCTGCGCTACTTCGGCGAGGACTTGCCGCACCCGTGCGGCAACTGCGACATCTGCCGTCCGGACCTCGCACATGCCTCGCCGGAGCCCGAACCGCGCCACAAACGGGAGCGCCGCAGACGCGAACGCCCGCCCCGGGAGCCGCGTGCCGCGCGCGCCCCGGTTGATCCCCACGAGCGCCCCGACCGCGCCCTCTTCGACGCCCTGCGCGCCGAACGCAAGCGCCTTGCGGACGACCTCGGCGTGCCGGCCTTCGTCATCTTCCCCGACACGGCTCTCCGCGACATGGCCCTCCGCCGCCCCCGTACCGAAGCCGAGTTCCTCGCCGTCAAGGGCGTCGGGGAGGCCAAGTGCGAGCGGTTCGCGAAGCCCTTCCTTGAAGCCATCCGCCGGCAGGTCGAAGCGGACGAGTAGACGCGAAGGAGCGATGCACGATGCTGGCTGCGGTCGTCGAACAGCCCGGGCAGCTTGCTGTCCGCGAAGTCCCCATGCCCACCATTGACGAGACCGAGTGTCTCGTCGAGATCCTCGCCTGTGGCCTGTGCAACAGCACCGACCGCAAGCTGCTCGACGGCCACTTCCGCTACAAGGGCGCGGACGCCTATCCGGGCATTCTCGGGCACGAGGCGGTCGGTCGCGTCATCAAGTGCGGTGCAGCCGTGGAGAGCTTCAAGGAGGGCGACCTCGTCCTGCGCCCCGGCGCGAGCTATCCGCCCGGCCAGGGCCCCACCTCCATGTACGGCGGCCTGGCGCAGTACGGCAAGGTCAAGGACCCGCGCCACGGCGGCAGCCCCATGCACCAGCTTGTGCCCCCCGAACTTGACCCCGTGGACGCCACGCTGCTCGTTACGCTCAAGGAGACGCTCTCGTGGCTGCAGCGCTGGCTGCCCA
>CAZZDO010000120.1:0-3203 GCA_964653205.1 uncultured Armatimonadia bacterium | reverse complement strand
ACGCTGCTCGTTACGCTCAAGGAGACGCTCTCGTGGCTGCAGCGCTGGCTGCCCACCCCGGGTCGAGCGGGCGTCTCGCCCGCCCCGGAAAGCGTCGTCGTCCTCGGCAGCGGCCCTGTCGGTCTGTCCTTCGCCTGGTTCGCCCGGCTGCTGGGCTGCCATCCTGTGCTCGTCCTCGGACGCCGCGACGAGCCCCTCCAGCGCGCGCTGGACATGGGCATAGACGCCGTCATCAACACGCAGCGCGACGACCCGCGCGCCCTCGTGGATGAGTGGACGAATGGGCAGGGCGCCGACCGCGTAATCGAGGCCGTCGGGGACGAGGCGGTACTGCAACGGGGGCTGTCCCTGCTCAGCGCGCGGGGCCGGCTGGGCGTCTATGGCATCGCCGCCACGCGCGCCCCCGGCGACATGGAACGCCGCGCCGTGGACCTCGGTCTGGCGCGCAACGAGTGGGCGCTGGAGTTCCTCAACCCGCAGGAATGGGCGCCGCATGAGCAGATGCTGTGGCTCGTCAAGCAGGGGATCGTGAAGCTATCCGACTGGTACACGCACGTCGTCCCGCTTCACGAGACGCAACGCGGCTTCGACCTGCTCGAACGCAAGGAGGCGTTCAAGATCGTGGTCAAGATTGCCTAACGCCTCCGTACCTCCAGCACCGCCAGGTTCCCACTCCGGCTCGTGTCCACCTCGACCGCCGCCGTCAGCGGCAACGTCTTCCCGGTCATGTGATCCACCAGCACATCGCGCTTGACGTCCGCCCCCAGCGCCTTCAGGTCGAGCGTGACCGTGCCCCTCTCCCCCACTCCCTGGTTGCAGTGCGACACCACCGTGAGCAGCGCCACCCGCCCGCTCTTCCCCAGCCGGTGCACTCGCACCGTCGTCTTCACCTGCGGCACGAGTGTCGTCTGCTTGCCTTCCGGGTCCATCGCCGGGATGGGCGTCACGCCGCCGGGTGCGGGCTCGAAAGTCGCCGCCTCGTCCGCCCTCTCCCCCCTCGCGTAGTAGTCCTCGACCTTCGCCAGCAGCGTGTGCAGTTCCGCTAACCCCACCATCGTCCGTGCATCAGCGAAGGCGTTCGTGCCGATGTAGTACCCCGCCCCCTTGACGACGGTCGCGTAGGAAATCGTGTCGAAGACCTTGAAGCGCAGGTTCAGCGGGCTCTCGATCCCCGCACCCATGGACAGGTTCCACAGCGGGATCACGTCCGCGTGACCATTCGGCTTCCCGTAGAGCCCCGCCCGCAGTCCCTCCTCCAGGAGGCTCACGTAGTAGTCGCCATAGAAGCCCATCGAGTACCACTGCGGCATGGTGTAGTCGTACGCCTGCGCCCACGCCGCCTGCTCGGGGAGACTCAGCGATCCGACACCACCGGGCCCGTAGGCGCCCGCGGTGTTCACCACTGCGGCGTTCGGGTACACCTGCCGCAACGCCTCGGCCACGTTGGCCGCCACCTGGTTGTAGAGTCCCATGTTGTAGGCCAGCCACTGCTTGGCCAACGGTCCGCGCACGGTCTCAACCGTCACGGTCGCCGCATCGAGCCCCGCCAGCTTTGCGAAATCCGCCAGCGTCGTGGCGTCATAGCTCATCGGGACGCCTTCGAGCGCGTCGGTGATGAAGCCCGTATTGCGGTACTCGCGGCCGTGCGCCTGGGGCTCGGTGAGCGTGTCCTGATAGGCTTTGAGCGCCGAGTTCACCCATGCCCCGCCCTTGCCCGCCGCGTAGCGCAGGTTGTACATGCGCTTGTTGACCGTGCCGTCGGGGCCGACCATGAACATGTCCGGGTCATGATACTGGTCGGCGACGCTCTGCCAGGCCGAGATGCCCTCCCCGGTCTCCAGCAGCGAGGAGTAGTTGGGCCAGAACTCCTTCACGCCGAAAGGCTTGGCGGCCTGCTGCCGCAGGATGTCGGCGTTGAACGCGCCCTGCGTGTAGTCGCCGCGGGCGATGGTGTAGTCGCTCCAGACATTGCCGCCCATCAGCGGGAACCGGAACGGCAGCGTTGCCATCGCCATCTGCGCCTCCATCTTCCAGTCCTGTACGCCGTAGAAGACGATCTTGTAGCGCTTAGGGATGAGCGGCGTCGGCGCCTGCTCCACAGGCTGCAAGGTCAGGGTCTCGGTCGAGACCACCTGGCCGTCATTGAGCAACTCGACGAAGGCGATGCTCGGCTCATGGCGCTGGTCCTCCAGCCAGCAACCGCCGAAGCTGACGGGATGCTCCCAGCCGTTGACGAACCGCGGCAGCGCGAACTCCGTCACCGTGTACGTCCTACCCTCGCGCACCGCCTCGCCCACGCTGATCTTGGCGTCGGTGCTCGCCGACCATTTCCACGTCTCCAGCAGCGGCTGGTTGAAGTGGCCGATGGACACCCCCGGGGTCTGCGGGCACAGCAATCGCAGGCGTGGGTTCTTCACGAGCTTCGGGGCCGTCGTCGAGATGGTGAAGTTGATCCACTGATCCGAGTGGGGAATGTAAGTCTGCACCCCGCCGCTGCGCTCTTCGCTGGTCGGTGACAGATCAAAGAACAGGTACGGTGGCGTCGGCTCGTTCCCCGTCAGCCGCGTGAGGCTGACATCATCGAGGGCCAGACCGAGTGTTCGCGACATGAAGGCGATTCGCTGCGAGCCGTCGGCCCTGACCTCGAAGTCGGCGAAGACCTGCCGGTAGCGATCCGAGAGTGTCGGGACGGTGACCGACTGGTCGCCGAGCATCAGGACGAGCTGGGGGTCAATGCTCGCCCCGTTGTTGCGCACCCATGCCGCCAGGCGGTAGCGGCCCGCTGCCAGTGTCACCTGCTGGGACAGGCGCGTCACGCGGTCGCTGGAGTAGATCTCGATGGCGTGGTCGCCCGTGCGCGGTCGCGCCTTGCCGTGTCCGCCGCCGATGGCGGTGACGTGGTAGACATAGGGGCTCCCGTTGTTGTTGACGTTCTCAATCGTCCAACCGTGGCTCCAGCCGGCGGCGGCCTCGAAACCGGGGTTGGCCAGCGCGTTCGCGTCCCCCTGCGCCCACGCCGTACCGACGCAGACCACGGCCGTCACGACGCATACCGATCGCCAGGTAGCGATAGCCGTGTGGCGGATCCTCTCCCCCATTCCCCGCTCGTTGCCTACTCGTCCCATGTCTGCTCCACCAGCACCCGCCCCGCCGCCTTCAACGCGTCAATCTTGTACGCCTTGTTACGCCGCGTGATCAGGATC
>CAZZDO010000119.1:0-13052 GCA_964653205.1 uncultured Armatimonadia bacterium | reverse complement strand
TCTCGAAGCTCTCCGGCCCGGGCCGCAGCGTGACCAGCTCGCGCGCCGGGTCCGCGTCCGTCCAGGGCCGGCCGTTCACCCGCACCCGCTGCCACGGCTTGCCCTCGGGGTGGCGCAGGCGGATGACCAGGCGTTGCCAGGGGCTGCGGACCGGCGGGCGGATGGTCGCAGTGACGGCGCTCCTCCTCGCCTCGACCGTCACGCTCACCGGCCCGAACTCCGCCGGCAGGTTCCCGCAGCGGATCGCTTTGCCCTGCTCGAACCACTGCGCGGCTCGTCTGCCTCCCCCGGAACAGGTCCAGGTGTCACATTGGCATGGGAACAGGCGGACCCGAGCGAGCGGGGTCGTCCGCCGATGCCGAGGAAGCGTCACACCGGGGCAGATCACCAGCAGGTTGCGGGCGGCGGGGGGGCTGATTAGCCGGGGGAGCACGATCCCTGAGGGGGCCAGGCAGATCGGGACTACCGACCAGACCCTCTGCCGCCGGCGCACCGATTGCGGCGGCCAAAGTCGTCGGCAGACTCGTGACTTCTCATGTCGTGTCAGGGGTTGACCGTAGCTGGCGCTTGCGCCGCTCGCGCCTCAGCCGGCGAGGGCGGGCCCCGCGACGGGCCAGGCTGCCGTCTCCGGTCGCGAGCCGGCCAGCACGCGCCGGACGACCAGCAGCAGGTCGTTGAGGTCTATCGGTTTGGTCAGATAGCACGTGCAGCCCAACTGCCAGGCATAGGCCTGGCTCGTGGCATCGTCCATGCCGGTCAGCATGATGACGGGTATGTCCCGGAGGTTCGGGTCGTGTCGCAGCAGCGCCAGCAAGTCCCAGCCGGTAATGTCCGGCATCCGGACATCCAGGAGCACCAGGTCCGGCCGCTCCGCATCCAGCGCGCGCAGGGCGCTCCGCCCATCCTGCACCCCTGTCACTTCGTAGCCTCCGAGTGACAGGCACGTCTCCAGCACCTCGCGCACCGGCTCGAAGTCCTCAACCACCAAGACGTTGCTCTGCATGTCATTGCCCTCTCGGGGAACCGGCTGTGCGTCGGCTCGCGTGTTCGTCGCTCGCTGCGGGCGTCGTGGCGACCACCGGCACGGCGCCGACGCCCAGCATCCGCATCTGCCGCGCCACCGGCAGGACCTGCACCGTCACCGGTCGGCGCTCACCGCCCGCGACGGTCACGTCCTGCTCCGGTTGCGCCAGCCGGTGCAGCGGCGGCAGGTTGGTCGCGTACACCTTCATGTGCCACAGGCCCGGGCGCAGGCTCTCGAAGCTGAACCGTCCCCGGAGGTCGGTGCTCTGGCGACGCGGCTTCTCGCCGTCGCGAGTCAACTCGACGATCAGGTCGGCCACGCCCGTTCCCGCCAGTTGCGGCTGTGACGGGTCGCCAACGACCGCTGTTCCGGTGGTCGCGCCGGCAGCGGCGATGGCCACCACACCGCTGATGGCGGCGGCGGGGACCAGCCGCAATGCCACCCGCGTCACTTGCCCGCCGGTCACCTGCACCGGGCCGGGATCGCGTTCCGGCAGCCGTGGCCCCAGCGTTCCGGCGTCCAGGCCCAGCAGGTGCTCTCCCGGAGCCACCTCGCCGAAGCTAAAGCGCCCCTGCTCATCCGTTACGGTCACGGCCTGGTCCAGTGAGACAACCGCATCGGCCACGGGCGCTCCGTCGTCGTCGGTGAGGCACCCGGCCACGGCCCCCACGCCCTGCCGGCGCCCTACCGGCAACCCGAACGGCACGGCGTAGGTGAGCAGGTAGGCCGTGTCGCGGCCCGTCCCGCGGCCCTCCGTGCTCCTGACTTCCAGGGCCAGGCGGCGGCCTGAAGCTTCGCGGTGCTCGATGGCCAGCCCGTTCTGCGTGGTGCGGCTGACGCCCAGACCCTCGCTGCGGCTCTGCCCCAGCCAGGCGCGCACCCGCAGGTTCTCCGCCGCCTGCCACAGCGCCGAGAGGCCCAGGTCATTGGCGGCGGTCAGGGGGTCGTCCTCATCGCTGCTGCGTCGGTCGCGCCAGCCTCCGTAGGCCGTCAGCGCCAGCCGGTCGCTGGGGTGGTACGTGGCATACACGCGGCCCTCCAGGCCGTTCTCCCGGCGGCCGGCCGCGCGGTCATTCCGCTGCTCGTGGCGCACTTCCAGTCGGACGCTTGACCGCCGCTGCGAGTAGGCCAGGGCGGTCCACAGGCGCCGGCTGTCGAAGTCGGTGCGTGCCGGCGCGGCCGCGTCTCGGACCGCCAACTCGTCGAGCCCGAACGTCAGCCCCCATTGTCGCGAGAAGGCGTACCGCAGGCTGACACGATGCAGCGTCTCATCCGGGCTGCGGGTCTCGACCGGCAGGCGGTCGAGGTTGGCCCGCCAGCGCACATAGGCGTAGCGCAGCTCCAACTGCCGGTTCAGACGAGCCGCCAGCGTGCCCGTCGTGTACGTGCAGTCGTGGTAGTAACCGTGGTAGGACGGGCCGGCGGTGACATGCAGCAGGGACCAGTCCAGGCTCGGCCCCACACGCCCGGCCCCGCGCACCCGCCATGCATGATCGCTTGTCCCATCGGAGGAGCGACTGGTGGCGTACTCCAGACCCAGGGCGGTACGGGGCATGGGCGTCAGATTGGCCTGCACACTCACGAGATCGTCCCGAGCGTCCGGGTCGTCCGCGCGACCGCGGCGCTGCAGCCAGTTCAGTCGCAGGTTCGCGTGGTCGCTCAGGGCGTGGCCGGCGAACGCGCCCGTGGCGGTTACGGACGGCTCGCCCCAACGGCTGCGCATCGTCCACAGGCCCACCGCGCTGTCGTCCCCGATGTCGCTCTCGAACGACACGCCGCGCCCGTAGAGGCTTTGGGTCGTCAACTCCGACAGGCCGAAGAGCCGGTCCCCCAGGCCCACCGCCAGGTGCGGCGAGCGGTAGTTGAGCACATACTCATCGCGCGTGCCGAAGAACCCGCAGTCACTGACATCGGGCCCGCGCAGCCGGAAGTCCAGTTGCTGCTCTCCCGCTTCGTCGAGTGCGCCGCGACCGCTCAACTCAAGCTGCAGCCCGGCGCCCTCATCCCCCCCGACGGCTGACACTGCCAGTTCGACCGGTAGGGTGCGCGCCAGCGACGGCACGGCGGTGGAGCGCGGCAGGACCGTCAGGGGCAGGTTCACACTGGTGCGGGTCTCGCCGCCGCCCTCCGCTGTGCCGCTGGCGGTGAGGGTCACGATGCGCAGGGCCTTGCTCCTGGTCTCGCCGACGCGCACGCTCAGGGCCACGTCGCCGACGGCGCGCGGCTCGAGGGAGAGCGTCTCGGGCGTCAGGCTGACGCTGAGCCCCGATGGGCATGCGGCCGTGACGCGGACCGCCAACGGCGTATTGCCCTCGTTGCTCACATGGAGCGTAAGCGGCACAGTGCTGTTGGCGACCACCCGCGCGGGTGGGGTGTCCACTTGCAGCGCGAGTTGCGACTGGCGGGGGACCACGACCCGCAGCGTCTGCGCGTCGCGCACCGCCGGGTCGCGACGGGAGGCGGCCTCGTAGACCACTTCGTACGCGCCGGCCGCCGCCGTGGGCCCCACCCGCAGGGCCACCAGCCGCGTCTCGGCGGCTCCCGCTGCCAGGCGGAAGCCCGGCAGCGGCAGGACGGCCTGCCAGCCCTCCGGCAGCGTCAGGGTCTCGACCAGCTCCTGCTCGGCATCGGTGTGATTGGTGATCCGGAATGTGGTGGTGACGATCTCCGAGGCGCGGGTGGTGAACTGCAACTCCCCCGCCGACCTCACCTCAAGCCCCTGGCCCTTGCCGTCGCCCAGCGCCGGCAGCGCGAGCAGGTGCACGAGCACGAGCAAGGTCGGACCGGTTGTGTGGCGGGGCAGAGGCAGCATGAGAGTGTTCCGAACGGCATGATCCCAGGGCTTGCGCGGCAGAGGCCAGGCTACTTGAGGTCCAGATCATACTGGGCGCCGTAGACGTTCTCGTCGCGGTTGTCCAGCACCAGCAGGGCGCGGTAGCGCCCGGGCGGCGCCTGGCTCAGGTCGAACTCGAAGCGCGCGGAGCAGCCCGGGTAGATGCGGCGGGGCTCGGCGCCGAAGCGACCCTTCGAGGCCCCGGCGTCGTCGAACAGCTCCACCCAGGCGGCCGGCAGTAGAGAGCGTTCCCCCACGTTCTCTGCATCCACCCTGAACCATCGGCCCTGGGCGTCCTTGTCCAGGCGCTCGTTGCCCAGATGCAGGTCGGGCTTGCCGGTCTGGCCGATGTCCGTCACGATCTGCACCCCGTAGCGCAGGACCTGCTGCATCCCGACCGCCGGCTTGCCGTCGGCGGTCGGTGCGGCCGGCTCGGCTACGGCCTCAACCATGATGACACTCCAGTACGTGCCGACCAGCGTGTTGTCGGCCGGCACCCGCACGGTGTAGCGCACGGTCGCCACTTGCTGCGCCGTCAGTTCCAGGCGCGACGTGCCCAGCGAGATCCACCGGGCGTTCGAGCGCGCGGCGGCGCCAGGCTCACCGAACAGACAGCGCCCATCCGCGTAGCTGTCGTAGTCCGTCTGGTAGACACGCACGATCTGGGGCTGGTCGCTGTGGTTGCGCACCAGGATCGTCCCCTGGACGGAACCACCGGGCAGAGCCGTCGCCTGCTGCGACAGGCTGCCCATGACACTGACCACACCGCACGTTCCTCCCACCGCGGACCCCAGCACGAGTACGGCGCCTAGCGCGCACCATCCGAGTACAGTTCTCATGGCGTCTCCTCCACCCGTAGAACAAGGCTCAAGTCATGCGCCCACAGGCCCAGCCGCACCGTCAGGCCGGCTACCTGCAGTTGCAGGGGTATGACGAGTGCATCTCCGGTCCCGGCGAACAGCACTTGCGGCCCATCGGTGATGGGCACGAAGCCGGCGCCTCCGCGCAGGGGCAGAGCACCGAGGCCTTCGCCGGTGCGGCGGCAGTTCAGAGCCAGGCCGTGGGGCCAGCCGGGGCTGGCGCGTCGGGCGCTGACGGTCCAGGCATTGCCGCCGGTGTTGATGACGCTGACGGTGATGGCCGCCGGGTCGCTGGTGAGAGCCGGCCCCAGGTCCGACCCTGCTCCCCAGATCAGTGCTCCGCCATCCAGCGTCAGGTCCCATCCGCCCTGCACCTGCAACTCCGCCGCCGGCGCCGCGACGGCGACGCCCAGCGCCAGCAGGCAGGAGAGGAGACAACGTGTGCGGCACGACCGGCATTCATGGTCAAATTGGCGTTCGTGGCTCACGTTGTCTCCCTCCTTTCCTGGGCAGTGGGCGCGCGCATGTCATCCGGCGCCTCCAAAGGTGCATGGATGTGGTTTGGCGGGACTACTGGCTGCTCGTCAGGGTCATGGTGAAGGTGGTGCTGGCGTTCTGCACGCCGGCCGCCACCGACCCGGACAGCTCGATCATCAGCGGGACGTTCTGGGCGCACACCGGGCCGATGTTGGTGACCATGTCCACAGGCGTGGTGGACAGTGTGACCCAGCCGCAGCCGGTGCCGCCGCTGCCCGGCGGGACGAAGGCATTGCCGCTGATCGTCAGGCCGTCGGGGGCTGCGGTGCCGAGCTGGCCCACGAGCTTCTTGCCGGCCTCATTGTTGGTGATGTTGTACATGAAGCTGGAACTCACCGGCTCGGGCTCCTCGCCCGCGGTGGCGAGACTGATCTCGAGCGTCAGGCTCGGGTTGTCGACACTCAACGTGCTGATGGGGCTGGTGGCCAAGCTCACATTCACCGTGGCCTCGTCGCCGCCGGTATCAATGCAGTAGCCGGCGGAAGCGCATGCCAGCGCCAATACTGCCACTATGCTAAGGACTGTCTTGTTCACGAAACTCATCCTCCTTGGGTGTGGGGGCCGGTGCGGGCTTCCTGGCCGGTGTCTGACTCTCGCGCAAGCGAGGGGTTCAGTCTGATGCTGCATCCGGCCCCCGATCTGTTGTCGTCCACAATAGCGCGTCGCGGTGGGTGCGCCAATCCGGACTACCCCGTAGTTCGGCGGGCAATGTCCCGCAAAAGGCCGGCGTAGAACGGGCGGCTGAACCGCGCGGAACCCCGTAGCGTGGCAGTGCGGCGACCTGACTATTGAGCCACTCTTGAACGCGACAGGCGGCGGTTGTTGAGGGCTGACGCATACTGTTGTGGTGCCGTTGCACCGGGGAGTGAGGCGACCTCATGGTAGGGGACCATCCGCAGCAGACCAGCCGCTTGAGCGCGCTGATGGAGAGCCGTGAGCGCGAGCGGGCCCAGTGGGTACGGGAGTTACAGCACGAAATGGCCCAGACCCTCACGGGCCTGCGCTGTCACCTGGCAGTCATTCAGCGATCCGGCGATCAGACCGTGGCGGAGCGGGCGGCGGCGGCGGAGCTGCTGGTGGACGAGTTGGCGCAGTGGTTGCGCGACCTGGCCATCCGGGTGCGCCCGCCGATGCTGGATGACCTGGGGCTGGGGCCTACCCTCACCTGGTACGCCAACCACCTCGAGGCGCAGATGGGCAAGCCCATACGCCTGGGGTTGCGCGGTCTGTGTGAGCGCCTGCCCTACCTGTCCGAGACGGCGGCATTTCGCGCGGTCTCCACGCTCCTGCCGGCGGTGCTGCGCGGCGACGGTGTGGAAACCCTCGAGTGCCACGTGGCCATCGAGGACGAGACGCTGTGGCTCCTGGCGACATGGGACGGCGCCATGCCCCCGGGCGGCGCCATGGCACTTGAGAACGTAAGGGAGTGGCTGAGCTGGATGGGGGGGGCGGCCCGCCCGGAGGAGATCAATCAGGTCAGCCACCTGACGGTGATGATCCCTTCGGCCGCACCGATGGGAGGATGATCCACATGCAGCAAACAGTAAAGGTCATAGTAGCCGACGACCACGACGTGGTGATCCACGGCCTGAAGGCGCTGCTGGACGGCGAGCCGGGCATGGAGGTCATCGAGTACGCCACCGATGGGCTCGTGGCGATGCAGCTCGTCGAACGCCTCCAGCCGCATGTGCTGGTCGTGGACATGATGATGCCGGGCATCAACGGTCTGGAGATCACCCGTCAGGTCAGCCGGCGGCATCCGGAAGTCCGAATCGTCATGTTGTCCATGCACGACAATGAGGCCTACGTGACCGAGGCCCTCAAGGCCGGGGTCATGGCCTACGTACTCAAGGCTGCCGACGCCGGTGAACTGGTCACAGCCATCCGCGAGGCCGCGGCCGGGCGGCGCTATCTGAGCCGCCGGCTCTCCGAGCGCGCCATCGAGGCCTACGTGGAGCGCTGCCGGGAAGCCGATGACCTCACGCCGCCGGACCTCACCGAGCGCGAGCGCGAAGTGCTGCAACTGGTCGCCGAGGGCCGCAGCACCCAGGAGATCGCCTCCGCCCTGGGCATCAGCCCCCGCACCGCCGAGACCCATCGGGGGAACATGACCCGCAAGCTGGAGCTCAAGACCCAGACCGACGTCATCCGCTACGCCATCCAGCATGGCGTCATCTCCGTGACGTAGCCTCCCCGCACCCGTCCGGCCTGCGCGCGTCCCGTAGACAAACTACGGGGCGCAGGCGCGGCAGGTGCGTAGTTCTCCGGATTGCCCCACGCCCACCCCACGACTATGCTCGTAGGACGAACCCGCGCACCGGGGTTCATCAGGAGGCACGGGCATGTCCGCCATACCCCTTTCGTCTTGGAGCCGCGAACGCACGCACCTGCTCGGCGCGGAGCACAAGATCCGCCTCGCGCTGGTGGCGTGCCTGGCGCTCTATCTGACGGCGCACCCGGAGTTGGTCCTGCGCCCCGCCCCGGTGGCGGGGGCCCTGCTGCTGATGCTGGCCGGCGCCCTCGTCTTTGTGGCCGGCATCCGCACCCACCGTCTCGCCGCCGCGCTGGGGTTCGAGACGGCCGCGGCGGTGATCACGGTCCTGGACCTGCTCAACATCACGCTCCTGGTGGCGGGCACCGGCGGGGCCGCCAGCGGCTTCTACCTGCTGTACCCGCTGCCCCTGGTCTTTGCCGCGGCCTTCTTCCGCGGCTCGGAACTGGGGTTCCTCACCGGCCTGGGGGGTCTGTTCTATGGCCTGGTATTCATGGTCTCGCCCGATGCCCAGTGGGCGCCGTTGGCCCTGCGTCTGACCGGCATCTTCCTGATCGTCTGGCAAGCCTACGCTCTGGCCGGCGTCCTGCACCGTGAGAAGCAGGGCAACGACCAGTTGCTGCGCCACCTGACGGAGGGCGTGATCGTGCTGGATGACGAGGGCCGCGTGGTGCTGGTCAACCACGCTCTTGCCTCAATGTTCGGCGTGTCGGCCGCCGCCCTTGAGGGAGCAACCGCGGAGGTGGCCGCGGCCGACAGTCGCGTGCTGGCCTGGGTCTTGCACGACTGTCGCGGCCCCTCGCGCTCCCCCCAGCGCACGACGCGGACCGAGCAGTTCCCGGAGGAAGATCTCCCGTTGCTGGAGGTTACCACGATCTCCTGCCACGAACGGGGCACGCACAAGGGGGGGTGGGTGGTCGTCTGTCGCGACTTGCGCGACGCCGCCGGGGGGCTGCCCCAGGCGGCCGAGGAGAGTTGTGACGATGTCTCGCCGCTGGCGAACCTGCGGGCTCTGTCCCATACCCTGTACGCGATGGCGGAGCGCCTGGACGACTCCGAGCGCTGGCGCGCCGTGTCGCTGATCGAGCAGCACACGGTCGCCATGCAGGCGATCCTCACCCGCTTGCTCCAGCAGGGCGGCGAGGCGCTGCCGTCGGACCTGGAGGGCGACCAGGTCAGCGTGTGCGGCCTGCTCAACAGCACGCGCCGCGTCCTGGAGATCCGCGATCAGCAGGTCCAGGTGAACGTCGAGGTGGACTGCCCCGGCGGCGTGCCCGACCTGCAGGTGGCGCGCGGCCCGCTCGGGCGCCTGGTGCTGCGCATGGCCCGCGGCCTGTTGCGCTTCGCCCGTCCGCTGGACTTCCTGGTGCTGAGCGCCCGACCCGAGGACGACCGGGTGATCCTGGGCGTGGAGCTGTGTCCCCCGCCGCGCGACGTCGTCGCGAACCCGGTCCTGGAACACGTGGACCATCGCATTGAACAGCGCCTGCGCCAGAGCATGGAGGACCTCTCCCGCCTCCTGGTGCAGTGTGGCGCGGTCTGGACCCTGCGCCGCACCAATGGCGACTACTTCCGCCTCGAGGCGTCGCTGCCGCTCAATGCGTCCCACGCCGCCGTCGCCCCCAGTGTGCCTGGCTTCGAGCAGCCGGCTCTGTTGCCGGGCCTGGAGTTCCTGACCGAAACCACCATGAACAGACTGAACAACCTGCTGGGGGTGATTCGCGGGCGCGCTGAGCTGGCGCTGATATGGCCCCAGCAGGACGACGCCGAGAACGTGCTGATCGCCACCATCGAGAAGGCCGATGAGGCCTCAGAGGTGCTCGAGGCCATCGCGTCCGGTAGCGAGACCGCTTCACCGCAGCCGGCGCCCACCGCTGCCGGCGGTGCTGCCGGGGGCCGCCCGGAACAGTTTGCGCCGTGCGGGCTGCCGGTGCTGATCGTGGACGATGATGCGGGCGTGCGCGAGCTGCTCAGCGCGATGTTCTCCTCGTGCGGCTGTCAGACCGCCGAAGCCGCGGATGCCCAGCAGGCCATTGACTACCTGCAAGACCAGAAGCCCGGCCTGGCCATTGTGGACCTGTACATGCCCGGCGCCCATGGCACCGAGGTGCTCCGGACGGCGCGCCAGATCTACCCCGACGTGCCGGTGGTCATGATGTCCGGAGGTGCGAGTACGAGTGTTGGCGACGCGCTGGCTGAACACCGCCCCGACGCCGTGCTGGCCAAGCCGTTCAGCCTCCACGAAGTCGTGGGCCTGGCCCGGCAGGTCCAGGCCGCGGTCTGAGGCCCGGGCCCGAACTACGGGCCTGGCCCGGACGAACCGCGTAGATTCCCGGATTCACCGCGGCCGGTCGGCGCGCTATCCTGAGGCCGGTGTGAGCGTCCGGAGATGCTGTCCCGAGCCGCTCCCCACGGGAGGTGTGGCATGGCGCACAAAGTACTGATTGTGGATGACAACCCCTTCGTCGCCAGACTCTGGAGCCGCAAGCTCAGCGATGCCGGCTACCTGGTGCAGACGGCCGTGGACGGCACCGGGGCGCGCGCGGCGGTCGCGGACTGGCGGCCCGACCTGGTGCTGCTGGACGTCGTTCTCCCTGACACCGACGGCCTGGCCCTCTGCCGTGAGTGGAGGGTCGGGCCCGTCGGGGCCGACATGCGCATCGTCTTCGTCTCCGCCCTGACCTCCAGCCACGACGTGGACGCGGCCTACGCCGCCGGGGCGGACGGCTACATCGCCAAGTCCGTGGACACCGCGCGGGTGCTCGCCGCCAGGATCAACCAGATCCTGGAGCCTGCCCTCGCCGTGACCGCATCCGTTCGGGGGGGGGCTCGCCCATGGCGCTTAGGGAGGCCAGCGTCAAGCTGCTGCGGACCATGGTGGCCGACGGCACGGTCAGTCGCGAGGCCGCCGAACAGGCACTCCGGGATTCGCGCGGCACCGGCCGCACCGCCATTGAGGAACTGGTGGCCCAGGGCGTCTTCAGCGAGGAAGAGGGGCAGCAGGCCCTGGAGTTGGAGTTGCAGGTGCCCTGGGTGCGCCTGGCGGATGCGACGGTGGACCCGGCCGCAGTCAGGCTGATCCCCGAGGAGTTCGCGCGGGAGCACGAGTTGATCGCCATCGGGCTGCACGATGACGAACTGACCGTCGCCATGAGTGACCCGCTGGATGTCATGGTCTCCGATGAGGTGCAGCGCCTCACCGCCCTCCGCGTGCGACGCGTGATGGCCTCGCGGGACCAGGTGCGACAGGCTCTGGCGCGTTTGTACGGTCAATCTGACGCGTTGGAGCAGGCGGCCCGCACAGTGGACCGCCGGGCGGCTGAGGCGGAGTTGCAGCGCACAGCCAGGCAGGCGAAGCCGAAGCAACAAGAGGCCAACGACGACTCGCCGGTGGCGCGCATGGTCCGCAGCAGCATCGAGCGCGCGCTGCACCAGCGCGCCAGCGACATCCACCTGGAGCCCGGGCTTCGCGAGGGCGTGCTGCGCATCCGCGTGGATGGCGTGCTGCGCGACTTGCTGCCCCTCTCGATGCAAGCCTATCCCGCCGTCGTCTCGCGCCTGAAGATCCTGTCGGGAATGGACATCTCCGAGCGTCGGGTACCGCAGGACGGGCGCTTTGCCGTGGACGGCGAGGGACGAGCGGTGGACCTGCGCGTCTCGACGCTCCCCACGATCCTGGGCGAGAAGGTGGTCCTGCGCCTGCTCGACAAGCGCCAGGCCCAGTTCTCACTGGATGACATGGGCCTGCCCGAGCGCGAGCGCCTGCTGCTGGAAGAGGCGGTCACCCAGCCCCACGGGCTCTTGATCGTCACCGGGCCCACCGGCAGCGGCAAGACGACAACGCTCTACGCGGTCCTGCAGCGCCTCAACGACACCGGCGTGAACATCCTGACGTGCGAGGACCCGGTCGAGTACCAGTTGGACCGCATCAATCAGGTGCAACTCAACACCCGCGCGGGTCTGACCTTCGGGGCCTTCTTGCGGTCGGCGCTGCGCCAGGACCCGGACGTGATCATGGTGGGGGAGATGCGCGACGCCGAGACCGCGGAACTGGGCATCCGCGCCGCCATGACCGGCCACCTGGTCCTGTCCACCCTCCACACCAATGACGCCGTCGGGGTCGCCTCGCGCCTGATGGACATGGGTGTTGCCCCCTACCTGGTGGCCACCACGCTCATCGGCGCGCTGTCGCAGCGGCTGGTGCGCCTGATCTGCCCGAACTGCCGCGAGCAGGTGCGGGTGTCGGGCGAGGAACTCCAGCGCCGGTACCCGCGCCTCGGCCTGTCCGAAGACCTGGTGGTCTCGGTGGGTCATGGCTGCGCGACCTGCGACCGCACCGGCTACAGCGGCCGCCGCGCGGTGTTTGAACTCCTCATCCCCACCGAGGACCTGCGGCGGCTCATCGCCGACCGTGCGCCCGGCAGCGCCCTGCGGGAAGCCGCGCGCGCCGCGGGGATGACCCCCCTGCGGGACGCAGTCGTCACGCGCGTGCAGTCCGGCGAGACGACGCTGGAGGAGGCTGTGCGCGTGACCAGTTCGTAGACCGCGGGGGCATTCTGCAGCATCAGGGGCGGCTAACGGAGGCTGTAATGAAGCTGTTGGTTGCCGACGACGACCCCAGCATGCGACAGGTAGTCCGGCGCGCTTTGCGCGGGCTGGACGCCGAGGTGCTGGTCGCCAGTGACGGGGCTGAGGCCGCGGCGCTCTGGCGGTGGGAACACCCGCAACTGGTCATCACCGACTGGCTCATGCCCGGCACCGACGGGACGGAGCTGTGTCGTCTGATCCGCGAAGCCGACGCCCGTGAGTACACCTACATCATCATGCTCACCGCGTGTGAGAGCCCATCCGAGATCGTTTGCGGGCTGGAGGCCGGGGCCGACGACTACATCGTCAAGCCCTTCCACCGCGATGAACTGGTCCTGCGGGTGAAGGCCGGATTGCGCGTGCTGTCGCTCGAGGCCGCCCTGAGTGAGCGCATCGCCGAGTTGCAGGACGCCCTAGACCGGGTGAAGGTGCTTGAGGGCCTGCTGCCCATCTGTTCGTACTGCAAGCAGATCCGCGACAGCGGCGGCCACTGGCACGCGGTGGAGGACTACATCGGCAGCCGCGCCGACGTGGACTTCACCCACGGCATCTGTCCCACGTGCCTGCATCGCGTCTCCGGGGGACGGCTGGGAGCCTGATGACGCCGCCACGCCCCTGCGCGACGGCGCGGGGGCTTTTCCGCCCTTCCGTGACCCCGTGGTCATTGAAGCATCCGGGCCGCAAGCAAGCCACAGGAGGCGTTGGCACGTGTCACTACGCAGGAAGACGCTATGGCTCACCAGCATGGGCCTGGCCGCTCTCGTGGCCGTCATGTACCTCATCGCCGGCAAGGTGCTGCTGGCGGGCTATGCCCGCACCGAGCAACGCGAGATTCAGAAGGACCTGGGGGAAGTCCAGCAGCTACTTTCCCAGCGCATGGACAGTCTCGACGCCCAGTGCCATGACTGGTCCTCCTGGGATGACACCTACGCCTTCATC
>CAZZDO010000118.1:0-13052 GCA_964653205.1 uncultured Armatimonadia bacterium | reverse complement strand
CGAAATCAACGAAGCCCTCGTTGAGGTCCCGCTGCACGAGCATGTCATCCATCTCACTCCCGGCACGGAGTACGTCACCGTTCGCGGGCTGACGGTCGAAGTCAGTGAAGGCGGGGCCATCCACGCCAATGACGCCGCGCACAGCCGCATGGTCGGCTGCAGGATCGCGCACTGCGGGGTGGGCAAGGACATCGGTGGTTGGGGCCCGTGGGAGGACCAGTGCGGCATCGGGCTGTTCGGCGGCACGGACAACGGGGCCATCGGCAACGACATCTTCGATACGGGCGGGCACGGGATCAAGCTCACCGGCGGGGACCGCAAGACGCTCACCCCCGCGGGCAACTTCGCCGAGAACAACCACATCCGCCACACGGGCGTGTACTGGGCGCAGGGCTGCGGGGCGCGGCTGGAGGGCGTCGGCAACCGCTTCTCGCGCAACACGGTGCATGACTGTCCACGCATGGCCGTCATCTTCGGCGGCAATGATAACGTCATCGAGTACAGCCACCTGTACGACCTGAATCGCGAGACATGTGACACCGGCGCCATCTACACCGGCGGGCGAGACTGGCTGACGCCGTGGGGGAGCCGCATCCAGTACAACTACATCCACGACATCGGCGGTTACGGGCGCAAGGACGGCAAGTGGGTGTCGCCGGAGTTCTCATGGGGCATCTATCTCGATGACAACAGCAACGGCTGCAACGTCATCGGCAACATCGTCGTGGGCGGCTACTGGGGCGGCATCCACCTGCACAATGCCCACGACTCGCTCATCGAGAACAACGTCATTGTCAACAGCGCCAAGCAGCAGGTCCACATGAACGGATGGGTCCAGGGCAGCGGCACCTGGGCCAACAGTCTGGCCAACTGGACGAAGGTGTGGGAGGAGTACCGTCAGTACGCGGCGTGGCGGAAGTACCCCGGCTTTGTCGAGACCAACCCGGCCGATCTCGTGCCGATGTCGGGCAACGGCTTCCGGCGCAACATCTTCGCCTCGACCGACCCGAAGCTGCCGCTATACACGCACCGCAGCCTGCCGCTGGAGAAGAGCCTGTTCGACCACAACCTCGTCTGGCACGCGGGGGCCTCGCCGGGCGTGGGGGTGCAGAACGCCGTGCAGGTGACGGTGCCGCCGGACGCCGCCGAGATGATCGCCAACGGCGGCTTCGAGGAGGGCACGGTCGGGCAGATGCCGACGCACTGGCAGTGGATGATGCATCCCGAGGGCGCCACGGCCGTTCTCACCGAGGAGACGGCGCACGCCGGCAAGCGCTGCCTGCGGATTGACCCGAAGGCGGGGAAGGACGCCGGAGGCAACGCGCAGTTCACGTTCGTGCGCACGAATGAGTTCGCGGCGCAGTCCGGGCGGGGCTACCAACTGCGCGTGTGGGCGAAGGGCGACCAGCCGGGGCGGACGCTGGGGCTGGTGGCCCAGTCGTACAAGGCCGGCAAGCACCACTGGGCGCGCGAGCAGGTCTTCACCCTCGGGACGGACTGGCAGGAGGTCACGATGGACTTCAACATCCCCGGCCCGCAGGAGGCCGACTTCATCCCGACGCTGGACAACCTGTGGATCCGGCTTGACTGCCGCCTGGACGAGGGCACCGTGTGGGTGGATGATGTCTCCCTGAAGATGGGGACCAACCCGTTGGAGACGCAGACGCAGTGGCAGGTATGGCAGAGCCTGGGGCAGGACGTGCACTCGGTCATCGGCGACCCGCAGTTCGTCGCGCCCGAGCGGAACGACTTCCACTTGCGGCCAACCTCACCGGCGCTGAAGCTGGGCTTCCAGCCGATCGCGATCGAGAAGATCGGGTGCTACCGCAGCCCCGAGCGCGCCACTTGGCCGCTGGCCGACACCCAGGAGTAGGCGATGCCCAAACGTGTCGCGATGGTCGTGTACCGCGACTGTGACCCCGCGCAGTGCGCGCCCGAAGACGGCGTGTGCCCGGCGGTGAAGGTGTGTCGGCGCGGGCTTCTGACCCAGGAGGCCCCGGGCGAAGGCCCGATGATCATGCCCTCGGACATGTGCCAGGCGTGCGGGGACTGCGTGCCGGCGTGCCCACGGCAGGCCATCCGGCTGTCGGAGGGATAGGGGGCGGGCGCGTCAGGACCAACTGACGACCGCGCGCGTCTGGTCGCCGAGGTTCAGCGGACGGCTGTGCAGATACAGGACCTGGCCGTCCGCGGCCCGCACCAGGTCTCTGAGCGACCGGTGGGTCAGATGCCAGCGGTGCTGTTCGGGCATCAGCGAAGCCCAGCGGGTCCCGGTCAACCGCGGGAGCAAGCCCCCGTAGTTCGGCAGATGCAGGAGGCAACGCCCCCCCGGCGCCAGCAGCCGCCGCGCCGCCCCCAGGAAGACCAGCGGGTCGTGGGTGTGCTCGAGCACGTTCCAGGCAAACACGCCGTCGAAGCTGCCCGGTGCAAACGACGCGTCCTCCAGCCCGACCAGTTCCACCTGCAGCCCCGCCTTGCGCGCTTCCTCCACCGCGAAGGGCGAGCTGTCAATCCCCTGCAGGTGCCAGGCCGGCGCCTGCGCGGCGGCCAGGGCCATCAGCTCCCCGGTCCAGCACCCGACTTCGAGCACGCGGAGCGGCTGGTCGGTGGGCAGCCAGCGCCGCATGAAGTCCCACCGCTTCTCCAGATGCCCGACCGGCCCGAAGAGGCCGCGCACCGCGCGCAGTGCCCGCCGCAACGGCGACTTCCGCTTGCTCTGCTTCCACTGCTGCGCGACATACGTCTCGGTGTAGACGAGGCGGCTAAGCGCTTCGTCGGTGAGTTGCGGATCGCTCCACACCAGGCCACAGCGCCGGCAGCGCATGAGGCGGAAGCCCTGGCAGTGCAGGTGCTCGACCGGATCGCTGGCGTCGCCGCACAACGGGTCGCGCACCGGCAATCGCTCGGAGGCGTCCACCTGTTCGAGGATACCAGCCGAACCGGCATCACGCGGCTTCATCACCCATCTCCCTCGATCCGCGGCCATGCCGTCAGGCCAGTTCGCCCTCGTTCTCGCGGGTGTCGGACTCCCTGACCTCCGCCGGGCGCTGCCAGACCTCCGTCATGCCGGCCAGGCTCTGCTTGATGTCCCCCGGCGACGACAGGTCGAAGGTCTCGCCGAATTCCGGCACGAGTGTCGGCGCGCCCAACTCGCGATGGGACAGCGCCGCGAAGTCGAGCGCCGCCTCCTCCTCACCGTGCGTGATGAACACCGCCCGGGGGCCCTGGATGCACTTGAGCCACGCCAGCAGACCGTCCGCATCCGCATGGGCCGAGAACGCCGACAGGGACCGCACCCGCGCCCGCACCCGCACCTTCTCCCCGAACAGCTTCACCTGCGGGTTGCCATCCCGGATGTAGCGCCCCAGCGTCCCCGCCGCCTGGTAGCCGACAAACAAGAGGATGTCCTTGCCGTGGTCGAGGTGGTTCTGGAGGTGGTGGCGGATGCGGCCGCCGGTGCACATGCCGCTCGAAGCAATGATCATCAGCGGCCCCTTCATCTGGTTGATGGCCTTGCTCTGGGCCACGGTGTGCGTGAGCGTCAGGCCCGGGAAGTCCATCGGGTCGTCGCCCTGCGCGAGCAGCGCCCGCGTCTCGTCATCGAAGCACTCCGGGTGGCGCTGGGAGATCTCCGTGGCGCTGATGGCCAGCGGGCTGTCCACGAACACGGGAATGCGCGGGGCGAGCTTGTGCTCGATGATCTGGTTGAGCGCATAGAGCAGCTCCTGCGTGCGCCCCACCGCGAAGGAGGGAACGATGACATGGCTCCGGTTGCGGTCGGCATAGCGCAGGATATCGCGCAAGGTGTCCTGCTGCGTCGTCACCGGCTCGTGCCGCCGGTTGCCGTAGGTGGACTCCATGACGACGAAGTCCGCCTCGTCGTAGAGCGTCGGGTCGCGCAGCAGCGGCCGGTTGACGTGGCCGATGTCGCCGGAGAAGACGAGCTTGGTCGTCTGCCCGTTCTCCTCCACCCACAACTCAATGCCGGCCGCCCCCAGGATGTGCCCGGCGTCGCGCCAGCGGGCCTTGATGCCGGGCGCCACCTCCACCGTCTCGTCGTACTGCACGGGCCGGAACAGCTTCAGGACGGCCTCGACGTCCTCCATCTGGTAGAGGGGCGCGGGCGGCGGGCCCTGGCGCCCCTGCCGCGTCCAGCGCTTGAAGTCATGCCGCCAGTCCTCCTCCTGGATGTGGGCGCTGTCGGGCAGCATCACCTCGCACAGGTCGGCCGTGGCCAAGGTCGTGTAGACCGGCCCCTTGAACCCCAGGCGCGCGATCAGGGGGAGATTGCCCGAGTGGTCAATGTGGGCATGGGTCAGCAGCACCAGGTCCATCTGGTGGTAGTCCAGGCGGAAGTCGGGCCGCCCCTGCTGGCGCATGTGCTCAGGGCCCTGGTGCATGCCGGCGTCAATGAGGATGCGCTGGCCGGCGGCCTCCAGCAGGTAGTGGGAGCCGGTGACAGTGCGCGCGGCGCCGAGGAAGGTCAGTTTCATGCGGACATCCTATCGTGTTCTGGCGCTGAGGGGAAGAATGACAGCCTACCCGTCCACCACCCGCAACTGGTACGCCACGCCGCGGCGGACGCGCTCGTAGTGCTTCTGGATCGCGGTCTCGATCAGCTCTTCGGGGTCGCGGCTGTAGACCACTTCCGCGTCCGTCTGCTTGGCGATGATCGCCACGATGTCACCAATGTGCTCGGCGATGCCGCCGGTGCCCTGGAGCACGGCGATGAGCTTGCCCTCGTCGTAGGCGATGGCGAACTCACCGAGCGTCCCCGACCGCCCGCCCACGATGCAGACGATGTCGCAGGTGCGGATGGCCTCAATCTCCCGGCCCATGAGCCCCGAGCCGGTGAAGATGAGCGCGTCGTACTCCTCGTAGGGGGAGTGGTAGTGGTCAATGTGCTCCTGCAGGCACAGGGCCGGGGAAATGCCCAGCGCGAGGACGCCGACCTCCTTGGCCCCCAGCACGGCCTCCTGAGGCAGGCCGGGGCACGCGCCGGTGATGATGATGCAGTTGTGCCCGGCGATCTGGCGGCCGAGTTCGCGGCACAGCGCGCGCGCCGCCTCGTCAATCCGCCCGCCCGCCGAGCCCATGACGCCGACTTTGGTCTTGATGGTCGTCGCCTCCCGTAGCGGCGCGATTCATCGCGCCGTGGGCGCAATGAATTGCGCCGTTACAACGGCCCCCGCCGTTCCCGAGTCCCGAATCCCGAGCCCCGCCGTTCACACCCCCAGCAACTTCTCCGCATTCAGGTGCGTGATCTTCTCGTAGGCTTCCTGGCTGATCTTGCCCTCGGCCAGGGCGCGGTTCATGGTCTCGACCTGCTCGACCTTCTGGGGGCACTGGCAGATGTCGGTGCCGAACAGCACGCGGTCCTGGAACTCCTCCATGAACTTGCAGCCGAAGTCGAAGTCGCGGGTGATCCCGTTGTTGCCGCTGCCGGCCGAGATGTCGGCCCAGAGGTTGTCATACTGGCGCATGAGCCGCGGCAGGGCGCCGCCCTCGGTCACCGGGCCGGTCGGGTAACCCATCCAGTTCGCCTCGTTCGCGTCTCCGCTGATCGCGCTCCAGAAGGCCATGGAGTGACCGATGAACTGCAGCTTCGGGAAGACCTTGAGGACGTGCTCGAGCTTGGGCAAGCCCAGTTCGTCCACGAGGCCGTACATGCCGCGGTCGGCGCTGGCGACATGGAAGAGCACCGGCAGTTCGGCGGCCTCAATGTGCCCCAGCAGGTTCAGGCTGCGCGGGTCGTCCCACGGGACGTTGGAGACGTACTCGCCCACGCCCTTGCAGCCCAGCGACTTATAGTGCTCGAGGGCCTTGGAGAAGTCGGTATTGGAGCTGTTGTACCAGTACCGCACATCGAAGTTGCAGAAGGGGATGATGCGGTCCGGGTACTGGTTGTAGATGTCCAGCACGTTCTCGTTGGTCTGGAGAATCTCGCCGATCTCGTGGTGCACCAGCGGCAGCACGACGCCCCTGGCGATGCCGAGTTCGTCCCACATGGACAGGAGTTCCTCGGGGTCGGTCCAGCGGCAGATGGCGCGCTGGCGCTCGTCGTACAGGCGGATGGTGTGGGTGTGGATGTCAATGAACATGATGTGTCTCCTTGTAGCGGCGCGATTCATCGCGCCGGGCGCAATGAATTGCGCCCCTACAGCGGCAACTTCACTCGCCACAGGTCCGTGCCGGACCCGTAGTACAGCGTGCCCGTGCTGTCCACCATGAAGCCCATGACGCTGCTGAGCGAAGGGTGCTGCGCCAGCACCCGGGCGGCATTGGTAGCGGGATCGAGCGCCACGATCGCCCCGCCGCCCACGCCGACGATCAGGCCCTGCGGCCCCACGGGTGTATCGTGCAGCGACGGGAACGCGAGCCCGCCCACCGGCAGGTCGCCCGTGGCTACCGTCTCCCGCTTCGCTGCGTCAAAGACAAAGAACTTGCCGCCCGCCACGCCGTAGAGCAGGCCGTTGGCGGCGCGTATGGCGCGGCCGTAGCTCGTCGTGCCCGGCAGGGGCTGGCCCTGCCAGACGACCTGCTCGGCCCGGCAGTCCCACAGGAAGCAGACGGCTTCCTTCTCCGTGGGGATGGCGCTGGAGCCTCCCCCGACGCTGGACGTGCCAAAGAGCAGGTCCGTGCCCGGCAGCGCCTCCAGGTACATGATGCTCTGGTTGGGAATGACGTTGTCGAACTGGCGGATGGTGAGCTTGGCGGGGTCCACCTGCATGATCGCCCCGCCCAGGCGTCCCTTGGCCGGGACGGTGCCCGTGTAGAGCATCCCCTCCGGGCCGACGCACCACTGCATCGGCCGCTCCTGGCGCTCCGCGTGGCCCAGGTACTTGGGGTTCTCGCCCTTCTTCAGCGGCTGGTCGGGGAGGTACAGGTCAACGTGGCAGCCCATGTACGTGCCGATGAAGACGCCCTGCGGCAAGCTGATCGCGTCGTAGGCCTCCAGCGGCCCGGTGGTGATGACGCCCAGGTCGGTGAGCTTGCCGGCCTTCGCGTCAATGCTGAACATGTTGCCGGGCAGGAGGGTCGAGCCGTAGATACGGCCCTCGCGCTCGCAGGCCACGCAGAAGATGGCCGCCGGCCGCCCCGCATAGTCCGTCGCCAGCGACTTCTTCTCCCCGGTCTCGGCATTGGTCAGCGTCAGGGCGCCGTCTCCGCCAATATGGCCCACACTCCACGGCCCCGACCTCGGACGCGGGTTGGGCACCGCCTTGGGCGGAGACGCCATCTGCTCGACCGCGTCCGGCTGGCACCGGAACGAGACGCCATTGGAGTAGGCGTAGACCTGTCCATCGGCCGCCCGCCACACCTGCGGCGTGCCCTGCAGCGTGGCGAACTTCTCTGGCAGGAGTTGCCGCTTCTGCCCGGTCCTGGGGTCCAGCGCCCACAGCTCGGGATGGTGCAAGCCGGCCGCGGCGTAGATCATGCCATCGTCGGCCACGGCGGTGGAGAGGGCGTAGCACTCCTTCGCGTCGTCCGACACGCGCCCGAGACTGCCAATCTCCCCCGTGTTCGTGTCCACCCAGGCCAGGGCCGTCGTCGGGTACGTGCCGATGTAGGCCTTGCCGTCCCCGGCGATGAACTCACCGTTGAAGTAGTTGGACTTGGCCACGGGGACGCCGAGGTCCACCAGCTTGCCCGTGGCCGCTTCCATGCGGAAGAAATGGGCGGGGTTGCCGCAGTACGCGTAGACGTTCCCATCCGCGCCGCCGAAGACGCAACTGCTGCTCGACCCGTACTGGCTCAGATCGTGGAGGATCGTCTTGCCCGTGTCCAAGCGCACGCCGACGAGGGCGAGGTGACTGCGCCCCTTGACGTTGAGCAGCCCCCAGGCCACGTCCACGCCGTCCGGGCCGTGGGTGACGGCGTTGATGAACAGCTCGCGCACCATCACCGGCGGCCCGAGCTTCTCGAAGACGGGCTCGGGCGTCTGCCCCAACCCCAGCAGTGCGGTCGTCATCAGCAGTCCAGTCAGTCCAGTCATCGCCGCCACCTCACCCCCTCTGATCTACAGGCCCAACAGCTCCATCGCGTTCCCGCGGGCGATCTTGTCGAAGACCTGCCGGCTGATATTCCCGCCGGCCAGGGCGTTCTTGAGCGTTGCGGTCTGCGGGACCTCCTGCCCCGGCCAGCACAGGTCACTGCCCCACAGAATGCGGTCCTGGAACTCCTCCATGAACCCGTGGCCGAACCCCGGGTCGCGCGTGAGGCCGTTGTTGCCACTGCCCGCGGAGATGTCGCACCATAGGTTGTCATAACGCCGCAGCAACTCGACGAGCCTCCCCCCGGGCGTCACGGGCCCGGTCGGGTAGCCCAGCCAGTTCTCCACGCTGCAGTCGCCGCTGATCGCCGACCAGATGGCCATCGAGTGGCCGATGAACTGCAGCTTCGGGAAGCGCGCCAGCACCATCTCCAGCTTCGACAGGCGGAAGTCATCCACGACCCCATACGTGCCGGTCTCCTGGCCGACATGGAACAGCAGCGGCAGGCCGGACTTCTCGATGTGGCCCAGCATGTTGAGCATCCGCGGGTCATCCCACCACAGGCTCGCGCACATCTCGCCGATGCCCTTGCACCCCATGGCCCGGTAGTGCTCGAGCACCGGCGTGAAGTCGGCCTCGGGCGTGTTGTGGTGGTAGCGCGGGTCGAGGTTGCAGAAGGGAATGAACTTGCCCGGAAAGTCGGTGCAGACATCGAGGATGTCCTCATTGCTCTGCATCGGCAGCCCGGCCTCGTGATGCACCAGCGGCAACAGCACCGCCCGGTCAATGTCCCACGTGGGCCACTGGGCGATCAGCTCTTCGGGGGGCAGCAGCTTGGTCAGCGTCCGATGGCGCGGGTCGCGAAAGCGCATCGTGTGGCCGTGGATGTCCAGGAACATGCTGTCACCTCAGTCCGCCGACATCCAGATCTCGCCGTGTGAGTCCGTCCCGCCCTTGGACGCGATCGTTGCGACCAACTCATACTTCGCGTTCGCGTCGTATTCCGGCAGCTTCAGCACAAAAATGTTGCCGCCATGGCTTGCCCCGGTGTGCCCCCGATGCTTGTCGTCGGCCACGACCTGGCCATTGGCGAGGAGTTGGTTGTCCCGCATGGTCAGCGCATGCGCCCCGCGCGTGTAACTCCACTCCAGGCGGTACGTCCCGGCGGCCTTGATGAAGGCCGTGAGGTCGTAGCGGATCTCCTTGTCCTGCTCGGACATCTGCGAGGGGTCCCACGTCGCGATGCGGGTGATCTGGCGGTTGTCGAGGCCGAGGGTGGCGGCGGGCGGCAGCTCCTGGAGCGTGCCGGCGGCGACCTGCGCCTTCAGGTCGTCCAGCTTGGCCGCCATCGCCTTGAGGTTCTCCGATTGCTTCGTCAGATTCGCGAGGTCGCCCTGGTACGCGCCCATGTTGTCCACGGCGTACTGGAAGCCGGGCTTGAGTGCGTCCACACCGGCCTGCAGGGCGCGGAGGTCGTCAGCGACGGCCTGCAGCCTGTCACCGGCGGCTTTGGCATCGCCTTCGGCGAGAGCCTTCTGCGCCTCGCCATACGCCGTCGCCGCCTGGTCGAAGGTGGTCAGCTTGGCCGCCACGAGGGCGTACATGTCCCTCCCCAGCTGCGCGAACTGCAGCGTGCTCCGGTTAGTCCTCGCCTGCTTCGTCAATGTCTGTATCGCCTCGCCCCACGCCTTGCATGCCTCGGCCAGGGCCGGGGCCTTCTGCAGGTAGACCGGCTCGCGCTGCATGTAGACGCGCCGGAAGTCTTGCGGCTGGCACCATAGGAGCTTCTGCACCGCCGTCCCGTTGCGCCAGAAGGCGGCCTCGCCGGTCGTCGGGATGGGCGTGTAGAGGCCCTTGACGATGAGGTCGGCCGCACTGGGGTCGGTGATCCCGAGCCAGTCGGCCGCAAAGCGCCGGTCGTAGTCGCCCTTGCTGGTGCGGCCCAACGACCAGCCGCATTCGGCGGCGTACATGAGCCCATACCAGCTATTCTCGTACAGCCCGCCGAACATGAGTTCCCACGTCGTGCAGATGGCGCCGCCGCACGGCTTGGGGGTAGAGCGGGCGTCCTCGCCCGCCCCGCCCTGGGCCGGCTGAAGCGCGGCCCCTCCACGCCCCGCCTCGTAGAACCCCTTGATCCCCCGGAAGGTTGTCGGATAGTCCGGCCAGATGACCGAGTAGTCCACGACCGCCGGGCTGACGATGACATCCTCGTAGCCCGCCTGCTGATATTGCGCAATCTCGGGATAGCTCGCCGGGCCGTGGTAGATCCACTCGGTGGGGATGCAGTCCTTGGGCATGTCTTTGGCGTACTTGAGCGACAGGTACGAGATCTCGTCGCGGTCGGCATGATGCGAGGGCCAGAAGAGCATCTTGCGCCCGTACTTCTTGCAGATGTTGTTCAGCTTCGTCATGTGCTCGACATAGCACGGGCCGACGCCCTTGGGCTTGCAGCGCGGGCAGAGCGCAAACCCGCCCTCGAACTCGTCGGCCCCGACGTGGAAGTACGTGCAGTGCGGGAAGGCCGCGGCGAGTTCACCGAAGACGTCGTCGAGGAACTCCCACGTCTTCGGCTCGCTGGTGCAGTAGACCCACGAGTTGCCGTTCTCGCGCAGGTCCTTCATCTCTTCATGCTGCAGCGTGGCCGAGGCGTGGCCGAGGGCCTCGTACTGCGGGATGAGCTGCAGGTGATACTGCGCGGCGTAGGCATCGAGGGCGAGGCCCTTCTGCTTGTCGAAGGTCCCTTCGCGGCCGACGAAGGGGTACTTCTCGAAAATGAAGTCCCCCTCCATGTAGAGCATGATGCAGTTCATCTTGTGGCGGGCGGACTCACGCACGAGGCGCTGGCAGAAGTCGAGGTTGATGGTCTGCCCGCGCGCGATGTCATACTGCCACCCGCGCAGCGGGTAGTCGGGCCAATCGGTGATCCGCAGGGCGGGGACCTGTAGGGCGGGGGCTCGTACCCCGCCCTGTGCGCCGGGGACCGGCGCACCTACGCGCATGAGTTGCCGCAGCGTCTGCACGCCGTAGAACAGCCCCTCCCCATCATCCCCCACGACCGCCACCCCGGCCTTGCCGACTTCCAGCGTGTAGCCCTGCGCGTGGCCTGACGGCTTGGCTGCGAAGCCAATCTTGCGCAGGCCAGTCACGGCCACCTTATCATCGGCGCGGCAGAGCCAGATGCGCCCGGCCTTGCTGTCCTGCTTGAGTTCCGGCAGGCCCACCTCCTTGACGCGGTCGTTCACCTCGGCGCGCAGGAACCTCTCCCCGGCTGTCTTCGCCTCGGTGGCGAAGCCGGACAGCGTGATGTCCCCTTCGCGCAATTCGCACTGCTGTGGCTGGGGGACGATCGCGACGCCCCGCGCGGCCATCTGCCGCGCCGACTCGATCTGCTTCTCCATCTCCGGCGTGAGCACGACCGCCTGCGCGACGATGGGCCGGCCGGGGTTGCTCTTGTAGACCGTCCAGCCGTCGCCGGTCACGATCCCGGTGATGTAGAGGTCAACGTACCCCTGCTGTCGGTGCTCGGGCTTGAGCGCGGCGGTGAGGTCTATGGGGTCGCGGTTGGTCGCATTCCACGCGTCGCCGTCCTGGATGACGGGGCCCTCGTAGACGACGGGACCGTCGAACTTGTCGGCGCGGATGACAAGCTGATACGACTGCCCCTTGCCCGTGTAGGCCACGACGCTGGAGAGGCTAGCGCGGTAGGCCGCGACCGCCTCGGTGGGGACAGGGAAGCGGAACTGCACCGGCCTGCCGCTCTCGATGATCCCCATGTGGCCGTCGCCCGACGGCGTCGGGTCGAGGGCGGGCAGGGATGTGGCAAAGGGCGCGTACTCGTCCCAGGGCGAGGCGAGACAGGGGAGGACGACGAGGACGGAGAGGATGAGCAGCAGGCGGGTCATGGGTAGCCTCCTGGTCGAGGTAGGGACGGCTCGGAGGGGTCGGCGTGGAGGGGCCGAATACCGGCAGCCGCATCGCCGGTATCCGGCCCAGGGCCGCGCCCGGGGGCCGGATGCGCCGGCTAACAGACTCCGGCGCATTCGGCCCCTCCGCCGTCGCCCTCGCAGAACTCCCGATACACCTCGAGCATGTACTCGTAGTGCTGAAGCGGCATGCCCGGGAAGATCGTGTTGGAGGTGCCGAAGATGTAGCCGCCGCCGGGCGCGCCGTGCCGCAGGCAGTACAGCGCCGACTCGCGGATGGCCTCCAACGGGCCGTCCTGCAACAGGCTGCACTGCACGTTGCCCATCAGCGCCATCTTCCCGTCCGCGCGGCGCTTGACCTCGGCGAGGTCCATGCCCGCCTGCGGGTCCACCGACTGGTAGCACGCCGCGCCCGTGCCGAGGTAGTCGTCCAGGAAGGGCATGATGTTCCCGTCGGTGTGGATGAACGGGATGATCCCCAGCGAGCGGAGGTGGGCGACCTGCTCGGCGAGATACGGGATGATGAACTCGCGGACCTGGTCGGGCGCGATGAACGGCCCGGCATTGAACGCGATGTCGTTGACGACGTGGATGAAGTCCGGCTCCGCCTCAGCGAGGAGGTTGAACTGCGCAATGGCGGTGTCGGTGCGTTGCCGGGCCTCGGCGTGCAGGACCTCGGGATGCTCCATCAGGTCGGCCGCGAACTCCATCCAGTCGCTGACGTTCTCGATGGCCAGTGTCGTCCCGCCCACGACTGTCCCGATGAGGATGTCTTCGCCGAAGGTGCGCTTCGCGGCGACGACACCGTCGGCATCGCTCCACGGCCAGAAGACCGCGAGCGCGTCCCACCGGTAGCGCTCGACGATCTTCTCGTAGATGGCCATGCACTGCGCGATCTTGGCGTCCTTCTCGACGCGCGAGATGCCCGCCCAACTGTTGCGATCCGGGAAGCGCAGTCCGAAGGCCTCATACTCGAGTTCGAACATGACCTCGAAGTGTGGCGGTCGGTCGGGCTGCTCGAAGCGTAGCGTCTGCAGCATGCGTTGCTTGCCGGTCATCGCTACTCCCAGAAGAAATGAGTCGTGGGGTGCCCGCGTAGCGGGCGGGGCCCCGTCCGCCTGCGGCGGACACC
>CAZZDO010000117.1:6537-13059 GCA_964653205.1 uncultured Armatimonadia bacterium | reverse complement strand
CCCCGCAGGCCCCTCCTTTACGGGGGGGGCATTGGCGTGTACAATGCCTTCCGCAACCGTCACTGCCCGTGGGAAAGACCATGCGAGACATCGCTTCCGAAGGCGATCAGCGCGGCATCCGGATAGACCGGGTCGGGATTCGTCAGCTCCACCTGCCCATCATGATCCACGAGCAGGGCGGGCGGCTGGCGCACATCCTGGCCGAGGTGGACGCCGGGGTGCAACTGCCGCATTCCGAGCGCGGCACCCACATGAGCCGCTTCCTGCAGATCCTGCTGCAATGGAGCAAGAAGGCCGTCACCACCATCCAGATGGAGCAGATGGTGCGGGAGATCGCGGCGGCGTTCGACGCCCCGGCGGCGCAGGTGTCGCTGTCGTTCCGCTACTTCCTGGACAAGCGCGCGCCGGCCACCGGCGAGCCCTGCCAGATGGACTACGAGTGCCGCTTCCGGGCCGAACTGGCGGACGACGACTACACCTTCACCCTGGGTGTGACGGTGCCCGTCATGACGGTCTGCCCGTGCTCGCTGGAGATCTCCGACCAGGGCGCCCACAGCCAGCGCGCCTCCCTGAGGGTCCAGTTGCGGACCCGGCCGCGGCTCATCATCTGGCTCGAAGACCTCATCCCCCTGCTCGAGAAGCAGGGCAGTTGCGAGATCTACCCGGTGCTCAAGCGCGCCGATGAGAAGTTCGTCACCGAAGCCGCCTTCGCCAACCCCAAGTTCGTCGAGGACGTCGTCCGCGACACGGTTCTGGCGCTGCGCGGCCTCGAGGGGGTCACCTGGTTCTCGGTGGAGTGCGAGAGCTTCGAGTCGATCCACAATCACGTCGCATATGCCTATGCTGAAGGATAGGGATTGGGGATTGGGGATCAGGGATTGGGGACGGCAAGGCGCCGACACGCCCCTCCTGTGGCCCGCCCCGTAGACACCATGCAGATTGCCATCGCCGTAGTGCTGGCCGCCGTGGGGGCCTGGCTGTTCGTGGTCATCTTCCGCGCTCTGCGCGGGGCGCAGCGCCGCCTGAGCGAGATGGCCGAACAGACGCCCGAGACGCGCCTGGCCCCGCCCTCGGCCGAAGACCCGGTCCGCGCCGACGGCCTCGTCTACCTGTTCGCCCACGATTTCGTCAAGCCCGTCCCCCGGCGGCCACTGGGCGCCGTCCCCCGCGACCGCGCCTATGCCTGCCAGACTCAGGACGAACTGGATACCGACGACTTCGCCCGGCAACTGCTGTACGCGCTCCTCGCTGATCTCATCAGCGAGGGCGCCCTGACGTGGCGCTTCGTCCGCCGCGACCCGACCTTCATGCCCCCCTATCCCCACAAGCAGTGGGAGCTGCAGTTCCGGCTGGAGCGGCCGCTCGTGCCCTCGCCCCTCAACGAAAGCCTGGGCGTAGCCTTTGAACTGAGCCTCAAGAACCGCCTGCGGGGCAAGACGACGGAGGGCGACGACGGCCCCGAGACGCCCGATGCGTACTTCAGCCTCGACGAACTGCTGGAGCGCATGCTCAAGGCCATTCGCCAGGAGATGACCTTCTGGGAGCGGGGCAACTGCTGCTCGGACTTGCGGCACCACGTGGAGAACGCGCTCATCGCCCAGGGCTACCTCGACGCCCCGACGCGCGACACGTGGCTGGACACTGTGCGCCGTAACCGCCCTACGCTCAATCTGGAGCCCGTGCAGGGCCTGGGGCCGGACGCGACCGCCCTCGCGCGCCGGCTGGAGGCCTTCCGCCAGCGCTTTGGATCACCGGTGGCCCTGGAGCCCCAGCAGGATGAGAAGGGGCAGATCGTGGACATCGAGCCCAGCCTCGCCACACACACCGGCGACCTGGATGACATGCCGCTGGACGACTGCCTGCGGCTGACCATCCATGAAAGCATCGCCTCCATCAAGCAGCTCGAGCCCAGTGGCGAAGCCGGGATCTGAGGAGCGTTCATGCACCGCACCGAACTCACCGAGTGGATCATCATCCTCGTCTGCATCGTGGCGTGGTGGCCGCGCATCTTCCTGGGCTTTGACCCACTGTGGTACCACCTGCTCATCTACTACGGCGTGCCGCTGACGCTGCTGGTGATCTTCTTCCGTCGCCTCGCCCGCGTGCGCGCCGGGTTCAAGTTCAGCGAGGACTCGCTGAAGAACCAGCCCCCCGGCCCGCGCCAGCCCTGACCTCCCGGGGCCCCCAGGCCACTCTCCGACGCCGGTCCGGGCGACGCCGCGCAGCCGGCATCGCGAGGAACGACTACCATCGCGAGCCATTTCAGGCGAGACTAACACTGCCCCAGACACGGAACCGGGGCCCAGTCAGATGACTGGGCCCCGGTCGTTCCAGGGGAGGATACCCGGTCGTTACTCGAACAGGCTCGGACAGCCAACCTCGATGGTGCCGACGGCGATCAGCACATCGCGCAGGGCCGCCGGGTCAGCCGCCGGAAAGCCACGCCGCCGTTGCGCACCAGCGACTCATTGAACGCGAAGTCCGCGCCGCCGCTGCCGTACGGCGCGCCGTCGGCCTCGGCCGTCAACGTCACCGTGTGGATGCGCACCCCCAGGGCCGCGAGTTCATTCACCTTCGTCACAGTGTTCGTGCGGCGCTGCTGTGTTTCGTAGGATGTGCTCGCGTACGGCATGCCGTCACTGACCAGCACGATGGACTGCTGGTGGGCATTGCGGTCGCCGTAGCTCGCATAGTCGTCCTTCACCCATTGGAAGGCGACGGCGGGGTTGGTGTAGCCTGAGGGGGTGTGGTCCAAACACGTGGTCTTGAAGGTGCTCCATGCGCTGGGCAACGACGTGCGGACGCTGCCGAAGTCCGTCATGTGCTTGTTGAGGTCATGGTAGGTGGCCTGCTGAATCCAGCGACGGTAGTAATAGGAGTAGACCCACTCGTAAGTCACATACCGGGTCAGGTCGTTGTCAAAGGCGACGAACGAGAGCCGGTCGCCGGCCATCGCTACGCCGTTGATCAGGCCGAACATCGTAAAGTCGGCATTGATGGCGTCGGGCCACTCGTCCTTAAACGATCCCGAGCCGTCCTGGATGACAGCGATCTCGACCGGCCGCCGCGGGTTGGTGGAGACGACGACGCCCGCCGCCGCACTGGCCGTGATCTGCGCATGCTGGATACCGAACACGCGCGCAAAGAAGAAGGGGACGGGGCCATCCGGGGAATCGAGCGTGCGCCGGCCGGTGACCCGGCAAGCCGCCTTGGTGAAGGCCGCGGACCACGGGACGATGCTGTGCCCATCGTCCGCGAGCGCCCCAACCTGGATGTCGGCCGCGTTCAGGTGCAGGGACGTGCCCAGCACCTTGTTGGCGTTCGCGGTCTGGTTGATGACCGTCCGGGCGCCCTCGATGTCAATGCCGTACTGTAGCCGCGAAGCCCCGGCCAACGCCGCGGCATCCACCGCATTCTGCAGTTGCTGCCGGCACATCGCGTAGACCCCGTAGTCTACCGTCAGGGCCGCACAGCCCAGCAGCGCGAGCAGAGCCACGATCGCGGTGACGAGGATGGAGCCTCGACGGCGCTTCGCGAACCTGAGCTTGATGCGCATCTCACTGTCCCCGTACATCCAGAAGTCAACCAGGCCAAAGTTGACTCGCACGACTCCACCTATGTCTCATGTTCGTTTTCCCGCTCAAGCTGGCCTCGGGATGCCTCAACACCGGCGCAAGATCGAGCAACAACCCGCAACCGCGTGACCTCTGCCCCTCTTCTGGCGCCGCCCCGGCCAGGCAAATCGCCCCACAACCAGAGGTCGTGGGGCGGTGAGTGTTCGGCTGCAGGTCAGGGCTGGCTCTCGGGCTACCCGCCGAAGTAGCGCTTCAGCAGCCCATTGAAGCCCGAGGCATGCCGCGCCTCGTCCTTGCAGGCCTCGTGGATGGCGTCGTGGATGGCGTCCTGATTGTCGGCCTTGCTGCGCTTGGCGATGTCCAGCTTGCAGGCGTTGGCGCCGGACTCGCCCTTGACCAGCCGCTCCAGGTTCTCCTTCGTCGACTCCGACACTCCACCGAGCAGTTCGCAGAATTCGGCCGCATGATGGGCCTCTTCCCACGCCACGCGCTTCATGGCCTCGGCAACCTCGGCATAGCCCTCGCGCTCAGCCTGGCGCGCCATGGCGATGTAGATGCCGACCTCGGCGCACTCGCCCTTGAACTGGTCGCTCAGGTCCTTCTCGAAGCCGGTGCCCTTGGCAACCCCCAGCTTGTTCTCATCCACGAGTTGCAGCAGTTCTTCCGACATGGTGACTTCCACTCCCTTGATTGGTTATCCCTGATGGGCGCAACGCCCACAGATTCCTTGAATGGCGGTGTTCAGCACCGCGAAGCCGTCGGGCATGTCGGCCGGCAAGTCCACCTCGCCGACGTCCCATACCGTTTGGCACTTCACGCAGATCGCGTGCTGGTGCTCGGAGGTGTCCGGGTCGAAATGAGCCTTCGGTTCCAGGCCGTCCACGCGGCGCACAAAGCCCAGCTTCGCCAGGGTCTCGAGGGTGTTGTAGATGGTCGCGGGGGCGACGCACCCGAGCCGCTCGCGCACCTCGGCGACCAGCGCCTCGGCCGTGGGATGGGTGCGGTTGCCCGCGAGGATGTCGAGCACCGCGCGGCGCTGGGCGGTCATGCGGGCGCCGTGCTCGCGCAACTGCCGCTCGGCCTCCTCGGGCCGCAGCATCGTGCCATACGCCGGGGCGGTCTTCTCTTCAGCGGGCATTCTCGATCAGTGCCTTCAGCAGTTCGTCGTCCAGAGCGGCGGCCTTCGTCGCGTTGACGCTTGTGAGCAGGGCCCGGATGCCGGCCACGTCACCGGCGGCGGCCAGAGCCTTGAGGTCAGCGGCCTCGTCGGGCATTAGGTCCAGCTTGGCCATGCCGTCGTCCTTACGCACGAGCACGCAGCCAATGCCGGTTTCGGGGCAAACGTCGTAGGTGAGTTCCGTGGCCATGTTGGGTCTCCGTGTTACGACGGCTGTTTGTTTATATAAACTCTTTGTTTAGCTGCTCTCTATATAACACACGCCGCGATGCCTGTCAATCCCCACCTTGCGCGCAAGATCGGCCGGTCCTGCCGGCGCCAGAACCAAACGGGCCGGCAGCGTGGCGCTACCGGCCCGGGAGTTCTCCTCACCTGCGGGTTCGGGGACGAACCCGCCTACGCCTCGACCACCTTCACCTGCGGCGGGAAGATGAAGTTCATGTACTGGCCCGACACGTCCGCCGCGTCGGTGTCGCCGGCGTGGATGAACACGCGGAACTTGAAGGTCAGCGCGTCGCCTTCCTTGACCGCCAGGTCGCCGCGCACGCCCGGGTCGCCGGTGAAGTCGTGCAGGCCCCACTGGTTGACGGTGAACAGCCCGTAGCTGCGCACATGCCAGTGCGCCGGGTAGCCGTGGTTGTCCGGATGGTCCATGAGCGCCAGGCCCATCTGCACGCCCTCGACGTCGCCGTAGTAGTCCACCCATTCGGCCCGCTTGCCCCAGTTCTCGGCCTCGCTGACGGCGCCGAAGGAGTTGCGGATGGTGCCGGTGTTGCGCTCCTCCATGCTCTCCTTGAGGCGCACCGACAGCGTGCCGGCTTCCTTGGTGTCGCCGAAGAAGAAGCCCTTCTCGGACGCGAAGAAAGTGATCTCCCAGTCCATGATGCGGGCGCCCGCCGGGGTGTTGTAGATGCGGATGCGGGTGTGCTCTTCGAGCATCTTCTTCTGCACGCCGCGGCGGCCGCTCATCCAGTCGCCGACCGCCAACATCTCGCCGAACACGGGGCCCTCGGCCAGCACCAGCACCTGCTGCGTCACGGTCGTGGCGTGATCGTTCAGGGTGCTCCAGTTGTCCTCGCCGTCGTTCACATGGCCCTGCGCGACCCAGATGCCCGTGTGGTGCGGGTGGTCAATGCCCTCCTTCTGGGGGATGTTGACCTCGCGCACGATGATTTTGCCCTCGGGCCCCATGACCGGGTAGCAGAACGGGCGCGCAATGCCCTCCTGGAAGACGTAGCTGGTGAACAGCTCGCCACCGATCTTGATGTCGGCCTGCTTGGCATCCTGCAGGTCAATCTCGACAAGGCTGTCGGCCGGGGCGCTGCCGACGCCGATGGCGTAGCGCTTGCTCTCCCCCGCCTTCAACTCGTCCACCATCCAGATGACTTCGCAGCCGCAACTGCACTCCTCGTCGCCGCAGCCGCAGAGATCGCTCTGGCACTGGGCCGGGATCTGCTTGACCGCCTTGCCGTCGGCGTCCAGTTCCTCGACAACATGCCCCTCCTCACAGTCACAGTCACAGAGCAGGAGGTGCGAAACGAAGCAGTTCTTGCGGTCGTGCGGCCCGGCGTTCACTTCGACGATGATGCGGTCCTTCTCAGCCATGTGTCTTCCTCTCCTTGAACCCCTGACGGGCTCGCGCCCGTGGGAGTGCTTCCAATGGTTGCCGGGGCTACTTCGCCGTCAGGCACGGCGAACCCTCTTCCGCCCGAGCGGGTAGAGCGGGCGTCTCGCCCGCACCGGCAGGGGGGGTAGAGCGGGCGTCTCGCC
>CAZZDO010000117.1:0-6437 GCA_964653205.1 uncultured Armatimonadia bacterium | reverse complement strand
GGTAGAGCGGGCGTCTCGCCCGCACCGGCAGGGGGGGTAGAGCGGGCGTCTCGCCCGCCAACGATCACCGAAGCGGGCGAGACGCCCGCTCTACCCCCCTGGTGCCCCGACGCGCCACAGACTCCCCGCCCTACAGTGACATGATGCGCCGATACACCTCCACCGCCGTCTCGACTTGCGCCGTCTCGATCCACTCGACCGCCGTATGCGCCTGCCCGATGTTCCCGGGCCCCAGCACGACCGACGGCGTGCCGGCGCGGGCGAGCTTGCTGGCATCTGTCCCGTACTGCACCCCCGCAATCTCGTGCGCGCCCACGACCGCGTCCAGCGCCTCGGCACAGCGGCGGACGATGGCGCTGTCCGGGCTCCCCTCCATGCCATTGTCCGACAGCGTGGCCTCCATCTCCCACGGCACCGGCGCGTGCTGCGCGAGCCAGTCGCGCAGTTCCGTCTCCACCGCCGGCAGTTCCTCGGTGGGCAGCACGCGGCGGTCCACGGAGATCTCGCAGCGGTCGGGGACGATGTTCGGCGCGCTGCCGCCGGTGATGAGTCCGACACTGACGGTGGCCCCGCCCAGCAGCGGGTGCTTCGGCCGCCGCGCCAACTCCTCGCCATACTGCTCGAGAGCCGTCAGCACGCGGGCCATGTGGAAGATGGCGCTCTCGCCCTGGTCGGGCTGGCTGCTGTGGGCGGCTTTGCCGTGGGTCACGATCTGCCCGCGCAGCGCGCCCTTGTGAGCGATGACGATCCGCAGGTCGGTCGGCTCGCCGACGACGCCGCCGTCCGCCCGGAAGCCGCTGTCCACCAGGTGCTTGACGCCCCGGTAGCGGAACTCCTCGTCGCAGGCTGCCACCAGCGTAACATCCCCGGCCGGCGCGCCCTGGGCTGCGGTCTGCTCCAGGGCGACAAGCATCGCCGCCAGCGAGGCCTTGCAGTCACACGCCCCGCGCCCGTACACGCGCCCATCTCGCAGTGTCGGCGCGAAGGGCCCGATCGTCATGTTGAGCACTTCGACGGTATCGGTATGGGCTTCGAAGACCAGCGACGGGCCGCCGCGGCCGCTTAGCGTCGCGATCAGGTTGGGCCGCCCCGGGAGGACCTCGTGCAGCTCATAGTCGAGCTTCCGCTCGGCCAGCCACGCGCCCACGAACGCCACGACGCGGCCCTCCCCGTGGGTGTCATCGAGGGGGCCGGCACAGGGGTTGATGCTGGGGATGGCGACCAGATCGCGGAGCAGGTTGACCACAGCGGACATCAGCGAGCACCTCGGGTGGGCGGAGAGGCCCCTGTTTCGCCGGAATGACGGCACGCTCCTGCGGGTAGCGGCGCAATTCATTGCGCCCCGAGGCCTGCGGGCGCGATGAATCGCGCCACTACACGCACAAAAAAAGGGCTCTTCCGAGCCCCAGGGTTGTCTAATGTATGGTCGGGGCGGCCGGACTTGAACCGGCGACCTCACGGTCCCGAACCGTGCGCGCTAGCCAAACTGCGCCACGCCCCGACAGGGAAATATCATAGCATGCGCCGTCAGGCCGGTCAAGCAAAAACGCCGACTGCGGAGACACTCGCCGAGCCGCGCGCCTTGTGAGGCACGGCCTCGTCCCATATAATGAACACGCTACGTACGCTCGGTCGTTGTGTCCGTTCCAGGAGAGACCCCCACCATGACCCGTCAACGTTACCTGGCCGCCATCATCCTGGGCGCGGCTGTCGCCGCCTGCTGCTCCGGGGCCACGGGGGCGGAACTGCACCGCCACACCTCGTGGGCGGCGGCGCAGGCCGCGGCGCAGCAGTCCGGCAAGTTCATCTTCGCGTATGTCTACAGGAATGGCCACGATGCCTGCGTTGCGATGGAGGAGAACACCCTCCACAACGACGCCGTGGTCCAGGCACTCCAGGGCTACGAGATGCTCGCCCTCAATGGCGATTCGCGCCAGAGCCGCGACTTCTGCGACCGCTATCGCGTGGGCACGCGCTACAACGAGCAGCAGGAGAAGGATGAGGGGCGCACGGCCTTCGCGGCGGCGCCGGCCCTGCTGTTTCTGGACGGCCGCGGCACCGAATACTACCGCACCTACGGCTTCTACGCCCCGGACGTCTTCCTGCACATCCTCGGTCAGGTGGCGAAGCTGATCGAGTGGCAGTGCGCCCTGGCCCAGCAGCCCCAGGATGCCCGACTCCACGCCAACCTCGGGCGACTGCACATGGAGATGGGGCGGACCGAGCAGGCGCGGCCACTGCTGAAGACGGCCATCGAGCTTGATCCGGACAACACCGCCGGAGCCCGGGCCGATGCCGAACTGGACCTGATCATCCTCTCGCTCCCTGATGACCCCGTGATGGCGCTGCGCCACCTCGTGGCCTACCAGTACAACCGCCCGGACACCGGGCGGATGCTCGAGATTCACTTCTACATGGCGGTGGCGCAACTGGCGGCTGGCAAAGAGGACCAGGCCGAGAAGATCCTGCTCGACTTCGCCGCCATCCCGCCCTATCTGAACGATGACCGGGGCCTGGCGAACCCGCAGTATGGCACCCTCGTCGAGCGCGACGGGAAGATGGTGGGCTTCTGGCCGCTGGACGATGAGGGCGAGGTCAAAAAGAAGGTCCGCGAGGCGGGCGAGGACCCGGGCAAGTGCCGCCTATCCCGCCGCGCCATCAACCCCGACTACCGCAACCCCTGGACGGAGAAGGCGGACCTGCTGCTCAAGCAGCTCCGTGACGAGCAGGCCAAGCGCAAGCCGGCGGCGCACTAACCGTCTGTTGGGGGGCAGCCAGCCCTGCAGGGGGATCACCTCATGCGTCGGACATTCCTGACCGTCCTCAGCCTGCTCGCGACCCTGCCGCTGCCCGCCGAGGTTCCTCACGTCGAAGTAGCCACCTGGAACCTGGAGTGGTTCAACCACGCTAAGCGAGGCTTCCCCGAAAACACCCACGGTGGGCCGACGTATGGCCCCCGCGACGCCCAGGGCCTCAAGACCATCGCCTACCTGGTCCGCAAGCACGGCCTGGACGTCATCGGTCTGCAGGAGATCCAGAGCCTGGCCGACGTCGCACCGCTCATGCCCTACCTGCCCGGCTACCGCGTCTCCGTGGTGGCAGACGGCGCCAGCCAGCACTGCGCGCTGCTGTGGGACAGCAACGTGGCCACCGTTCAGGTTCAGCCGCCCGTCACGGCGCTGGCCGTGACCAGCGGTCAGCGGCAGGGCCTGCACGCGTGGGTCAAGTGCGGGGTTTTCAGCTTCGACTATCTCGTGGTGCATCTGGCCAACAAGGACGAGCAGGTGGCCCGGCAGGGGGAGACGCTGCAGGGGTGGCTGCGGGGAACGCTGCGCCAGAGCCCGCGGCGGGACGACGACGCGATCATCGGCGGCGACCTGAACCTCACCCCCAACGAAGCGCCCCTGAAGGCCCTCATCGCCGACCCCCTGCTGGCGTGGTGCTTCGCGCTGGTGGCGCCCCTGCCGCCGACCCGCGCAGTCTCGGGCAAGACGATTGACCACCTGTTCATGACCCGGCAGTGCTACGCCGACCTGCGCCTGGGTGGGGTGCGAGTCCCCCGTGAGGACCTCTGGTTCAAGGAGCGGTACCGGGAGTTGGTCTCCGACCACCTGCCGGTCATCCAGTCGTTCCGCACCGACCGGGACTGACGCCCGTTCGCCGCGGTCGCCCTCACTCGCCCGCGCCCAGCGCCTCCGCCAGGAACGTCGCGATCACCTGCGTGCAGGCGACGAGATTCTCCACGCGCACGTACTCCGCGGACGAATGGGCCGTGCCGCCGACGCCGGGGCCGTAGAGGATGGTGGGGATGCCAAAGAGCGCCGCCGGGTGCGCCGCGTCGCTCCAGGCCGTCATCTTATCGTAGGCCGGCTCCTGCTCGGCTGCCGCCCGGAAGGCCCGGTCAAAGGCCCGCACCCACGGGTCGTCCGGGGACTGGTCGTACGGGATGAGGTCCTTGACCCACTCGATCCGGGAAGGACGGGCGCTCAGCCACTCGTCGCCAGCCTCGGCCTGCCGGATCATCTCCTCGAACTGCGCCCGGATCGCCGGCCCGCCGTACGCCCCGCCGCCCTGCCGGCTCGCGGCGGCCTCCTCGTAGGCATACACGGCGTTCAGTGACAGGTAGGCCGTCCCGGGCACAACCGCGGGGTGCACGCCGGCGCGGAAGATGCCCAGGTTGACGCGGCTGGCCGCGCGGGCCGCTTCCCGCGCTTGTCTGAAGTCGTCAATGCCCCTCTTCACGACCAGAGCCTTCTCAATCGCAGACACGCCCGTGCCGGCGGCGGCGTGGCCCTCCTGGCCCTCGATGAACACGTCGGCCGTCAGGCAGCCACCGCAACCCATGGTGAGGGTGCCGTTGTTGCCGTCCACGAACACGGCGACATCACCGGTGTAGCCCGCGTCCAGGCACGTGAGCGTCCCGGCCCCGCTGCCATTGCACTCCTCGTCCACGACGCTCTGGAAGATGAGCCTCCCGCGCAGCTTCAGGTCCGCCGCCAGCAGCGCCCGGATCGCGCTGACGGCAACGGTCAGGCCGCCCTTGCAGTCGCTCGTGCCCCGCCCGTGGATGCAGCCATCGCGCAACTCGGCCGCCAGGCCGTCGGGCATGTTGTCAATCCCCACCGTGTCCATGTGGCCGTTGAGGATGACCGTGGGGCCGTCGCCGCCGAAGTCCCAGACGGCGACCAGGTTGGGCCGGTCGCTAAAGTCGCGTTGGCGGGGACCGAGGAGTCCGGTACGGGTGTAGATGTTCGGCGGACACTCCAGCAGGCGCACTTGTGCGCCCAGGTCGCGCAGCCGGGGGGCGAGGAACTCCTGTCCGGCCTTCTCGCCGGCCGGCGCCGCATCGCCGCTGTAGGGATTCACAGTGTTGAGGCGTACGAGGTCCCGACACAGCTCGACGATCTCGGGAGTCATGGTGTAAATGCTTCGGATCAGCTTGGACATGGCGCCCTCTCCACGGCGTCCCGCCCGGCCCGCGCGTTTGACAGGCGGCCGGTCGCGCGGTATGCTGGAACAGGTTTCAAACCAGCGGCCACGGGACACGATAAAACAGCGATGTCAGATTTCACCTCCGGCCGCGTCCTG
Organism: uncultured Armatimonadia bacterium; assembly: GCA_964653205.1. GTDB lineage: Bacteria > Armatimonadota > Zipacnadia > Zipacnadales > UBA11051 > JAJFUB01. The sequence goes on along the minus strand of CAZZDO010000117.1, from coordinate 1,349 downwards.
GCCTCCCGTTATGGTGTCTGGGCCCTGCTGAACCTCCTGGTGGGGGGCCCGGCCCTCGGGCTGTTTGCGGCCTACGACGCGGCGACGGACGGGTTCCTCAACCTCCATTACCCCATCTTCACGACCCACTGCTGGCTCATCCTGATGGGCTGGTGCGTGCCGGTGGTGTTCGCACTCGTCTTCTGGTTGTTCCCGATCCTCAAGGAAGCGCCCCTGGACGGCAGCCGCATCCCCTCGGTCTGCCTGGTCTTCCTGGTGCTGGCGACGCTGGGGCTGCCGGCCTATCTCTTCCTGTTGTACAGCGGCTACTCGTCTCTCGCCATCCTGCCGGTGGTCTGGGGCTTGTACCTCGTGGCTGGGATCCTGTACTCCATCGTCGTTTGGCGGATGACCATCCGGACCCTGCGCCCCACGGCCACCGACCTGGGTATCCAGGCCGGGTCGGTATGGCTGCTGATCGTGCTCGGCGTGCGGGTCATCATCGCACTGGGCGCCATGGCGACCGGCCGGCACGACTTCGTGGCCTCTTCCGACGGGGCCATTCGCATCGCCATGCTGTTCGGGTTCGTGGGCAACACCGGCCTCGCCCTGGCCGCGGCCATCGCGCCGCCCTTCCTGGGCACCGCCCACCCGCGGGCGATGGTACTCACGAGCTTCCGCGTCTACAATGCCGCAGTGGGGATCTGGTGCGGGGGCGCGGCCTGGGTGCTCCCCTACCCCTTCAGTTGGGGCCGGCTCCTGCTGACCGTGGCCGGTTTCGCCTTCGCCTACGCTGTCCTCCGCCTGCTCATGGACCTGCGTCTCCCGGAACTACTGCTCCTGCCGACCAACAACGCGCGGCGCATGCTGACGCGCACGGCGCTCGGCACCGGCGCCATCATGATGATCCTGGCGGCCCTGGTGATCGCCCTGATCGGGACGTGGAGCGCGGCGACCATGGGGGCGGCGCCGTCAGAACTGGTGAGCCTCTCGATGCACCTGATGGTCATTGGCCTGTTCGCCAACCTGGTGCTGGCCCTGTACATCCCCGTCTGTGGGCCTCGGTCGCTGGCCAACATCAAGGGGGTGCTGGCGTGGGGGGCCTACATCCTGCTGACCGTGTGGCTGATCGGCAAGCTGGCTGTGGCGATCCTGGGAATCATCGCGGATGCCCCCCTGTGGGAAGAGCGCTACCTGATCGGGTGGGCGGTCGGCGGCGGGACCGCGTTCCTGGCGCTGTGGCTGCTGGCCGCCCTGTGGAGCTGCGGCCGCCCCAGCCGCACCTGAAGGGCCCGGAACCCACGTCGCCCCCCTCAGCCCCTACACGTCAATCCGCATCTGCCCCGTCATGTCCCGGTGGTACTCCTGCA
>CAZZDO010000116.1:0-13068 GCA_964653205.1 uncultured Armatimonadia bacterium | reverse complement strand
TGTGTAAGCAGCACGACAGGTTTGTCGCGGCAGTCGCGGGGGTAGCCATGCTAGTTGCGGGGTGGCCGGCCCGGCCGTATCGGGTCGGACGGGGGCCCCGCAACGGGTCGGCAATCCCCTGCGGGGCCCCCGTCGCGCCGGTACGGCCGGCGCGACACCCCGCAACTAGCTCACGGCCTTGCTTCCGTACTTCTACGAACCTCGGCAGCTGATGGAGCAGCGAATGATGACCTATCGCAGTCTCGGCCGCACCGGCGTCGAAGTCAGCGCCTGCTGTCTGGGTTGTGCGCCCTTTGGCGGCGCGATCCCCGACCCGGTGGCGTACGACCTCGTGGACCGCGCCCTGGAGGTGGGGATCAACTTCGTGGACACCGCGAATAGCTACGGTCGCAGCGAGGAAGTCCTCGGCGAGGCGCTGGCGCGCAACGGCAGGCGTGCCGAGGTCATCGTGGCGACCAAGGTCGGCTCGTACAACCGTGACACGCCTCCCAATGGCAAAGGCACGAGCCGCCGCCACATCATCGAGCAGTGCGAGCGCTCCCTGCGCCGCCTGCGGACCGATTGGATTGACCTCTACCAGATTCACCTGCCCTTCCCGCACATCCCGCTTGACGAGACACTGAGGGCGCTGGACGACCTCGTCCGCGCGGGCAAGGTCCGCTACCTTGGGGGCAGCAACTACGCCGCTTGGCAGTACGTGGAGTCCTTCTGGATCGCGCGAGAACTGGGGCTCAACCGCTTCATCTCCGAGCAGATGCCATACCACCTGCTCGACCGCACCGCGGAGGTGGAGTTGGTGCCGATGGCCCAGACCTACGGGCTGGCCCTCAACGTCTACTCGCCACTGGCGGAGGGTCTGCTGTCGGGCAAGTACCGCCGGGGCGCCGCGCCGCCGGCGGACTCGCGCTTCGCCAGCCGCGCGGAGGCCATCAACGCGCGCTTGACGGACGAGGTCGTGGCCGTGCTGGACACGATGGAGGCGCTGGCCGGGGAGAAGAACTGCACGATGACGCAACTGGCGCTGGCCTGGTGCGCCGGGCAGCCGGGGATTGCCTCGGTTATCATCGGCCCGAAGACGCCCGAGCAACTGGCGGACAACGTCGCGGCCGGAGAGGTGGTGCTGACGGAGGACGACCGCGCGCGGCTCGATGCCGTGGCGCCGCCGCGCCGGGCACTGGTGCCGTACCGCGACCACTACGCGCGCCTGTGGGGGCCGCATCCGGCGCGCTGGTGACGGTCGTTGGACCGCGGGCTTTCCAGCCCGCGAGCCGTTGCCGTCAGCAGATCCTTGGCAACTGCTCGCCGCTGAGCAGGTCCACCACCCGCGAAGTCCCCGTGACCGTCTGCATCGTGACCAAGCCGGGGTGGCTACCCGCGGTGACCTGGCCGATGATGGCAGCGCCCTCGCCGGCCGGATGGGCGCGCAGCACCGCCAGCGCCCGCTCGGCCTGCTCGGCCGGCACGAACGTGACGAAGCGGCCCTCGTTGGCCACGTAAAGCGGGTCGAAGCCGAGAATCTCGCATGCCCCAAGCACGTCATCCCGCACGGCGATCGCCGTCTCCCGTAGCTCCACCTGCAGGCCGGAGGCCTGGGCGATCTCGATGACCCCGGCGGCCAGCCCGCCGCGCGTCAGGTCGCGCAGGCAGTGAACGGCCAGCCCCTCGGCAATCAACCGCCCGACGAGATCGGCCAGCGGCGCGCAATCGCTCTCGATGGCGCTCTCGAACTCCAGCCCCTCGCGCACGCTCATGATGGCGATGCCGTGCCGGGCGATGTCACCGTTGATGAGGATGGCGTCGCCGGGGCGCACGCTCGCCGGCTCGATGACCAGATCGTGCTCGATGATGCCGACGCCCGCGGTGTTGATGTAGACGCCGTCGCCGTGGCCGCGCTCGACGACCTTCGTGTCGCCGGTGACGATGCTGACGCCCGCCGCGTCGGCCGCGTCGTGCATGTCCTGCACGACGCGCCGCAAGTCCGCGACCGGGAAGCCCTCCTCCAGGATGAACCCGGTGCTCAGATACAGCGGCCGCGCGCCGGCCATGGCGAGATCATTGACTGTGCCGTCCACCGCCAGATGCCCGATGCTGCCGCCCGGGAAGAACAGCGGCCGGATGACGTAGCTGTCGGTCGTGAAGGCCAGACGCGGGCTGGAAAGCCCGCGCTCCAGCGCGAACACGGCGGCGTCATGGCGGCGCTCTAGCAACTCATTGTCGAAGGCCGGGAAGAACACGTCGCCCAGCAGTTGCTGCATCAGCCGCCCGCCGCCGCCATGGGCCATCAGCACGCGGTCGTAGTCGCCCTTGGGCACGGGGCACTGCAGATCGCCGAGGTCGGTCATACTGGCGCCTCCCCCCCCACATGCCGATACCGGTAGTACGCCGCACACGCGCCCTCCGATGACACCATCGTCGCCCCCAGCGGGTGCTCGGGCGTGCATTCCTGGCCGAACGCCGGGCACTCCGGCGGGCGCTTGAGCCCTTGCAGCACCAGCCCGCTCAGGCACGCCTCCGGCTCGGGGATTTCCGTCTCGGTGAGGCCGAAGCGCTTCTCGGCGTCGAGAGCGGCGTAAGGTTCGCGCAGGCTCAGGCCGCTGCGGGGGATTTCGCCCAGGCCCCGCCACTTGCGCGGCACCACCTCGAACACCTCGCGGATGAGTTCCTGTGCGGGGAGGTTGCCTTCGTGGCGCACGGACCGCGCGTAGGCGTTCTCGACCTCGGCCCGCCCCTCCTCAAGCTGCTTGAGGCACGCGTGGACGCCCTGGAGGATGTCCACGGGCTCAAAGCCCGTCACGACGATGGGCACGCCGTACTTCGCCGCCAGCGGCTCGTACTCGCCGTAGCCCATCACGGTGCAGACGTGCCCGGCGGCCAGGAAGCCCTGGACGCGGCAGTCGGGCGACGACAGCAGCGCCTCGACCGCCGGCGGCACCAGCACGTGCGACACGAGCATCGAGAAGTTGGTCAGGCCCATCTCTTTGGCCTGGTACACGGCCATGGCGTTGCCCGGCGCGGTCGTCTCGAACCCCACCGCGAAGAACACGACCTCCCGCTCGGGCTCTTCCTGCGCTACTGCCACAGCATCCAGCGGGGAGTACACGATCCGCACATCGCCCCCGGCGGCCTTCACCGCTAGCAGGTCCTGGCTCTTGCCCGGCACGCGCAGCATGTCGCCGAAAGAGCAGAACGTCACGTCGGGGCGCGCGGCCAGCTCCAGGGACTTCTCGATCATCTCCAGCGGCGTCACGCACACCGGGCAGCCCGGCCCGTGCACCAGCGTCACCTGCTCGGGCAGCAACTGGTCCAGCCCGAACTTGATGATCGAGTGCGTCTGCCCGCCGCAGACTTCCATGAGCGTCCAGGGCCGCGTCACCAGGCGCGCGATGGCCTCGGCGAGCTTCCGGCACGCCGCGGCGTCGCGGTATTCGGTCACGAACCTCATGGCGTCTCCTCGGCGGCCAGGGCCGCCATCTCCTCCAGGTAGCCCCACACCTCGGCGGCCTCGGCCTCATCCACAATGCTGATGGCAAAGCCGGTATGGACCATCACGTAGTCCCCCAGCTTCGCCTCGGGCACATACGCGAGGCTGACTTGCTTGACCACACCGCCAAAGCTCACTTTGGCCATGTGGCCGAAGCGCCCCTCCTGCATCTCCATGATCTTACCGGGCACTGCCAGACACATATTGGGCTCCCTGTGCGGGTTCGGGACGAACCCGCCTACGGTGCGTGTCGGATGGCGTAGACGAGCTGGCCCAGAGCGATGCCGCCGTCATTGGGCGGGACATTCTGATGCCAGTAGGGCCGCAGCCCCGCGCGCTGGGCCAGGGCGATGACCCGTTCGGTCAAGTACTTGTTCTGGAAGCAGCCGCCGCTCAGCGCGATCTGCTCCTGCCCGAGGCCCTGCGCGAGGTCCACGACCACCTGCGCCAGGGCATTGTGGAACCGCGCCGAGATGACCGGCACGGCTGCACCGGCGCGGACATCGTCCAGGATCGCCTCGACGAGCGGTTGCCAGTCAATGGACCGCGGGCTTTCCAGCCCGCGCGGGTCATGCGGGCTGGAAAGCCCGCGGTCCAACGGATACACTTCCTCCGTCTCCACCCCGTCCAGCAGGAACTCCAACTCCATCGCGCCCTGGCCCTCGAAGTTCACCTGCTGCCGCACGCCGGTCAGGGACGCCACCGCATCGAAGAGCCGCCCCACGCTGGACGTCCGCGGGGCGTTGAGCCCCTTCGCGAGCATCTGCCGCAACAGCCCCAACTCCCGGGGGCTGAAGCCTTGCACGGCCGCGACGTCCATGTCCAGCGCGGCCTCGCCGTACAGCTCGTACAGGACGCCCAGGGCCGAGCGGCGCGGCTCCTTGATCGCTTTGTCGCCGCCCGGCAGCGAGAAGTGCCGGAAGTGTGCCACGCGGCGGATGGCCTCGTCAACCAGCAGCACCTCGCCGCCCCAGATCGTGCCGTCGCCGCCGTACCCGCTGCCGTCCCACGAGCAGCCCAGCACCGGCCCGTCCAGCTCGTTCTCGGCCATGCACGACAGGATGTGGGCGGCGTGGTGCTGAACGGCCACGACCGGCAAGCCGCTGGCCCGCGCCTGCTGGGTCGAGAGATAGTCCGGGTGCTCGTCGCAGGCCACGAGTTCGGGCTGCACGCCATAGAGTTCCGGCAGTTCCCGCGCCACGCGGCGGAAGGCCTCCAGCGCCGGCGCCGTCTCCAGATCGCCGATGTGCTGGCTCACGAACGCCGAGTCGCCGACGGCGAGGGCGGTGGCGTTCTTGAGGTGGGCGCCGACGGCGAGGATGGATCCGTGCCGTTGGAGGGGCCGGCTATCAGCCGGCCCAGGACTGTCGGCAAGCTCAACGGCGGGCCGGCTAGTAGCCGGCCCCTCCAGCGGCAGCCGTACCGGCAACGGCGCATACCCCCGCGCCCGCCGGATCATCATCGGCCGGTCGCCGACCACGCGCACCACCGAGTCGTCCATGTGCCGGGCGATGGGCCGGTTGTGGACCAGGAACAGGTCGGCGATGCCCTGCAGCCGCGCCAGCGCCTCGTGCTCGTCGGTGCAGATGGGCTCGTCGGTGACGTTCCCGCTCGTGGCCACAAGCGGGAAGCCCAGGTCGCCCAGCAGCAGGTGGTGCAGCGGCGTGTACGGCAGCATCACGCCGAGATACGGGTTGCCCGGCGCGACAGCGGGCGCGACGTCCGTCCCCGCGCGGTGCCTGAGCAGCAGGATCGGGCATTGTGGCGACAGCAGCAGCCGCTCCTCCGTCTCGCCGACCTCGCATCGCTCGCGCACCTGCTCCAGTGAGGGGACCATCAGGGCCAGCGGCTTCTCTTCGCGCCGCTTGCGTTCGCGCAGCCGCCGCACGGCCTGCTCATCGCGCGCGTCCACGAGCAGGTGGAAGCCCCCGAGGCCCTTCATGGCGACGATCCGGCCGTCGCGGAGGGCGTCTTCCGCGAGGCGCAAGGCGTCGTCATGCGTCGCAACGGTAGGCTGGCCAACAGCCGGCCCCTCCAACGGCTCCCACAACTCCAGGTGCGGGCCGCACACCGGGCAGGCGTTCGGCTGGGCGTGGAAGCGGCGGTCCAGCGGGTCCTCGTACTCATGCCGGCAAGCCTCGCACATCACGAACCCGCGCATGGTGGTCTTGGGGCGGTCGTAGGGCAGGCCCTGGATGATGCTGAAGCGCGGGCCGCAGTTGGTGCAGTTGGTGAAGGGATAGCGGAAGCGGCGGTCGGCGGGGTCGAGCACCTCGCGCAGGCAGTCCGGGCAGGTCGCCAGGTCCGGCAGAATGAGCGCCCCGGCGGTGCCCGACGCGCTGTCGCTGTGGCGGATCTCAAACTCCGTGAAGCCCACCGGGTCTAGATACGTGGTCTGCAGGCTGTGGATGGTCGAGAGGGCCGGCTTGTCATGCTCCAGCCCGTGCACGAAGGCCGCCAGCGTCGCCGGGTCGCCCTCGACCTCGATGGTCACGCCCTGCAGGGAGTTGAGCACCCAGCCCGGCAGGCCCAGCGTCGTCGCCAGCCGGTAGACGAACGGGCGGAAGCCGACGCCCTGCACCGTGCCCTGGATGGACACGTGGAGGCGCTGGCGTTCGGGAGGGCCCGCGGGTGCGTCCGGTTGTGAGGCGTGGTTCACGGCGCTCAGCTCTCACGAGGCCGTTGTAGGGCGGGGGCTTGTACCCCGCCCATCCGTTCGGTCAGTGCAATGCCGGGCGGGGTACAAGCCCCCGTCCCACAGCGGCCTACCCTTCCGCCAACCCCACCGGCTCGGCCACGTGCCACGGGTTGCACGGCAGCTTCCGCAGCCCCGGCGTGACCTGCGGGCCGCAGCCGCAGACGTAGTTCGTCGGGTCCAGGCCCAGCTTCGGCCCCATCTCCTCCCACATCGGCCGCGACTCGGTGGACAGCGCCACCGGGATCTCCTGGTCGTACTTGCGGATCTCGGCAAGAGCGAACTCGTAAATCTCCTTGCGGACATGGTGCGGGAAGGGCTTCGTGGACTGGCCGGCCATCTCCTCGGCGGCCTTCTCGGCCTCGCCGAGGGCCCACGGGTCAATCAGGCTCGTGTCGGCCAGCTTGATGAGGTCGGCGTAGGTCATCCAGGCCAGCGTGAAGAGCGTGATGTTGTCCGGTCGGGCGCGTTCGAAGACGAGGCGGATCATCTCCTGCAACTCCTCGCGCCAGCCCACGACCGGCACGATGGGCTTGAACTTGAAGCGCGCCGTGTAGCCCCAGTCTATGACCTTGGCCGCCGCCGCAAGGCGCTCTTCGGTCGTGCCGCTCTGGGCCTCCATGAGCGAGCTTTGCGTCGGCCCGGTGAGGCTCCACGTCATGATGGTGTGCCCGCGATGGTCGAGGTCCTCCAGGAAGTCCACGTTCGCGCTCTTGGTGTGGACGGTCAGGTAGCGGTCCGGCGTGCTGCCGAAGAACTCCACCAGCATCTTCATGCCGCCGTATTCGGGCTCCAGCGCCAGCGCCTCGGCGTCGTCGTCGTAGAGCCAGCACAGCTCCCACGGGTTCTTCGCGACGATCTCGGCCAGCTTGACGCGGTACTCGTCGAGGTTCGCCATCGCCGTCATGACGCCGGTGCACCCGCAGTAGAAGCACTTGTGGGGGCAGCCCCAGGTCAGGTGCAGCCGCCACGCCGGCCGGCAGATGCCTGTCACGTGGGGCGACTTGCCGGCGTCCACGGCGAAGCTCGCCCAACTGAACGCGTCGTAGCCATACAGCTTGTTCAAGATCCCCAGCGGCGCGTCGGGTTGGTGCTGCTTGATCGAGTCCTGCCACTGCTGCCACTTGCCGTCCCAGCGCATGCGGCCAACGAAGATGATTGGGTCCTCCTGGGGCGGGGGCATGCCCATGCGCACGCACTTGGCGGGCCAGCCCTCCTCGACCACGAGGGCGGGCACTTCGTCGTCGGTCACGACGCGCACCGGCGTGTCGGCCGGCACGGCGGCCTTGATCCGCTCATAGACGGCGTTCATGGCGGGGTCGTCCAACACGTCCTGCAGGACGACCAGACTGGGGGGATGCAGTTCGTACATCGTGGGGCCTCGATTGGCAGTGTGAGATGAGAGCGTTGCTCGCGGGCATGACTTCGCCGCCGGCGGCGGCTTGGCCTGCCACCGGCCCCGCAAAGGGATTGGCGCCGGCCTTGGCGAAGCACCTCCCGACATTTCGCTGCACCAGAAGGCGAGGGTTTCACATGACAGTTCAAGTCAAGCCGCCGGTCATCACCATCAAGCCGTCCGACAAGGAGCAGTGCGCGCTGGGGTTGGGCTGCTGGGTGTTCGGCGGGGCCCAGTGGGGCGGGCAGGAAGACGACGACTCCAACCGCGCCATGCAGGCCGCCTACGAGGCCGGCCTCAACCACTTCGACACCGCCTCCGGCTACGGCGCCGGGCGCTCGGAGACGCTCGTCGGCGCGTTCTTGCAGGGCAAGCGCGAGGACGTCTATCTTGCCAGCAAGTTCTTCCCCTCCGAGCAGACGGCCGCGCACGCACTCAAGCAACTGGACACGAGCCTGGAGCGCCTGCAGACCGACTGGGTGGACCTGTACTACATCCACTGGCCGGTCACGGGCAAGGACCTGCGGCCGGTGATGGAGGGCCTCGAACAGGCCCGGGCCCAGGGCAAGCTCAAGGCCATCGGGGTCAGCAACTTCAACCCCGAGCAGATGGCGCAGGTCTCCGAGGTGGGCAAGATTGACGCCCACCAGCTCTGCTACAACCTCTTCTGGCGCCCGGCCGAGCGCGAGATCATCCCCTACTGCGTCGCGCACGACATCGCCGTGGTGACGTACAGCTCGATCGCGCAGGGCATCCTCACCGGCAAGTTCCCGCGCGAGCCGCAGTTCCGCGAGGGCGACCAGCGCGGCAGCACGGTCTTCTTTGCCCCGGAGGTCTGGCCGCACGTCTACGAGGGTGTCGAGCAACTCAAGACCCTGTCGGCCGAATGCGGTCGGTCGCTGACGCACCTGGCAATCCGCTGGGTGCTGGCGCAGCCGTTCGTGAAGACGGAACTGGTCGGGGCGCGGGAGGACGTGCAGCTCAAGGACAACGCGGCAGCGCTGGAGGGTGACATTGCACCCGAGGTCTTCGCGCGGATGACGGAGATCAGCGAGGAAGTCGGCAGCCACCTGCCGGATGTGACGAACATCTTCCGGTTCAACCCGTAAGGCAGGCGGCCGGCGCGAAGCGAGGGGCTCACCGGCCGCACGGCCGGTGAGCCCCTCGTGGCTTTCAGCACTGACTTGGCTCAACGGGGCGGGGCGGGCTTACTCCGCGACGCCCTGCAACACTTCGCCGAACCTTGCCGGGTCATTGGTCTCCACGCCCACCGTGTCATCCCCGGAGATCACGTAGAGCATCGCCGCGGCGTCGCCGGGCAGGTCCCAGCTCTGGAGTTCCTCGTCATCCGGCTGCTTCAGGCCGGTCGGGACCGTCAGGTTGTTGTGCTGGACCCAGGCCGCGATCTGCTCATGGGTGTATTCCCCGACGACCACCATGACGCCGTACACTTCGCCGTTCTCATGCAGCTTGTTGAAGCCGGCGATGAGGTCGGACAACTCATCTGTCAGTTCGCCCGCGATCTAGGTGCCGTTGATGAAGGCGAGGACAATGGTGCCCTCCGCGGCCTCAATGACGTTGGTCGCTCCCGCATTCTCGACGTTGACCGGGGTGATGGTGAGGGCCGGAGCGTCATCACCCTCCTCCAGCGACCAGGCCGCTCCCGCGGCGAGTACGGCGACGATCACCAGACTGACCATGAAAAGGCGGTTCATTTCACGCTGTTTTTTCGGGCGGCCCGGCCTCTCCGGCGCCGCCCCGGTCGGTCCCGCCGGCCGCGCAACGCTAGCCGGACTTCTCCACCGTCAACTCAACCGAGTCGACTTCCTGGCCGTCAACGGAGACCTTCACCACGTACGAGCCCACCGGCCAGCCCTGCTCGGGCGGGGTGAAGCTGAAGCGCGCGGTGGCTTCGCTGCCGGGCGCCGTCACGTCAACCGACTTGAGTTCCTTGTCCTTGAGCGCGGTCCCGTCGGCCAGTGTCACATCTACGGCCGTGAAGGTCCCGGTGATCTTCGCGCCGGTCGGCAGACCGGTGATACCCGCGTTGACGAAGATCTCAGGGGTGTCCACGCTGAAGGTCGTCGTCTCGCTGGTGATCTCCTTGGATTCCTCGTCGAACTTGTCGCCGCTGACCAGACTGACCACCTTGATGCCGGATTCCGTGGCGGCCGGTGTGGCGGCTTCGGTGGCCGTGGGGGTGTCAGCCGGTGCGGAGGTGGTGGTGCCAGCCTCGGTGCCGGTCTTGACGCTGCATGAGGTCAAGAGCACAGCCAAGACGACTCCTGCTATTACTACTGAAATGATGCGCATTGTAGGCCTCCCTCTCCATTCTCTCTGTCTCAGGGGTACTGTCCGGGGCGGAGGGGTGTTGGCCATCACAGTGTCCCGGATGTATGAGCATATTAAGCGTCCGGGTGACATCTGTCAATTGGTATTTTGGTATTTCTTTGCCATTGTTAACCGAAAATCCACCTGGCTGTGCCACCAATGCCCGCTACCGCAGCAACACGGCTCCTTCGCCGCTGCGCAGCAAGAGCTTCGTGACCGGCTCTCCCGGGGCGCCGTCAGCGCTCAGCGGGCGCAGCGGCGCCGGCAGGGGCAACTCCTTCGCTGTGTCGTCCCCCCAGCCGCCCGCGAACGGCCGCAGCAGTACGAGGCCCTGCTCGAAGCTGCGCCCGTAGACGGTGACGCTGCTCTCCATGCCCTCGACGAGCGCCAGGTCGTCGAACCAGGCGGCGCCCTTCGTGCCGTACACGCGGAAGCTGATGCGCCCGTGGGTCCCGGCCCCAGTGGTGAAGGTCACGCTGTAGCGCCGCCAGTCGGTCGTGCCGGTGGCGACGAGGAATCCGCCGCCGACCATGCCCTCAAAGCCGTAGGGGTAGACCTGCGCCCCCTGCCCGCCAATGCCCTCGGTCTTGATCCACGCCGACAGCGTGTAGGCCGTGTTCGGCTTGAGGTCCAGCCACAGTTTGCTGAAGTTGTTGATGATGTCCGAGTCGCTGTCAATGCGCGCGGATTGTCGCCCGCCGTGCTTGACTTGCGCATCGAGCGCCACCGGCTCGGCGATTTCCCAGCCGTCGGGATTGCCGTCACCATCGGCGTCCTGCTCGAAGCCCCCGTCGGCAATGAGATTGGCGGCGCCGGGCTCGCGGGGCTCCTCGTGATGGAAGACGCGCATGGCCTCGGTGGGCCGGCCCAGGTCCACATCCGCCGCGCCGAACCACTGGTTCTCGGACTTACGGTAAGGGTGCTGCCCCCGGCCGAAGTACGTGTACTCGCCCGCCGCCAGGTAGTACGCCGCCAGGCCGAAGAGGCGGTCGCGGTCCATGTTCACCGGCGCCTTGACGCCGAACTCGCCGTACTCGGGGTCGTAGATGCCGTTGACCTGGCACATCTGGATCTTGCCCCGGGCGTCCAGCTTCGTGACGGTCTCCAGCCGCTGGAGCAACTGCGACTCGGACAGGCCAATGTGCAGCCAGTTCTCCCATTCCACGCCGTCAATGACGAAGGGCGTGGCCGACCAGCCGTTGGCGGTCACGATGGCGTCAGGGTGAGCAATCTTGATGCGCGCGAGGATCATCTGCATGGCCCGCAGCCAGGCGCCGTCGCCCTGGGCCTCCAGGGAGAACTCCACCAGCGGGCTACCGCGCCCGGCCGGCACGGTCGCCGGCGTCGTGTCAATGAACAGGCCGTTGGCCTTCTCCAGGAACGCACTCACGTAGCGGGTCGCAATGAACTCCTGGTAGTCCGGGTCGGCGACGTTCATCACGTAGTCATCGGCGGGCGGTCCCCAGTAGTAGATGGGGATGCGGGCCTGCCGCAACTCCCGGGCGCCGGCTTCCGCGTTGGCGCGCTGGGCGAACTCCGCGTCGTCCACGCGGCCGTCGCCGTTGCGGTCGTTGATGGCGTCCCAGCCGGGCACGAGGCGCTCCTCGATGGGCCGGTCGGCCCGCTCGGCCCCGATGTGCAGCTTCACCGGCGTGTCCTTCGCGTAGTGGGCGAACATGCGCTCAGGGATGCCGGCCTGGCTGAGACCCTTCTCGAGGCAGAACTGCTCGAGGTCCTTCGCCTTCTGCGAGGGGACAACGAGCGTGGCGACAAGGCAGTAGGTGACGGTGATGATGTTCGGGTCGGTCTGGCGCGCTTTGGCGTGGAAGGTCAGGTCGTAGTGCTGGGCGATGACCGCCACGTCATCGCCGAAGTTCAGGAACGCGCGCAGATGGGGGCGCTTGTGCGGCAACGCGCGGGGCTTGAGGGAGAAGCGCTGGGGCGCGCAGAACGGCCCGGCCCCCCGGTCATCCCAGGTCTGCACCGCCCACCAGCAGGTCTTGCCGGTCGGCAGCGGCGTCCCGGCGTATTCGGCGATCGGCAGGGGCGTCGCGACGCGCCCGGTGTCCCACTGGTCGCCATGGCCGTCACGGACAAGTTGCTCGGCCGTGGCCACGATCACGCGGTAGGCGGCCTGTCCGGGCGCCTGCCAGGTGAACTCCGGGCAGAGGTCCGGCACGGCCATGTTGTCGGCGCGCCACTCGCAGAGCATCCCGGTGGGCGTGGCCGCCACGGCCAGCCCGCAGGTGTGAAGACAGAGGCACAGGACTATCAGGCGTCCCATGGCAGTTGCCTCCCGGGCTCCTGTAGGGCGTAGCGCAGCCGGGGGCTTGTACCGCGCCCCAGCCGTTCGAGGCCCTCTGGCGTGGGTAGAGCGGGCGTCTCGCCCGCCCCGGCGACCGTCGGCGGGCGAGACGCCCGCTCTACCCACCTGCCGGTCGGGCCGCATGTAAGCGCCAGACCCCGCTTTGCCTACAACGGCGCCCTACAGTGCCAGCACCTTCTCCCGCACCGATGCGAAGTCGGCCTCGCCTTCGCGCACGATGCTCTCGACTATCGCCAGCCGTTGCCTGTACTCCGCCTCGCCCGCCCCCAGCAGCGGCAGCAGCCGCGACGGGCCCTGCCGCACGATCTCTCCCCGGTCGTCGAGCGCGAAGGCCAACCGGTGGCCCTCCTCCGTCGCCTCGTAGAGGAGGGCGACGCGGCGCTTGTGCCCGGGCAGGAGGTGGATGAAGAGGATCAGGCCGAGGCCGTTGAGTGTCTCGGGCGTCACGTGCAGCGGCGGGGCGCACAGGATGCCCTGCAGCTCGTCCAGCGTGTCCGCGTGCAGGCATGAGGCCACGCGGTCGCCGGCGCTGCGCAAGGCCAGGAAGTCCGGCACATCGCTTCCCCAGATGTAGCCGTACCAGCGCCCCGCGCCGATCTCGTGGGCCAGGTGGCACGTCGACACGCCGAGGGCGACGCCCGTCCCGGGATGCCACGTCGCGATGCGTTCCTCCGGCGGCAGCAGCACCAGCAGGTTGGCCAGCACGGTGCTCTTGCCGGCCCCGCCCGGCCGCGCGGCCGTCAGGAACGAGGCCCCATGCGCGATGGCCGTCCAGCAGTGGGCCACCATCTCCGCCGACATCGTCCCGGCGGCGATGAGGTCCACGAAGCTGAGCGTGC
>CAZZDO010000115.1:0-13137 GCA_964653205.1 uncultured Armatimonadia bacterium | reverse complement strand
GCGCCTTGGGCACGCGCCCGAACGCCTCGACGTGAATCTCGGACACAAAGCCCGACCCGATGATGCCGACGCCGACCTGATCCATGTTCGTCACTCCCGTGCAGTGAAGTGCGCAGTGATTCGGCTGTGAGGCGAGGCAGACCTGCAGCGGGCCGGGCCGCCGTTCAGAACGTCACCACCAGCCCGCTCCGCCCCTCCAGTCGCACGCTCCGCCCCAGGCTCACCCTTTCCCCGGTCCAACAGTCCGTCCCCGCCGTGGGCGCATTCCCCGGCAGCTCCACCTCCGCCGGTCCATCCTCCCAGTTGAACACGCCCAGGCTGCTGCGCTCGCCATCCGTCGCCAGCCACAGCCGCGGCGGCACGGCGTCCATCAAATCCAGCGGCACGGCCGGGCATGGGGCGGGATGGCTGACGAGATGCGCCAGCGCCGCCCTGCCGCGCTCGTTGAGCCGTGCGATGGAGTCGCTCGCGAACAGCGACCCGCCGCACAGGTGCACGAGACTCAGCCACGTCTGCAGCTCCGTCCACGTCGCGTCATCGCCCGCCACCCAGAAGTCCTTCGGGTCGGTGTACGGCCGACGCGTGTACGGCGGGTTGAGGTAGCGGTCATCCGTCGTCTCGGCGCAGCGGATCAGCGCGAAGTCCGGGTCGTTGACCCACGCCCGCCCGTTGAGCCACTGCGTGCCGGCGATCTGGATGGCGCTGTGGCGCACATGGCCCCAGAAGTTGTGGATGTCCGCCGAGATGCGGGCGCTGTCGGCCAGCCCCAGCGCGCACGGCAGCGGCGCGCCGCAACTGAGCAGGTGCGCCTCCGGCCCGATGGCCTCGCGGATGATCTCCAGGAAGCGCCGCGCCGCCGCGGCCTTGCCGACAGTCGGGTCGTGCAGTGTCGTCATGCTGTCGAAGTAGGCGCGGTACAGGTAGTCCACCTTGAACAGCTCGAACCCCGCCGCGCGCAGCCCCGAGAACGTGTCGTGGAGCCACTGCACGGTGCGCGGGTGGGTGGGGTCGAACAGCACGCACGCGCCGTTGCCCTGCCCGACGATGGCGTCGCCGTCGGCGCCTTTGCAGAAGCACTCGCGCTCGCCATGCACCCACGGGACGTACGTGCTGGCCTGCAGCGGGGCCGTCCAGATCCCCGGCGAAAAGCCCGCGGCCTTGATCGCCCCGGCGATGGCCGCGGGGTCGTCGGGGAACTTGCGGTTCGGGCGCCAATCGCCCCAGCAGTTCTCCCAGCCCATGTCAATCACGAAGTGCCGCAGCTTCCCGCGCAGCGGCGAGGCGTTGATCGCCGCCATCTCCGCCACGCAGGCGTCCATCGTGATCCCGCCGCGGTAGTAGTCCCAACTGTTCCATCCCGTCGGCGCCTCGCGAAGCGGCCGCGCGTCGCGCCCGAGCGCCGCGCCATAGTCCACCAGTGCGCGGGCGATGTCCGCCCCAAGCCCGACGAGCACGCGGAAGCTCTCGCCGGCAGCGAGCGGACGCTGCGGGCGGAACGTCACCGTGAGGCGTCGCCCATCGGTGGCGAAGGCCGGGAAGTCGCCATTGGCATGGCCGGCGCCGAGCACGAGTGCCCGCCCCGCGCCCTGTAGCGCCACGCCGAGGCCGGATAGCTCCACGCGGCCCTCGCCCTCGTCCAGCAACGTCCCCAGCGCCACGGCGCCGCGCCCGCCCATCTCGAAGCCCCCGAGCGACAGCACCCGCGCCTCCCGCGCCAGACATGCCGCCCCCGCGCCCACAGGCGTCAGCTCTATGGTCAGTTCTTCGAGCCGGTCAACGGCGGCGGGGCGGACCACAAGCTCCGCCACCTCGCCCGACGCCGGCGCGGCGTGCGCCTCGAACGGCACGGCGGGGTCCAGGCGGACGGCAACCTCGAAGCCCGGCGCCCCTTCGGCGTCCAACACAAACGTTCCGGTGGTCGCAGCAGGTCGCAGCATGTGATCTTCCTCGGTGCAGTGGGATGGCCGCCTATTCGGCTCGCGCGGGCCGGGGGCCTGCAGGACAACCCGCCGTGGAATGCGAACACGATGGGGACACGCGCCGCCGCCGCGCCGGGCCACCCGAGGAGACCGCCATGCTGCTCTACTTCCTGCGCCATGCCGAAGCCGAAGACACCCCGCCCGGCCGGACGGATGCCGACCGCCGCCTGACGGAGAAGGGCATGCGCCGCTCCCGCGAGGCGGGCGTGGCGCTGCACGCGCTCGGCGTCGAGGTGGACCTCATCCTCACCAGCCCGCTGGTGCGGGCGGTGCAGACAGCGGAGTTGGCGGCTGAGGCCCTGGGCGCCCCGGTGGAGCAGGCGTCAACCATCGCCGGGCGGCTGACGCTGGCCAGCCTGCAGGACTTGCTCGAGGAGCATGGCTCACCCGGACGGGTGATGCTCGTGGGGCATGAGCCGGACTTCAGCGCGATGGTCGGAGAGCTGATCGGCGGAGCGGAGGTGGAGATGAAGAAGGGCGCGGTCGCCTGCCTGGATTGCCGGGCCATCGTCCGCGGCGGGGCCATGCTGCTCTGGCTGGCGGTGGGCCGGCAGTTGGCGCTGATGGCGAAGTAGCTTCAGGAGGGCCGGCGGCGGAGTGCGCCGGAGGACCGGCGCACCTACGCGTTCTCCCCTGCCATCCACGATTCCCGATTCCCGATTCCCGATTCCCGCCGTATAATCCCCTCCATGACCTACGCCGAGGCCGTCGCCTATCTCGAATCGCTGGTGGACTTCGAGCGCCTGGGGTTCCGGCGCCACTTCGCGGACACCGTGAGCCTCGACAGCATCCGCGCGCTGCTGGACTTGCTCGGCAACCCCCAGCACGGCCTGCCGTGCGTGCACATCGCCGGCACCAAGGGCAAGGGCTCGACGGCGGCCATCCTCGAGAGCATCCTGACCCAGGCCCATCACTACGTCGGTCTGTTCAGTTCCCCGCACCTGATCTCATTCCGCGAGCGGATTCGCATCGGGGGCGAGATGGTCCGGGAAGCCGACATCAAGTGGGCCGTCGAGCAGGTCCGGCCCGCCATCGAGCAACTCCGCGCCGAGGCCAAGCTCAACCCCTCCACCTTCTTCGAAGCCTACACCGCGATGGCGTACCTGCTGTTCCGCAAGCACGGGGTGGACCTCGCCATCATGGAGGTCGGCCTTGGCGGGCGGCTGGACGCCACGAACACCTGCGAGCCGATCGCCTGCGCCATCACGACGCTGGGGATGGATCACACGGAGATCCTCGGCGACACCATTGAGCAGATTGCGCGGGAGAAAGCGGGGATCATCAAGCCGGGTGTACCGGTCGTGACGGCCCCCCAGGAGCCCGCCGCCCTGGCCGTCCTACAGGAGGTGGCGGACGTTTCGGGAGCGCGGCTGGAGGGGCCGAATAGCCGCGCCGTTTGCGGCTATCCGGCCCTGGGGCCGGAAACCGGCGAGACGGCCGCCGGTGTTCGGCCCCTCCACCTCTCCCTCTTCGGCGACCACCAACGCACGAACCTCGGCGTCGCCCTCGGCCTCGTGAACATCCTCCGCGAGCAGGGCTACGAGATCACCAAAGAGGCCGTCCGCAAGGGTTGTCGGTGGGTGCGCTGGCCGGGCAGGCTGCAGATCGTGGGGGAGAAGCCGTGGGTGGTGCTCGACGTGGCGCACAACGAAGCCGCAGCGCAGGCCCTCGTGACGGCCCTGCCACGGATGGTGAAGTACGACCGTCTCATCGCCATCCTGGGCCTGTCCGCCGAGAAGGACGCTACCGCCTTCTGCCGCACGCTCGCGCCGCTGGTGGATGTGGCGATTCTGACGCGGGCGCAGATCGAGCGCGCGCTGCCGGTCGCGGACCTCGTAGCGGCCTCGGAGGGGATGTGGCGGGAGAGCCTGGTGGCGGAGGACGTGCCGACGGCGTTGCGCCGGGCATGGGAGACGGCCGGGGATGGCGACTGCATCCTCGTCACGGGGTCGTTCTACGTCGTGGGCGAGGCGATGGGCGGGTTGGAAAGCCCGCGGTCCTAGACGCCCTTCTTGTCGAAGCGCACCGACCGCGTGTCGCGCTCCTGGCCCGTCGGTACCGTCAGCGGGCCGTACAGTTCCGGCCGGCGCGTCACGATCCAGCGTTTGCCCGTGTTGCGCTCCAGCAGCGCTCCGTCCAGGTCGGCGATCACCATGTCGTCCCCCGCCTTGCACGTCTCGCTCAGGATGCGCCCGTACGTATCCAGGATCATCGCGTTGCCCGTGCGGATCTCATCGCCATCCACGCCCACGCCATTGCTGAAGATCAGGAACATGCCGTTGTCATGGGCGCGCGCGGGCAGCCAGCGCATCAGCCACCCCCGCCCCTTCGGCCCACTCAGTTCCGCCTCGATCGCCGCCGGGTCTTCGGCTCGCCGCGCCCACTTGTCCTTGTCCACGAGGCCCATCGTGTGCGGGTCGGGGGAGTCGCAACCGCCGGTCTGGTGCGGGGCCATCAGGATCTCGGCGCCTTGCAGCGCCGTGATCCGCGCGTTCTCCCCAATGTTGCAGTCATAGCAGGTCAGCACGCCCACGCGCCAGCCCGCGGACGCGCAGCGTCCGTCCGGCGTGTCAAAGACCGTGTACTCCGACCCGCACGAGATGTGCTCACTCACGAACGCGTGGATCTTGCGGTGGGTCCGCACCTGCCCATCGGGCATGGCGACGGCGTAGGCGTTGTAGAAGTTCCCATCCGTCCCCGCCTCAATCAGCCCCGCCCCGATGGTCATGTTGTGCTCCTGCGCCAGGGCCAGCAGCCGCTGCACGGACGGCCCGTCGGGGATGGGCTCGGCCAAGGCCGCGATCTGCTCGCGCGAGAGCCCCCGCAAGAACCAGTAGCCCGTCAGGCAGCACTCGGGGAAGACGATGAGTTGCACGCCCTGCGCCGCGGCCTGCTGGACGAAGGCCTCGACCTTGGCGAAGTTGGCTTGCTTGTCGCCGGGGGCGTGCTCGAACTGCACGGCAGCGACGCGGAGGGTCTTCATCATTGGTCCTTCCCGGGAAGAAGTCGCGGTCGGTGACCGCTCGTACACCCCACCTTCTAGGGTGTAGGAGCGGTCACCGACCGCGACCCATCTGGGCGACGACACTCAATACGTCGCCGTCACCCACACCGTCGCGCTGATCATGGTGTTGTGGACCTCGATGATCGGTGTGTCCACATTCCGGCCCGACTCGCCCCATGGGCCACCCATGTAACCTGAACCCCCAAACCCCGTCGGCCCCTTGAGGACGTGCGGGTTCCCGGTCCACGTGCGCGCGTTCTCCGGGCACGGGCCCATGTAGCTAATGCCCTTGACCTTCACGCCTGCCGCCTTAGCCATGGCCCGCGCGCGCTCGAGGGCCAACCGCGTCGCCTCGGCCAGGGCCTGCTGCTGCGCAGACTCGAGGTCCCGGCAGGTGATGTCCGGAGCGATGTTGGTCGCTTTGTGCTCCTGGGCGATGCCCATGATCTTGTTGACCCCGCCCTCCAACGTCACCGCGTCGCCCTCGAACCACACCTCGATGACGGTCCCGACCACATACCCGGCCTTACGCGGCGTTCCGCCACCGTAGCCACCCACGCCCGGCGGCGGCCACGCTTCCTGCTTCCTCGTCTGGCTCGGCGGCGTCCGGGTCTTCAGGCCCGGCAACTGCAGCGCGGCGATGGCCTCGACGATCTCCTTGATCTGGGCCACCTGCTTCGCCTCGGCCTGCGCCAGGTCCGGGTCTTCTGAGGTCACGGAGAAGACCACCTGCGCCACATCCGGGGCCACGAACACGTTCGCCGTGGCCGAAATTCTGATCTTGCCGGCCTGCGCCCCCACCGCCGCCGCCGTCAGCACTGCCAGCAGAACCACGACGAGCCGCTTGAGCATATGCCTCACCCCGATCAGATTGTTGGGGCCATTCTACTATCGCTAATAGTATCGGTCAATCCCCACCTTCATCACACCGCCAACACCTCCACCGGCACAATGGACAGCCCGCAGTCTTCCTTCCCCTGCGTGTAGGCGATGTACAGGTTCCCGTTGCGCTCGAAGGCGTTGGGATAGGACCACTCCGTGGCCATGCCGACGCGGCTGCCGTCGCCCCAGCCGCCAAAGAGCCGCACCGCCGGCCACTGCTGGTGGCGCAGCTTGAAGATCCGCCGGAACAGCCCACCCTCCGGCCCCGTCACCGCGAGGGTCAGCAGGCACCGTCCCTCCTCCAGGCTGTCAGTGAGCAAGTACTTCTGCCCCGTGCTCAGTCTCCCAGTGAACGGCTGGCTGGGTGTGAGCGGGAAGTTGCTCAGCGAAAGCGGCGTCCACGTCCGCCCGCAGTCGCGGCTCTCGGCCACGGGCGCGGTCGGCGTGTGCTGCGGCCGGCAGAACGCGAGCAGGCTGTCGCCCCGATCCATGATCGCCGTTTCGGGGAAGATGAGCGGGAGCGACTCCGGGCGCGGCAGTTGCACCGTGTCCCAGCGGGTGAGGTCATCGCCATGGCTGATCGCGACGGCGGCCTCGAACCAGTACAACTCCCCGCCGATGATCCAGTTGCCGTCACTCATGCGCTGCGGCGGACAGAAGGGCAGGAACTCGGGGATGGACGCCTCGCGGTACTGCCACTCCCTGCTGGCGTCATCGAAGATGAACAGCTCCGTCGTCGGGCGCTCGTTGTGCCAGCCGACGAAGAAGCCGAGCAACTCTTCGCCATGCGACCAGATGACCGGGTGGTTGAACGACTCGGCCCCGGCCTGCGGCGCCTCGACCCAGATCGAGGGTTCGCTCCAGTGCCGGCCGTCGCGGGACGTGCGCCCGCGGATGACCTCATCGCGCAGGTTGACTTCGTGCGTGGGGTGATTGGCCCAGCACAGGAAGAACCGATCGCGATGCCACGCCACGGTCGGCTCATGCAGGTAGTGATAGCCGCCCGGCTGCGCGCGCTCGATGGCGACATGAGTCACGACATCCAGGTCACACATCTCCTGCGGCGACGGGAACGGCACGGCCGGGTCCCAGACGGGGACAAGCGAAGTGTCGGCGGCAAGCTCAGTTGAGGTGGGCATTGGCGACTCCTGGTCTAGGCTTGGCTCAAGATCAGCACGGCCCCATCATTCCCCGGCACGATCACATCCACCCACGAGGGCTGCGGGGTGACATCTCCGTGCAGCGCACCCTCCAGCGACCAGCCCTCCGCCAGCTTCAGACTCTCCTGGACCGTCTCGGGGGAGTGGTTGACGAGCACGACGATCAGCCGCCCGTCCTCCGTGGGGTGCTCGGTGACGCCCAGCATCGGGTGCTGCTTGCGCACGATGCGCTGTTCGATCACATCCTGCGCCACATAGCGGTACACGCGCCAGTACGAGGGCGCGTCGGCGTGGTGCAGCACCCCCGGCGTCCGCGTGATCATCATCTCCAGGGGAATGCCCAGGAAGTACACGCGCCCGCGCCCGTAGTCGGTCACGGTGAGCGCCGGGTTGCCATCCGCCTCGACGCCCAGCGTCTCGGCCCGTGTGGCCTTGAAGCGAATCTTGAACTCCCCGCCGCTGGGGATCTGCGGCGTGTTGCCGAGCATCTTGAGCGTGACGGGCCCGAAGTCCGTCCGCTTCTCGCGGCTCTGCGGCTCCAGCCCCGTGATGGTCTCGAAGTCGCTGGGCAGCCCGCTGTCCAGCGACAGGTACAGCGTGGCGCCGTTCTCGACGTTCGCCAGCAGTTCGTTCATCCGCCGGCGCGAAATCATCGCATGGCCGCTCAGGCACGGCAGCAGGTACAGGTCGGCGTCGCGGATCGGCTGGGTGCAGTACTGGAACTCGAGGTCGAAGCCGGCCTGCTTGGCCAGGATGAACGCACTGTAGGCCACGCCCCAGTGGTCCTGCCCCTCGGTGAGGAGACAGACGGCCTGGCGGGAGCGGACGGGAAGGGCGCCGTGCGCCGTCTGGAGGGGCCGGCTATTAGCCGGCCCGCCGTCTTCGACGCTGGCTGATACCGTCCGCTCCGAGAGGCGGGCCGGATAATATCCGGCCCCTCCAACGGCCGCGGCCACGGCGTCAACAATGCCTCGAAACGCCCCCATCGTCTCCAACACCGGCTTCGCTGTCTTGTCCACCCGCAGCAGCCCCAACTCCCGCTCCACCGCGTGCCAGTCGTACGGCGCGTGGCTCAGCTCCGTCTGCTCATGGGCGCACCACCACACGAGGCCGTGGCAGTCGTTCGCCCACAGCGAGAACAGGCACGACCGGATGAACTGCGCCGCGACCTGTTCGCTCGCGATGACCGGCCCCAGCGTCCCGATCTCCTGGCACAGGCACGGCTTGCCGCCCAGGTCGGCGTAATAGCGGCTCTCGGCGGTGCTGTGCAGGACCGTGCGGATGGTGTTGACCGGGTCCTGGTTGCAGTGCGGCGTGAAGACGGGATAGGGATGCGTCGTGAGGATGTCGCAGTGTTCGGCCTGGTCGAAGACGCTCCAGGCGCCCTCGGGCGAGAGGCCGTGCATGCCGGAGATGACGGGGTGCGTCGTGTCCTCGGCGCGGATGGCGTCCACGATCTGCGCCGTCCACGCGTAGGCCTCATCGCGGTTGGCCTGGCCCATGCAGTTGCACTCGTTCCCCAGGTCCCACGCCGCCACGGCCGGGTGGTCGCGGAATGTGCGCACGAAGTGCCGCACGAACCGCACTTCCCAGCGGAGGGCGCAGGGGTCAGTGAGCACATTGCGCCCTTCGAGCGCCGGCGGTACGTGCAGCCGCCCGCTCATCCAGCCCGTCAGCAGCCCAATGTTGAACACGAGCCCGTGCTCGTGCGCCAGGTCGAGGAAGACGCCGAAGCGCGCCATCATCTCCTGCGACATCCCGGCCTGCCCACAGTCGTCGTCCGGCAGCGGGTCCTCGCCGAACCGCACCTCCACGGGGTGCCCGCCGCCGCCGCGCAGCAGGTGGATGGGCTGGAAGTCCGGCCACAGGGGAAAGACGCGAAGCAGTTGCAGGCCAGCCTCGCTCAGGCGGCGCAGGTCATCGGCGACCGACTCCGGCCGCCAATCGCGCCACATCGCGGTGCCGGCGTGTGAGGCCCAGTAGTTGGCGCCGATGACGAACGAGCCGGGGGTGGTGAGGTCGGAGGGATTCATGGGCGGGTCCTCTGAGGTCAAAGCAGTTCGCGGAACTCATCGGCCGTGAGACCGGCCTGGCGGAGGATGTTGGCGAGGGTGCCGACCGGCAGCACCTTGTTCGTGAGAGCTACAGTTGCGTTGCGGCCTGTCGAGGGATGGGTGTAGTACGCGTGGTCGCCCCTGATCCGTACCAACTCGAAGCCGCCGCGCTCGAGAGCACGAGCGACTCTCCGGCCGGGAACGCGCGGCAGCCTAGGCATGGGTGGGAACGGCCTCGGGCAGGTCAACGGCCAGGCGGTAGATGCGTAGGTTACCCGTGTATTCGTCGTGCGGAATGACGACGGGCTCGGTCTCCTCGACGCTCTCTCCGCGTTCCCGGCGCACTTCCACCGTTAGCTCGATGGCGTCTATTGCCATCCTGCGAGCGTCAGCAATATCCTCGCCATAGCTCACGATCTCGGGCAAGGCCGGCACCAGAATCGTGTAGCCGCCCTCCGGTTCTTCTCTGAACACAACCGTGTACGTCAAGGGCATCGCGTGCCTCCTCGTCAGCGATTCTACGCTAGCGCTTCCCTGATGACAAGCGGATCATGGCGCCGTCTCCAGTCCGGCCGGCGGGCACGGCGGCGTCATCTTCGCCGTCACGCGCACGATCCGCTTCTCGACGACCACCGACACAAGCTGCATCTCGTTGCGATCCAGGATCGCGTTGATGAAGCCCTCGATGGTGTCGGCCACGCCCATGTGGAAGCTCGTGGGCAACGGGATCGGCCCGGCGTGAATGCGACCGACCTTCAGTCGCAGCCGCCCCCGCACGACCTGCGGCACCAGCCCCACCCGCACCCGCGTGTGCAACAGGACCAGGTCCTTCCGCGCGCTGACCTCGAACACCCCCGCCGCCAGCGCCACGCGCGGTTCCTCGAAGCCCTCCGGCATGTTCAGTTCGGCCGGGCGCGTCTTCAGGTACGCGTTCATGTTCTCTTCGGTGACCTCGAAGGTCATCGTGGGCTGGAGCGCCCGCATCATCGCGCTGTAGTCAGTCGGCATCGCGCTGGCTTCCTGTCCCCATGTCATCGTTCCGGCTGCCAGCAGTACCGGCAGCAGGCCCAGGCACAACAACAGTCCGTGTCGCGTCATTGTGATCTTCACCGGTTCGTGTCCGTCGTCTCAAGGATACTGGTCGAGTTGGGCGGCAGCGTCAGCTCCAGCGTCGGGCCCTGCCCAAGCAACTGGCCGCCGACCGCATCGCGCACCGCGCCCGCCTTGGGCAGGTTGAGCCGCCGCGCTCCGCCGGCCTTCGTGTGAACGGCGACGAAGCGCGAGTCCGCTCGCACAACGTCCCCCCCGTCATCATCATAGCGGCGCACGCCCGCCTCCTGCAAGACGGCCCGCAGCACCTCGCGCGGCAGGAACGGCACGGGGCAATACATCACGAGCGACGTTCCCGACCCGCGCACGGCGAGCAACCCGTCCGCGCGCCCCTCGATGTGCCCCAGCACTTCCACGCCGGGCGCGGCCACGGGCGTTACCAGCGGCCCGAAGCTCCCCTCGCCAAAGCGCCGCACCGTCGTCTTCGTCATCCGCCCCGTGAGCGTGCACAAGTTCCGCAGTTCCAGCGTGACCGGCCCGGCCCCGCCCAGCCCGTCCAGCACAAACTTCATGCCCTTGAGCGGGAAGGCCGGCCGCGCGGGCCGCAGCTTCGCCCACGGGGCGTTGGTGAACGCCGCGAAGGGGTAGCGCAACAGCCGCCGCTCGCCGTTGCCGAGGCTCTCGGCCGGGCTGACGAACTCCGCCATCTCCGCATCTTTGATGACACACCGCAGCCCCAGTTGCGGCAGCCCGCTCGAAGCCCGCACCTCCAGCCCGAGGCCGTCAGCAGCCGCAATCTCGCCCTGCCAGTGCAGGTCGCTCCAGGCGTCCCTGGTCTCGAATGTCCACGTCAGTCCGCCCTCCGCCCGTGCGAAGTCGAACTGCGTGTAGTGGTCGTCCATGAAGACTTTGCTGCGCGGGTTGAACCAGTGGTCCGCCGCGTCGAAGCCCGCCACCGGCGCCGTGCCCGTCGTCTCGATGCCGACCTGCTCATCAGCCGGCAGGCCCTTGACCAGC
The DNA here is from genome assembly GCA_964653205.1 of uncultured Armatimonadia bacterium. Taxonomy (GTDB): domain Bacteria; phylum Armatimonadota; class Zipacnadia; order Zipacnadales; family UBA11051; genus JAJFUB01. Next base: position 1,991 of record CAZZDO010000115.1, on the reverse strand, counting down.
AGGTGCTCCGTCGCGGTCACGACCATCCGTGCCGACGCCCGCAGCGCCGGCTGGGCGACTTTGAAGCCCGTGATCCGGTCCACGCGTTCCAGTGACAACCCGTCCGGCCCCGTGTACCCGGGCGCCCACAGGAATACCAGCGCGTGCTTCCCGGCCTCGCGCAGCTTCTGCACCAGCGCCGCCTGCGCCTCGCTCATGGCCGTCGTGTTCAGGAAGATGAGCGCCTTGTAGCGCGACAGGTCTGCCTCGCCCAACTGCGGCAGCAGGATCTCATCGAAGGGCATGCCGGTGTGGTACAGCTCCTCCGTCGTGTCCATGATGAGCTTGTATGCCGTCAGCATCCCCTCGCCATCGGACAGATAGTAGGCGCTGTCCAGGTCGCACACGAGCGCGACCTCCGCCGTCGGCTTCCGCGGCACGGCCACCGTCCGTTCGGCGAGTGCGTACAGGCCCTGGATCATCTTCATGATCTCCGGATCGTCGAACCACCCGCCGACGCTCTCGGGCCCGAAGTCCACGTACCAGTAGCCCGTGTGCTCGATCAGCGCCGTCGAGAACTCGCGGCGCAGCGCCGCCAGCGACTCCGTCAGGTTGGCGACGCGCCCATGCTCCTCCCGCGGGTGCAGATGCGTCCGCGTGTCGGCCTCGATGATGTGGGCCTTACCCGCGAGGTTGAACGCCGCCGCGAGGCTGCGCAGCCGCCCGTCCATCCCCATCAGCCGACTGCCGTACTCATAGGGGGCCACGAAGTAGTCAATGACCGGCGACTGCAGCAGCCGCAGCAACTCCAGGTGCCCGCCCTGCGTCTGCGGTAGCACCCCCATGAAGTAGCCGTAGTAGATGCCATAGATCGCCCGTCCGCCCGATGCGGCCTTCGCCAGCCTCCCGAAGTACTCGATGGCGTCGGCGGTCACCTTCTGCTGGCAGCGGTAGTAGTCAATGACCCGCTGCTCCCTGGTGGGGTCACGGAAGGACGCGAGGGTGGCATCTCGCCGGGGCTCGAGCCCCGGCACGGTGGCGGCCTCAATGCGCGTGGGCGCGTCGGTCCCCGACGCGCGCTCCCCCCACGCCGCCTGCAGCTTCGCGTCCGTGCCGTACTCGTCGCGCAGATACGCTCGGAACGCCTGCGTCATCGCCGGGCCGATGTCGGGGTACTGCTGCGTCCAACTCCCGAAGTAGTGCCATTCGGCATAGATGCCATAGCACGCGTGCCAGCCGATCACACGCTTGCCCCACGGCACCGTATCCATGTGCTTGATGAGCGCCGTCCACGCCTCGCCCACGTCCTTCCGCCACACCTCCGACGCCAGGGACGGCCGCAGCACCCGCCCCGCCTCGTCGTTGCTGTCTATCTGGTCCGACGTGGCGTAGCGCACCATCTCCTCGGGGTGGGCTTCAAACCACCAACCGGGCGGCACGAGCCTCACGAGGATGTCCAGATAGGCGTCGGGATCCACCGACAGGTAGGCCCGCACCTGCTCATCAATCTTGCGCCAGTTGTACTGCCCCGGCCCCGTCCAGCACTTGTCGAGCGCCACATACGGTGCGTAGCCGTGCACGCCCGCGTCGCGGAACTGCGCGATGAGGTGCCGCCCGTAGTCGCTGATGGGGTCGAGCGTCGCGCGGTACATCACCAGCGGCCGGGGCCGGTCGTTGACGAACAGCGCGGGCGCGCCGTGGTGGGGCTTGATGGCCGCGCGGGCCGGCTGCTCGTTCGCGAACTGCTCCGGCGGGGCCAGCAGCCCCGCCATGTGCTGCCGATAGGCCTCCTGCTCGGCGGCGGTGATGAAGGGCTGCACATCAAAGAGCGCGTGGTCATACCACGGGCCCATGAAAGCGCTGCCGATGACGCGCACCGGGGCCCATTGGCTGTCGTCGAAGCCCGGTGCGGTCCATTCCGCCGGGGGCTCGGCCTTCACGGCCCGCCACGACGCGTCGGAGTTGATGACGATCTCCTGTAGGGCGGGGGCTTGTACCCCGCCCATCTTGAT
>CAZZDO010000114.1:11647-13224 GCA_964653205.1 uncultured Armatimonadia bacterium | reverse complement strand
GCATTGTACGCCGTCGGGCGGAAAGCGCAAGGGAGATTTTGTGATCATAGCGCGCTAAAGCGCCGGCCGCCCCTTGTGCCACTCCGTCGCCTGCTCGTAGGCGTAGGCGACCTTCAGCAGCGTCGGCTCGTCGAACGGCTGGCCCATCAGCTGCATGCCGATCGGGAGGCCCTCGGACATGCCGCAGGGCAGGCTCATGGCCGGGATGCCGGCGAGGTTGATCGGCAGCGTGCAGATGTCCGCCAGCTTCATGGCCAGCGGGTCGTCGGCCTTCTCACCGATCTTGAACGCCACCGTCGGCGAGGTGGGGCAGAGGAGGAAGTCGTAGGTCTCGTAGGCGCGCTCGAAGTCACGCTTGATGAGCGTGCGGACCTGGAGGGCCTTCTTGTAGTAGGCGTCGTAGTAGCCGGCGCTGAGCACGTACGTGCCCTTGACGATGCGCAGGCGGACTTCCGGGCCGAAGCCCTCGGCGCGGCTCTTGGCGAACATCTCGAAGACATCGCTCGTGGGCTCGGCGGTACGATGCCCATAGCGCACGCCATCGTAGCGTGCCAGGTTGCTCGCACACTCCGCCGGGGCGATGATGTAGTAGACCGGGAGGCTGTACTCGGAATTGGGGAGGCTGACCTCTTCGCAGGTGACGCCGAGGCCCTCGAGCGTCTTGACGGCCGCCTCGACGGCCGCGCGGACCTCCGGGCTGATCCCCTCGCCGTAGAGCAACTCATGGACGAGGCCGCACTTGAGGCCCTTGACATCCTGGCCGAGGTTGGCGGTGTAGTCGGGCACCGGCAGGTCGGCGGAGGTCGAGTCGCGGTCATCCTTGCCCGAGATGACGCCCAGCAGCAGGGCGCAGTCGCGGACGTCCTTCGTCAGCGGCCCCACCTGGTCGAGCGAGGAGGCGTAGGCGACGACGCCGTAGCGCGAGACGCGGCCGTAGGTGGGCTTCATCCCGACGAGGCCGCACAGGGAAGCGGGCTGGCGGATGGATCCGCCCGTATCGGAGCCGAGGGCCCAGAAGGCTTCGCCGGCGGCGACGGCGGCCGCCGAGCCGCCGCTCGACCCGCCCGGGACGCACTGGAGGTTCCAGGGGTTGGCCGTGACCTGGAAGGCCGAGTTCTCGGTCGAGGAGCCCATGGCGAACTCGTCCAGGTTGGTTTTGCCGACCATCGGCAGGCCGGCGTCGTCGCAGCGGGCGACGACCGTGGCGGTGTAGGGCGGGACGAAGTTCTGAAGGATCCTGCTGGCACAGGTGGTCCGCACGCCGGCCGTGCACAGGAGGTCCTTGTGGGCGATGGGCACGCCGGCGAGGGGCGGGAGGTCCTCGCCCCGGGCGCGGGCCTCGTCAATGGCGGCGGCCTGCCGGGCGGCGTGTTCCCGCGTCGGGGTCAGGAAGGCCCGGATGCGGTCCTCGACGGCGTCCATGCGGTCGCAACAGGCGGCCACGGTCTCGGCGGCGGAGACTTCGCGCTTGCGGAGCAGGTCCGCCACCTGCCAGGCGGTCATTTCATGTAGTTGCACGGGGTGGATCTCCTGTAGTGGCGCCATTCATGGCGCCCCGGGCGCAGGACAGTGCGCCT
>CAZZDO010000114.1:7883-11547 GCA_964653205.1 uncultured Armatimonadia bacterium | reverse complement strand
TGGATCTCCTGTAGTGGCGCCATTCATGGCGCCCCGGGCGCAGGACAGTGCGCCTTGGCGGCTCGACGGGCGCGATAAATCGCGCCGCTGCAGTGAGACGGGCGCGATAAATCGCGCCGCTACTCCTCGGTTTCCATGAACAGCGAGGTGCGGAAAAAGCCCTCAACAGCGTCGGGGGCGTTGCCGACAACCTCATCAACAGACAGTGACGAGCCGGTAACGTCGTCGCGGTAGACGTCCTTCATCGGGATGGCGTGGGAGGTGATGGGGACGTCGGCGGTATCCAGCGACTGCAGCTCGTGGAAGTGGCCCATGATGCGGTTGAGCTCGGCGCCGACGCGGTCCATCTCCTGATCGGAGAGGTCCAGACGGGCCAGCTTGCAGACGTGGCGGATGTCGTCGCGGGTTACTTCAGCCATGGCAGTCTCCGGCGCATGTTGGGGATGCCGGGAGTTTATCAGAGCGGGCAAGGCAGCGTCAACTGAGGCGTTGTATCACAGCGTGACAGGGCAACTTGACACCTGGTGGGGCGAACTGTATCATTCGCGGCGGTGAGGCGTCCCGTTACCAGCGCGTTACGTCCGCCTTGCCGACGAGGAGCGGGCATGGGCGACGAGACAGGCGGTGGCGGTGGAGGCCCGGAATCGAGCGCGGCGCGGGCCGCAGCCGGGATCCGGACGGCCGCCATCCTGAGCGGCATCGGGTTCCTGCTGGCCGGCAGCGTGGTGATTGGCGCCCTGGGCGGCGCGTGGCTGGACCGGCACTTCCACACCGAGCCGTGGTTCACGGCCTTTGGGGCACTTCTGGGCAGCGCGGCCGGGTTTGTGCAGATGTTCCGGCTGGTCAAGCTGGCGGGGGCCAAGAAGCCGTGATGGGTACACGTCAGCGGTGGGTGTGCCGGATCGCGGGAGCCGTGGCCGGCATGGCGGCAGCCACGACGAGGCTCATGGCTGGTTGGGGGGGCGTGGCGGATCTGGCAGCCGGGATCGTCCTGGGGGTCCTCACAACGGCCGGATTGACTTCGATGAGCGCAGCCTTACAGGGCGCGCAGCCACGGGTGCTACGCGCGCTGGTGTTGGGGTTGCATCTCCTGAAGTACCCGCTGGTTCTCGCCCTACTGTACCTGTTGCTGGTAGTTTTCCGCCGAAACGCTCTGCTGGTCATGGGGGGCTACACCTTGTCGCTGATCGCTTTCCTCGCATTCGTCGGGCTGGCCCGAACGGGGGGCAAGGCCCAGCCCGAGGCCTGACATGGAAGAACACCTACAGACCTGGTACAACGCGTTTGAGCCGCTCCTGGAGCACTGGGGGCGCGGCTACATCAACGTCTTCACCCTGGCCAGCTGGACGGTCATCATCATCCTGATGGCCCTGGCGGTGGCCGGGACGCGACGTATGGCCGCCGTGCCCCGGGGCCTGCAGAACGTCTGGGAATGGTGCTATGAGGTCTTCCGCAGCTTCGCGGTCGGCGTCATCGGGCCGGAGGGCGGGAAGTACCTGCCGCTGCTGGCCACGCTCTTCATCTACATCTTCTTCCTGAACGTCTTTGGCATCATCCCCGGGTGCCTGTCGCCGACCACCAGCCTGAACATGACCGTGGCGCTGGCGATTGTCGTGTTCTTCGCGGTGCAGTACTTCGGCATCCGCGCCAGCGGGCTGGGCTACTTCAAGCATTTCCTGGGCGACCCGACGTGGCTGGCGCCCATCATGCTCCCGCTCCATCTCATCGGCGAGCTGGCCAAGCCGCTGTCGCTGTCGGTGCGTCTGTTCGGCAACATCTTCGGTGAGGAAAAGACGGTCCACGCGTTCCTCGACCTGTCGGCGCAGATCTTCCACGTCATCCACGTGCCGCTGCCCTTGCACCTGCCGATGGTGGCCTTCGCCATCTTCGGGGGGTTCATCCAGGCGTTCGTGTTCACGACGCTGACGGCGGCCTACATCGGCATGGCGACGGTGCATGAAGACCACGGGGCTCACGAGGCCCATGAGACGCACGAGGAGGCGGCCCCGGCGGCAGTGCTGCAGGCCGCGGAGCCGAGCTGAGCGGAGTCATTCACGCCCTCTACGGGTAGTAGTCCGGGTGGACCGGACAGAGGAAGAGAGAGGTACAATCATGTCCTACGAAGCTGCACTGGCGCTGGCGGTCGGACTGGGAGTGTCCATCGCAGTGTTGTCCGCCGCGATCGGGCAGGGCCGCGCGGCGGCCGCGGCGCTCGAGGCCATCGCGCGCCAGCCGGATGCCGTGGCCGACATCCAGCGCGTCATGCTGATCGCGCTGGCGCTCATCGAGTCGCTGGTCATCTACACGTTCGTGCTGTCCCTGATTCTCATGGGTAAGCTCGCTCCCGTGCTGGAAGTGATTCGGGCCCGAGTCGGGGGCGGCTAGGCGCGTAGGTGCGTGCGTCCGCGCACGCACGACGTGCGGGTTCGAGGACGAACCCGTCTGCGCGAACAGCGGGTTCGAGGACGAACCCGCCTACGCGATCAGAAAGGCAGACCCACCATGCAGCTTCTCCACGACCTGGGCATCGAGCCCGGAGCGCTGCTGATCAACATCATCGGCTTCCTGCTGCTGCTGTGGTTCTTCAAGCGGTTTCTGTGGGGCCCCATCGCGCTGTTTCTGGGCGAGCGGACGCGGGAGATCGAGTCCCGCATCAGCGAGGCCAAGCAGCTCAACGACGAGGCGAAGCAGCGGCATGAGAGCCTCCAGGCGGAGCTGCACGACGAGCGGGAGGCGGCCCGGAGCGAGATCACGCATCTCACCCAGGACGCCAAGGCTGCCATCGCCGAGATGCACGCCGAGGGCCGCCGCGAGCGGCAGGAACTGATCGAGCAGGGACAGCGCGAGATTGAGCGCGCCAAGGAGATCGCGTTGGCCGAACTGCGGCGCAGTGTGGGCGACCTGGCGATCGAGATTTCGAGCAAGATCATCCGCGAGGCGCTCAACGATCAGCGCCAGGAGGCGCTGATTGACGAGTTCCTGCACGACATCGAGCGCGCCGCCCGGGAGCAGAGGCCCGAATAGATGATCAGCGAGCGCATCGCCCGGCGATATGTGAGGGCCCTCTTCGACCTGGCCGACGAAGCCGGCCAGGCCGATGAGGTCGGGGCCTCGCTGCACGACTTGCAGCAGATCTACCATCTGCACACCAAGTTGCGCAACGCGCTGGCCGACCCGCGGCTGGCGCCCGAGAAGAAGCGCAGCCTGCTGCGGCGGCTGATGGGCCACCACGCACCGGACCTGCTGCTGCGGTTCATTGATCTGCTCATCGAGAAGCACCGCCTGCAGGTGCTGCATTTCGCCGGCACGATCTTCGCTCGATTGCAGGACGAGGCGGCGGGCATTCGGCAGGCGGTGGTGCACACGCCCCTCGCCTTGTCCGAAGAACAGCAGCTTCGGCTGCAGGACGTACTTTCGGACCTGCTGGGGCTGCAGATCGTGCTGACGACCATCGTGGACCCGCGGGTCATCGGCGGGATCTGCGTGCGGGTGGGGGATTTGATGATTGACGGCAGCATTCGGGGCCGTCTGCAGGGGCTGCTGGAGGAGTATCTGCGCACGAAGACGGCCGTGGCGGGCTAACAGGGGGTAGAGCGGGCGTCCCGCCCGCCCGACCGGACGATCGAGAGCAATGTAGCGGCGCGATTCATCGCGCCCTGGGCGC
>CAZZDO010000114.1:3682-7783 GCA_964653205.1 uncultured Armatimonadia bacterium | reverse complement strand
CCTGGGCGCCATGAATGGCGCCGCTACAGAGGTTTGGGCGCGATGAATCGCGCCGCTACGGGGCAAGGAGCAAGCCGTGCTGAAACCCGAGGAAGTCACAGGGATACTCAGGCAGGAGCTGCAGGAGTACGAATCCCGCGTCGAGATGGCGAGTACGGGGACCGTGCTGGAGGTCGGCGACGGCATCGCGCGCGTCTACGGCCTGTCGGCGGTCATGAGCAATGAGCTGGTGGAGTTCCCCGGCGGCGTCATGGGCATCGTGCTCAATCTCGAAGAGGACAATGTCGGCTGCATCCTGCTGGGGCCGGACGAGGGCATCGTCGAGGGCGACGAGGTGCGCAGCACGGGCCGGATTTCCGGCACGCGCGTCGGTGCGGCGCTGTTCGGGCGGGTCGTCAACCCGCTCGGGGAGCCGCTGGACGGGGGCGGGCCCATCGTCAGCGACAAGTGGATGGAACTCGAGCAGCACGCGCCCGGCGTCATTGACCGCCAGCCGGTCAGCGAGCCGCTGCAGACCGGCCTGAAGGCCGTGGACTCGATGATCCCCATCGGCCGCGGGCAGCGCGAACTGCTCATCGGCGACCGCCAGATCGGCAAGACGGCCATCGCCATTGACACGATCATCAACCAGAAGGGCAAAGGCGTCTACTGCATCTACGTGGCCATCGGGCAGAAGACGGCGGAGGTGGCGCGTCTGAAGGCTGTGCTCGAAGAGCATGGCGCGATGGAATACACGTGCATCGTGGCGGCGACGGCCGCCGACCCGTCGGCCCTGCAGTACATCGCCCCGTACGCCGGCTGCGCCATCGGCGAGGAGATTCGCGACGGCGGCGGGCACGCGCTGGTCGTGTATGACGACCTGACCAAGCACGCCCGGGCCTACCGCGAGGTGTCGCTGCTGCTGCGCCGGCCGCCGGGCCGGGAAGCCTTCCCCGGCGACATCTTCAACCTCCACTCCCGGTTGCTGGAGCGCGCCGCGAAGCTGTCGGCCGAGAAGGGCGCGGGGAGCCTGACGGCCCTGCCCATCGTCGAGACGCAGGAAGGCGACTTCTCGGCGTACATCCCGACGAACCTCGTGTCCATCACCGATGGGCAGATCTACGTGGAGCCCGACCTGTTCTACGGCGGGCAGCGACCGGCCATCAACATCGGCATGAGCGTGAGCCGGGTGGGTAGCGCCGCGCAGACCAAGATCATGAAGCAGGTGGCGGGGCGGCTGAAGCTCGACCTGGCCCACTACCGCGAGTTCGCCGCCTTCGCGCAGTTCGCCTCGGACCTGGACGCCAACACCCGCGCCACGCTGGCGCGCGGCGAGCGGATGATGGAAGTCCTCAAGCAGGGCCAATATGCGCCGATGTCGGTCGTGGACCAGGTCATCACGATCTTCGCCGGCACGCAGGGGCTGTGGGATGCGGTGGAGGCCTCGGAAATCGAGGCCCTCGAGCCCCAACTCATAGACTACGTGCGCGAGGCCTATCCCGAGTTGGCGCGGCGGCTGACGGAGTCGCTGCAGTTGGGCGACGGAGATGCCGAGGCGCTCAAGGAAGCTATCGAGCGCTTCCTGCGGCAGAAGTCGGAGCAGAAGGCGAGTTAGAGCGAAGGGGTCTGTCCCCGCAGGCCAGCGAAGCTGGTCGCAGGGGGCTGACCCCGCAGAGCAACCATCCTCGTGTCGGGGTCAGCCCCCGATACGGCCGGGGACAGACCCCTCGAAGCCATGGGCGCCAACCTGAGAGTCATCCGGCGGAAGATCAAGACCGTCGGCAATATCTGGCAGATTACTCGCGCCATGCAGATGGTGGCCGCGAGCAAGCTCAAGCGCGTCCAGCCCCGCGTAGAAAGCAGCCGGGAGTACTTGCGCCGCCTGGCGGAGATCACCGCCGACGTGGCCTCGCGGGTGCCGGCCGAGTTGCACCCGTATCTGCAGGAGCGGCCCGTGCGCAACGCGGGGCTGTTGCTGGTGGCGGGCGACAAGGGGCTGGCCGGCAGCCACAACGCCAACATCTTCCGGCTGGCCGAGCAGTACATGGCCGAGGCGCAAGTGCCGGTGACGTTGCTGACGGTAGGGGCGCGGGCGACGGAGTTCGCGCGGCGGCGGGGCTGGAACGACGTGTTCAGCGTGGCCGCGCCCAGCACCGGTGAGAGCCGGGACGCGGTGCAGATGGCGCGGACCGCCCGGGGGCTGTTCGACGGCGGGAGCATTGACGGGTTGGACATGCTCTACACGCAGTTCATCTCACCCCTGCGGCGCCCGGCGACGCTCACGCAGTTGCTGCCGATCGTGGGCAGCGAGACGGCGGAGGGAGCGGGCGGGGAATACATCTTTGAGCCGCCGGCCGAGGAACTGCTGGGCAGCCTGCTGCCCCGCACCGTCGAGGCGCAGATCATCAACATGATGCTGCAGTCGGTCGCGGCCGAGCACGCGGCGCGCATGACGGCGATGTCGGCCGCCACCGAGAACGCGGCGGAGCTGCGGCAGAACCTCGTGCGCGACCTGAACCGCGCCCGGCAGGCGGGCATCACGACCGAGCTACTGGAAGTCGTCGGCGGCGCCGACGCGCTGGCGCACGGGGACTAGGCTGTAGCGGCGCGATTTATCGCGCCCGCGGCCGGATTGGCGCGGTGAATCGCGCCGTTACAGAGGGCCAAACGAATGGGCGCGATGAATCGCGCCGCTACGAGGACCAATATGGCTGGCAAAGTCGCACAAGTGCGTGGACCCGTGGTGGACCTCCGCTTCCCCGCGGGAGAGCTGCCGCAGCTGCTGAGCGCCATCCGCATCCAGGACGATGCCAGAGGCATTGATCTGGTCGTGGAAGTCGCCCAGCACCTCGGGGACGACCTCGTCCGCTGCGTCGCCATGGCCTCGACGGACGGCCTGGTGCGCGGGATGGTCGGCGAGGACACCGGGGCGCCGATCTCCGTGCCCGTGGGACCCGAGACGCTGGGGCGGATGTTCGACGTGCTCGGCGAGCCGATTGACGGGATGCCTCAGGTAGACGCCGAGCGCATGCCCATCCATCGCGACCCGCCGCCGCTGGAGGAACAGTCGGTCGCGCTGGAGCAGTTCGAGACGGGCATCAAAGTCATTGATCTGCTCTGCCCGTTCCCGCGCGGGGGGAAGATCGGTCTCTTCGGCGGGGCCGGCGTGGGCAAGACCGTTCTCATCATGGAGCTGATCCACAACGTCGCGACGGGCCACGAGGGCGTGTCGGTGTTCGGCGGGGTCGGGGAGCGTACGCGCGAGGGGAACGGCACGTGGCTGGACATGAAGGAGTCCGGCGTGCTGCCGCAGACTTGCCTCGTGTTCGGGCAGATGAATGAGCCGCCCGGCGCGCGTCTGCGCGTGGGGCTGACCGCCCTGACGATGGCCGAGTACTTCCGCGACGTCGCCGGGCAGGACGTGCTGCTGTTTGTGGACAACATCTTCCGCTTCACGCAGGCCGGGGCGGAGGTGTCGGCCTTGCTGGGCCGCATGCCCTCGGCGGTGGGCTATCAGCCCACCCTGGCTACGGAGATGGGCCAACTGCAGGAGCGGATCACCTCGACCCTGAAGGGCTCGATCACGTCCGTGCAGGCCGTGTACGTCCCGGCCGACGATTACACCGACCCGGCGCCGGCGACGACCTTCGCCCACTTGGACGCCAGCATCCACCTGTCGCGCGAGCTGTTCGAGCAGGCGATCTTCCCGGCGGTGGACCCGCTGGACTCGGCCTCCCGGATGCTCGCGCCGGCGGTCGTAGGCGAGCGGCACTACAAGGTCGCGCGCGGTGTGCAGGAGATCCTGCAGCGCTACAAGGACCTGCGGGACATCATCGCGATCCTGGGGATTGACGAGCTGGGCGAGGACGACAAGCTGGTCGTGGCCCGCGCGCGGCGCATCCAGCAGTTCCTGACCCAGCCGATGTTCGTGGCCGAGGTTTTCACCGGCATGCCGGGGGCGTACCTGGCCATCGAGGACACCATCACCGGCTTCGAGGAGATCCTGGCGGGGGAGATGGACGACTTGCCTGAGAGCGCGTTCCGGATGGTGGCGACCGCCGACGACGTGCGCAAGAAGGCCCAGGAAGTGACCGTGTAGAGGTAGCCGCCTGTGCGGCTCGG
>CAZZDO010000114.1:0-3582 GCA_964653205.1 uncultured Armatimonadia bacterium | reverse complement strand
ATGGCCCACCAACTCCACATCGAGATTGTGACCCACGACGGCATCACCTTTGAGGGCGACGCCGACGGCCTGGTTGCGCCGGGAGTGGATGGCTACTTCGGGATGCTGCCCCATCACGCGCCTCTCATCGCGGAGTTGGGGATCGGGGACTTGCGGGTGCGGGTAGGCCGCGACTGGCAGCACTTCGCCATCAGCGGGGGCATTCTGCACCTGCGCGACGGCCGGGCGCTGGTGATGGCCGACGCGGCCGAACGGGCGGACGACATTGACGTAGCCCGCGCCCAGGCGGCCGTGGACCGGGCCCGGGAACGGCTCGCCCAGCGGCGCGCCCTCGATATTGACGCACACCGGGCGGAGATCGCCCTGATGCGGGCCATCAACCGGCTGCGGGTCGCCGGTGGTCCGCCGCATTGACAGCCCCCCCTTTTTGAGTTAACATGCCGCTAATGGCCGCTCTGGCGGCCCTGACACGCCCCGCAGGCCGCGACCCCTGAGCCCAGGGGAGGGTCTGCAGACTGCCCGCCTCTGTCGGCAAGGCCGCACTCATCACACCACGGCGTGGCGCCGTGACGTTGGGCGAAAGAGCTGGGCCAACGCCCCGGCGCACACCAAACGCAGCAGCACTCGGAAGGAGAGGGTCCGCCGGTGGATACACTCCACATAGTCGGTGGCCGGCCGCTGGAGGGGGAAGTCCGCATCAGCGGCTCCAAGAACGGAACCTTGCCGCTCCTCGCCGCCGCCCTCCTGGTCGAGGGCGAGACCCTCATCGAGAACGTACCCGACATCACCGACATCCGCATCATGATCCAGTTGCTGCGGGCGCTGGGGGCCCGCTGCACGTCCCCCGGCCCGGGCATCCTGAAGATTGACGCCTCGAATATCAGCTCCGTAGCGCCCCCGGCCGACCTCATGCGCGCCATGCGCGCGTCGTTCTATGTCGCCGGGCCGCTGCTGGCGCGCTTCGGCGAGGCCGAAGTACCCCTGCCCGGTGGCTGTGTGCTGGGCCAACGCCCCGTGGACTACCACATCAAGGGCTTCCGGGAATTGGGCGCGGACGTGCGCATCGAGGGCGGGGTCATGCACGCGCGGGGCGCGCATCTGCGCGGGACGGAGTTGCTGCTGGACGGGCGCACGCGCAGCGTCGGGGCCACGGTCAACCTGCTGCTGGCCTCTGTCCTGGCCGAGGGCATGACGATCATCGAGAACGCCTCGCGCGAGCCGGAAGTCGTGTCGTGCGAGGAGTTCCTGCAGTCGTGCGGGGCCCAGATCCATGGCATTGGCACCTCACGGCTGGTCGTGCGGGGCGTCAAGCGCCTGGAGGCGGGGCAAGTCAGGGCCATTCCCGACCGCATGGAGACGGGCACGTTCCTGATCGCGGGGCTCATCACGCGCGGCGATGTGACGGTGACGCAGTGCTGCCCGGAGCACATGGACGTCGTGCTGCCGGACCTGAAGCACGCGGGGGCCCACATCGAGCGCGACCGCGACCGCATTCGTCTGCGCGCCTACAACCGGCCCGGCAGCGTCGAGATCACCACAAACCCCTACCCGGGCTTCCCCACGGACTTACAGCCCAACATGGCTGTGGCCGCCGCCATCGGCATCGGTACGAGCGTCATCGAGGAGACCATCTTCGACATGCGCTTCACGTACACCGATGAGTTGCTGCGGATGGGGGCCGACATCCAGGTCAAGGACCGGGTCGCGATCATCCGCGGGGTCGAGCAGCTTTCGGGGGCGCCGGTGGTGGCAACGGACCTGCGGGCCGGGTCGGCGCTGGTGCTGGCCGGGCTCGTGGCCGAGGGCGCAACCGAGGTATCGGGGGCGGACAAGCTGGACCGTGGCTACGAGGACTTTCAGGGCAAACTGACGTCCCTGGGTGCCGAGCTGCATCGCCCGCAGCCGAGCATCGAGGAGGCGCTATGCTAGGCTTGGGCGAGCGTCTCGGGATTGACCTCGGGACCGCCAACATCGTGGTCTATGCGCGGGGACGGGGGGTCGTCTTGCGGGAGCCGTCGGTGGTGGCGATTGACAAGGCCAGCCGGCGGGTGCTGGCGGTCGGCGAGGAGGCGCGGGAGATGCTGGGGCGGACCCCCGGCACCATCGTGGCCATCCGCCCGCTGCGCGACGGCGTCATCGCCGACTACAGCGTCACGCGCGACATGCTGGCCTTCCTGATCCGCAAGGCCTGCGGCAATCGCTCGCGTCTCTTCAAGCCCCTGGTTGTCGTCTGCATCCCCTCCGGCGCCACCAGCGTGGAGTTGCGCGCGGCTCTGGACGCCGCCCGCTCGGCCGGCGCCCGCGACGCCTTCCCGATCGAGGAGCCCATGGCCGCCGCCATCGGCGCGGGCCTGCCCATCGCCAACCCCGGCGGCAACATGGTCGTGGACATCGGCGGCGGCACGACCGACATCGCGGTGATCTCGCTGGGCGGGATCGTCGTGAGCGACTCGCTGCGCGTCGGGGGCAATCAGCTTGACGAGGCGATCATCCGGCACATCCGCCGCGTGTACAACCTCGACATCGGCGAGCGGACGGCTGAGAACATCAAGATCGGGATCGGCTCGGCCTGTAAGACGGATGGGGAAGAGGAGATGGAGGTGCGGGGCCGCGACATCGTCTCGGGCCTGCCCCAGACCGTCACTGTCAGCTCCATCGAGGTGCGGGACGCCCTGTTCGAGAGCGTGTCGCAGATCGTGGCCGCGGTCAAGACCATCCTGGAGAAGACGCCGCCGGAGTTGGCCGCCGACATCATCGAGCGAGGCATTACGCTGACCGGCGGCGGGGCGCTTCTGCGGGGGATTGACGTGATCCTGCAAATGGAGACGCAGATCCCGGTCCACGTGGCTGAGGACCCCATGTCGTCGGTGGCCGTCGGCACCGGGAAGGTGCTCGAGGAGATCGAGACGCTGCAACGCCGGCACACGCTGCGGCCGATGCGCTAGCCGGTCGCGGGGCCCCATCCGCGTCTCTCCTACTGCTGCTCCTCCCCCAGCCACCCCTCGATCATCTCGCCCAGCCGTCCGATGATCCCCTCCCACTGCTCCCGCCCATACTCCTCATTCGTGTCGTTGCGGGGGTCGAGGGCGTCGAACCCCTCCCGCAGGTGCGCGTACTCCTCGCTGTAGCCCGTGTCCTCGTGCAGGTACGGGTGGCCCAGGTAGGCCGGGGCGAGCTGCCCCCGGTCTTCTGGCAGCAACTCCGGCTTGACCGTGCCCGGCGCGGCCACCATCGTCAGCGACCCCTCCCACTTGTCGGCGTGAATCCAGAACTGCTGCAGCCACGGCTCGAACTCGCGGGCGGCCTCGAGGTAGAACCAACTCAGCGTCCGGGCCGGCTCGCCGAGCGACGAACGGCGGCGCACGTTGGCGGCATAAATGTCCTGGGCGATCCGGCAGTACGTCGGGTTGGGGCCGTGCCCGGGCAGCAGGATGATGTTGCGGAAGCCGTAGAGGTGGATCGAGACGAGGACGGCCGCGAGGCCTTCGGCGAAGCGCTGCTCCATGCCAGCCTTGTCGAAGGGGAGGGGGTGCGGAGCCGGCGGGCCGTGGATCGATCCGGCGCGCTCGATGCAACACCTGT
>CAZZDO010000113.1:0-13318 GCA_964653205.1 uncultured Armatimonadia bacterium | reverse complement strand
GCCAGCTACACCACGGGTCACGACATGGTCATTGACGGCGGGTACACGTGCTGGTAGGGGATAGGGGATGGCCCGCGAGTCGTTGGAGGGGCCGGCTATCAGCCGGCCCGCCGTTCGTAGCTGCCACCATGATTCGCCCTGGGAATCCACACATGCGGTCACCACTCATCTGCGCTCTCCTCCTTGTCACTGCTGCCGCGGCCTGTGCCGACCTGACCCTCGTCACGGACGGCCAGCCCGCCTCCGTCATCGTTCTGCAGTCCAAGCCCTCCGATGCCGCCCAACTGGCCGCTGACAAGCTCCACGTCTACCTGCAGAAGATGAGCGGCGCGGACGTGCAGATCATGAGCGAGCCGGCACAGATCCCTGCGGGTCTTGTCGCCATCAAGCTCGTCTCCGGGGCCGTCAACGGCAAGGACACGGGCTTCCCGCCCAAGATGGCGCCCGAGGAACTGCGCCTCAAGGCCGGGCCGAACGTCCTCACGCTGATGGGCTGTGACTGGGGCCCCACCGGCTGCGACCTGAACGGCACGCTCTGGGCCGCGCTGGAGTTGCTCGAACGCCTCGGCTGCCGCTGGCTCTGGCCGGGCGAGTTGGGCGAGGTCGTCCCGCAGCGCAACACCATCACTGTGCCCGACGATCTGGACGTCCGCTTCACCCCGCCGATCATTCAGCGCCACATCCGTTCCCTCCGCTGGAACGAGCGCCAGCAGCCCGGCCTGGACAAGCTCGGCCTCACCCGCGAGCAGTACGACGCCTTCGTCAACCCGGGCTACGACTGGTGGGTGAACAACCGCGATGGCAGCCAGGGCAAGATGAACTACGGCCATGCCTTCGGCGACTACTGGGAGCGCTTTGGCCAGGGCCATCCGGACTGGTTCGCCATGCAGCCCAACGGCTCCCGCGATCAGGGCAAGAAGTCGCCGGAGCGCGCGCGCCTGTGCGTCTCCAGCCCCGGACTGCAGGCCCAGGTTGCTGCCGACGCCATCGCCAAGCTGAAGGCCAACCCCGCGCTCTACTGCGTCTCGGTCTCGCCCAACGATGGCGGCCCGCAGAGGTTCTGCACCTGCCCCAGTTGCGAGGCCTGGGACGCGAAGGATGGCCCCATCCTGGAGATGAACATCGGTGGGGACAACAAGCACGTCTCCCTGACCGACCGCTACGTCAAGTTCTACAACGCCGTGGCGGAAATCGTGGCGAAGGAGTTGCCGGACCGCAAGCTGGGCGCCTACGCCTACTCGGCCTACCGCACCCCGCCCTTGCACGTCACCCTCCACCCCAGCGTCTTCATCGGCTACGTGGGCTTCACGTACCTGAACGATGCGGCGCGCAAGGAGTCGCAGGAGGCGTGGCTTGCGTGGGCGAAGGCCGCGCCGGGCGGCCTCTTCCTGCGGCCGAACCTGTTCATGACCGGCATGGGCTTCCCGGTCTTCTACCCGCATCGCCTGGGCGAAGACCTCAAGCTGTGCGCCCGCCACGGCATGAAGGTCACGGACTTCGACACCTGCTACAACCACTGGGCGTTGAACGGCATTGACTACTACGTCACAATCCGGCTGCTGTGGGACCCGTCGCGGGATGTGGACGCGATCATTGATGACTACTGCCAGGCCGGCTGGGGGCCCGCCGCCAAACCGGTGCGGCAGTACCTCGACGCCGTCGAACGGGTCTGCGACAAGCTGGCCGCCTCGAACCAGTACGAGGGCTACAAGGCCCACCAGGGGCTGCTGGCCGCGCAGTTCAGCGATGCCTTCCTGGCCGAACTGAACGGGTATCTGGATGCAGCGCAGAAGCTCGCCGGGGCCGACGAGAAGATCAAGCAGCGCGTGGACTTCCTGCGCATCGGCGTCAACTACGCGAAGGTCAATCGGGACTTCGTGCTGGCCCGGGACGCGCTGAAGGCGGGGGAGGGCGACAAGGCGGCGCTGGAGGCGGCGTACCAGGCCGCGGCCGACGCCAAGCTGGAATACATGAAGTCCCAGGGCCTGAACTGGGGCATCAATTCCGCCTATCTGATGTTCTACGGTGTATAGCTGTCACTACTGCTGTGCAGGTCAACAAATGAAGCGCGCACTCCTCTCAAGTACGGTGATGATCATCATGGCTGCCTGCGCCTCCGCCGGGCCGCTGCACCTGGAAGTCTCGTCCCAGAACCGTTTCGGCACGATCCCCGCGGCGCTGGCCAAGGCCCGGGAGGCGCACCAGAAGGACCCCGAGCGTGAGGTCATCATCTCGCTCCCGATCGGCTACGTACACCTGAAGGAGCCGATCGTGCTGGGTCCGGAGGACAGTAACACCACCTTGCAGAGCAACCCGCTGGGGACGACCATCCTCGGGGCCGGGCGGCCGATCCGCAACTGGCAGCCCACCGATGGCCGCTTCTGGACGGCCGATGTCCCGGAAGTCAAGGACGGGAGTTGGGACTTCCGCACGCTCATCGTCAACGGCAATTGGCGCCGCCGCGCCCATCTGCCGCGGGCGGGCTTCTTCGAGCACCTCAGCGAGTACAAGGAGCCCTGGCGCAGCACCACCGGTGGCGGCTTCGGCCAGGTCCCGGTCGAACTGAAGCGCACCATGATCTACAAGCCCGAAGACCTCGGGAACTGGCTCTCGGTCAAGAACGCCGAGCTGGTCATCTACCACTCCTGGGACATGTCGCACGCCCGCATCGAGAGCAACGACCTCGTCACCCACACGCTGACGCTCACCCCGCCCCTGGGCTATCCCGCCGGCGCCTTCGGCATCCACCGCTACCGGGTCGAGAACATCGTCGAGGGCATGCACACGCCGGGGCTGTGGTATCTCGACCGCGAGAACGGCCAGGTCGTCTACTGGCCGCTGCCGGGTGAGGACATGCATCGCGCCGTCGCGATTGCCCCTGTGGGCTCACAGCTCGTCAAGATCGAGGGCACGACCGCCGCACCGGTGCGGAACGTCAAGCTCTCGAAGATCGTGCTGCAGGATACCAACGTGCCGTGGAAGTCGCCCGGCTTTGGCGCGGCCGGGATCAGCGAGTCGGCGCTCACCGTGAACAACGCCCGCCACTGCACCTTCGAGAACCTGAGGATGCGCTTCCTGGGCGGCAACGCCATCAAGATGCAGGCCGGCAGCGGCAACCGCGTCACGGGCTGCGAGATCGCCTATGTGGGGGCCTCTGGCATCGTTGCGGGGGGCACCAAGGAGATCGGCGTCGGGGACAATGAGGCCTTCGAGGACAACCACGTACACGACATCGGGCTGGTCTATCCGGGCGCCATCGCCATGCGCATCGGCGGGATCAGCAACGCCCGAATCTGCCGCAACCTGATTCACGACACCGGCTACAGTGGCATCTGCTTCAGTTGCGAGAAGAACGGCGCGCCCAACAACGGGCTCATCGAGAACAACCACATCTACCGGGTGATGACCGCGCTGAACGACGGTGCGGCCATCTACATGGGCAACAAGCTCGACGGCTGCATCGTGCGGGGCAACGTCTGCCACGACATCCACGGCCTGACGGGCATGGGCTGGGGCATCTATCCCGACGAGCAGAGCTGCCTGCTGACCGTGACGGGCAATCTCGTCTACCGCTGCCTGGGCAGCTTCCACTGCCACATGGCCCACGACATCAAGTTCGAGAACAACATCGGCATCAACGGCGACAGCTACCAGGTCTCGTTGCCCAAGTCCAGCAACATCTCGTTCCTGCGCAACATCTTCGTCTGCGACGCCGAGCCGCTCTTCCACAGCAATGTCGTCAAGCCGAAGGACCACGTTGGCGAGTCCGACTACAACCTGTTCTGGGACGTCAGCGGGAAGCAGCCGCCGTTGGGGAAGCCGACATGGGAGGAATGGCTGGGGCTCGGGCTGGACGCCCATTCGGTGTTCGCCGACCCGCTGTTCGTGGACCCGGCGCACGACAACTACGAGCTGAAGTCAGACTCCCCGGCCTTCAAGCTCGGGTTCGTGAAGCTGGACCTGTCGAAGGTGCCGGTCGAGAAGGAGTAGGGAAGAGGACCTACTGGGGGGTGGCGGGCGCGAACTCGGGGAAGTGCTCCCGCATCCATCCCTGCAACTGCTCGCGGAACTGCTGCGTGACCGCCAGCAACTCGCGCAACTCCTGCTGCATCACCTGGCCGCGCCGTCGGTAGTGGCTGACGTTGCGCTTGATGCGGCAGGCCTCGAACAGATCGGCCTGCGGCTGGTATTCCGGGCCCAGGACCAAGGCCATGCCCTCGAAGGCTGTGGCGTGGTGCGCTACCCCGCGGGTGCGGAAGCCCGCACAGCGCAGCGCCATGGTTGCCAGGGTGAGGGCTGCGTCGTAGGCGGCCGAGAAACGCAGGTCCAGTGAGATGCTCTCCACCTGCGCGTCGTCAAGGCTGCCATCCACGACGGCCCACAGGTCGGCCATCTCCTGCGCCGACACCCGGTAGGGCTGGAGTCGCTGCTGCTCCAGCAGGTCCTGTAAGCTCATCCCAGTCCCCCTTGAGCACGATATGCGGCCCGGACAGGACGTTCGTGAGGAACGCGTCCCCCTCCTGCAGGGCCGCCTTGAGCACCCCTCGACTCATGCTGACGATGTTGATCTCGCGCCCGATGGTCGCCCGCGCCTCGCGCAAGCAAGCTGCCAGTTCTGTCAGCGTCGCGTCGCCGATCACCAGCAAGTCCACATCGCTCTCCGGCAGTTCCGTACCCGCCGCGACGGAGCCGAAGAGGGCAGCGTGCTGTACCCGATCGCCCAGCGGGGCCAATGCCTCTGCGACCGTGGCGGCCAGACCGACCGTCTTGAGCACCAGGCGTCGGAGTTCAGGCAGGATGCTGCAGTCCGGATTGGCTCGGTAGTGAACCTGGTGGCCGACCTGCTCGCGGACCAGCACCCCCGCCCGCGCCAGATGCGTCACCTCGCGCTGTACGGTGGCGGGCGCGAGCCCGGCCTGTCGCACGATCTCGCGTAGGTGGAGTGTCGAGTCAGGACGCGGCAGTAGTATGGCCAACACGCGCTGCCGCACCCGCGGGAACAGAGCGTCGGCAACATTGGACTTATATGTTCGCATTATGCGAACAATTGTATGCTGAAAGCGAACAACCTGTCAAGCCGTTGCTACACCTTCGACGCCTTCGACGACCCCGCATCCCACGCCTTGGCTGCCTGGGCGATCTGCGGCGGCACGGGCGCCGCGCCGGGTGTCAGCGACTCCGCCAGCGCCACCGAAGCGTCCTCGATCATCCCCCCGGCCTCCGGCACCAGCTTGCTGCTCATGGCCATCCGCGGCTCGTAGCCCCCGCCCTGCGCCCCCATCGCCTCGGGCGTCGGCACATAGCCGATGCAGCCGTTGGCCAGCTCGACCACGTACGTGAAGGGGAACGGCGAGCGCTGCTTGATGTTCAGGCCGAACTGGCAGAAGTACTCCCCGCTGTTGGACAGGAACACCACCGGGCCGACCTGCAGGGCCTGTAGCTCCGCGCTGACCTCCGGCTCGACCTTGTTGAACTCGTGCAACAGCACCACTTCGCGCGCCCACCACTTGTCCCAGCCCTCCGCCGGGTCGGACTTCAGGAAGTCCAGCGCCTCCTGGAAGCGCTCCTCCGGCACTTCCCGCGTCTTGATCTTGATGAACGTCTGCCGCGCTGCCAGCGGCCCCAACTCACTCGGCTCGGCCATCGCCAGCACCTTGAGCGCTTCCGCCCCGACCTTCTGGCCCACTCGGCGCGACCACTTCTCCCCGAACTCGCTCTCCTGCAGCGACTGGTTGTTGACCTGCGTCACGTCGCCACACGCGCCGTTGAGGAAGACGACTTCGCCCCCGCCCATCCCGCGCGTGATGGTCTGGCGCAGCCAGTAGATCCAGTCCGCCGAGGCCCCGCCGTTGCCCGTCGTGCCGTGGCAGGTGAAGTTGACCAGGCAGCCCAGGAAGCTCCCGTCGGGCCGCCAGGCGCTGAGCACGCCGACTTCGGGGTCCACCGGCCCCGCCGGTTCGTTGATGTCGGGGTTCCCCTTGCCCGGATGGGTCATCTGCGTCCCATCCTGCATCCAGAAGCGGCGGTTGAACGCCACCGTGGCTTCCTCGCCACGGCCGATGGCCAGCCCGGCCTCTTCCCGCTTGTTGAAGGCCTCAATCACTGCGGTCCCGATCTGCCGGGCCACATGGCGGCAGTAGTCCGGGTTGGCGGCAGTGGAGTTGTTCAGGGAGAGGTCCTCGCAGAACTCCGGGTCAAAGGCATGGCTGAAGGCCCCGGGGAACGCCCCGACGATCGGCCCGCCGGCATGAGTGTGCGAGGCCCCGACCATGACCGCCGCGCCCATGATGCCAGCTTTGTCCTGGATCATCTGTCGCGCCGTCTCCACCACCGAATGCTTCACCGACAGCGTGTCGAGCCCGACGAAGGCCACCACTTCGTGGTCGTCCTCGATCACCATGGCCTTGGCGCAGCACGGGTCGTGGAGCTTCTGATGGTAGGCCTTGGAGAAGCCGCCCGGGCACTCCATGCCGAGGGCGGGGGTGATGTCCGCGGAGGCAAAGCCGACTTTCATCGTTGAGGACTCCCTTGCAGTACGCCCTCAGGACGGGTGCAGCACCCGCAGCCCGAGGTGGCGCTCAAAGTGGTCGAAGTCGCGGTCGCTATGGAGGAGGATGTGGCCGCCGGTGATGACCGCGGCGGCGATGAGGCAGTCCACCAGACCCCTGACGGTGATCCCACAGCGACGCAAGGCGCGGTAGTATTCGGCGGCGGCCAGCGCGTTGTCCTTCCCGCCCATGGGCACGAGCGGGAAGCTCAGCAGCTCGCGCTTGGCGGCCTCGTACTCCGACTGGATACGGAACCCTTGCAGGACCTCGGCCAGGATGAGGTCGCCGACCCCGATCTGGCGCTTGGCGAGCAGCGCGTCCAGCAGGTCGGTCTCGGGTGTGGGCCGCTGGCACAGGTAGTCAATCCAGACCGACGAGTCAATCACGAGCATCCAGGAAGCGCCCCTGTCGCATTGCGTCCAGATCGCCCTCCCAGTGCAGCTTGCCACGCAAACGCCGGACGCCCTCCTGCCGCCTGATCTGGACGAGCAGGCGCAGCGCCTCCTCGACGATATCGCGCTTGGTCTGGAGGCCCGTCAACTCGCGCGCCTGCTCGATCAGGCGGTCGTCCAAGACGATGTTCGTGCGCGTGCACTTGTGCTTGCGGCTGTCGGCCCGCCCCTCGGCCGTAGTGGACATCTCAGTCACCTCGACTTCCGGCAGGGCGGCCAGCATGCGCATCCGCCTCGGCCCCCGATGTGTATAGAATATCACTATTGTGTGTATGCGTCAACGCGTGCGATGGGGAACGGAACAGGCCCCGGTCCACGGACGGGGGCCTGCCGGCGGGCATTCCGTGTGAGCCACTTCGTAAAGCTACCCCTGCACCTTCTCCAGCACAAAGCGCACTTCCTCGGCCAGGTCCGCCAGCGCCGCCTCGGGCTCCGTGTCGCCGGTGAGTACCTTGTGCAGGTGCGCCTGAATCAGACGCGAGACCTGGCTGTAGCCGGGGATGTCCTGGCGCTTGCGGGCAGTCTTGAGCAGGCGCCGCAGCAGCGGGTAGTCCGGGTTGAAGGCCACGACTTCCGGGTCGGTGTACAGGTCCGCGATGGTGGGCATGGGCCCGCCGCGCAGCGACCGCTCCCGCTGGATCTCGTAGCTCGTCATGAACCGGATGAAGTGCCCGGCGGTCTCCGGGGCGCGCGCGCCGAGGGGGATGCCGTAGTGCCAGCCGCCCAGGAACGTGATGGACTCGGTGCCCATCGGCCCGATGGGATGGGGCGCAATGCCGACCTTTCCGCGCAGGTGCGAGCTTTCCCGCTGGCAGGCCTGGGCGACATTCGGCAGCATCACCAGGAAGATCGTCCGCCCGGCCAGGAAGTCCGCCTGCGGCTCCAGACCGTGGGAGGCCGTGGTCACGTTCTGGGGCGCCAGCTGCTGGGTGAAGATCAGGTCGCGCATGTGCCTTAGTGCCTGCAGCGCGTTCTCGGACTGCAGCGCCACCTGGCCATCCACGACGACGTCGCCGCCGTTGCTCCACAGGTTCTGCAGGAACGAAGTGGTCAAGCCTTCGTACGTGTAGCCGGGGAACTGCAGGCCGATGAGACTCGGGTTGTTCTCGTTGGCCAGGATCTTCTGGGCCTGCTCGATCAACTCAGCCCAGGTGCGCGGCGGGTGGGTGAACCCATGCTCCTCCAGCAGGTCCTTGCGATAGAGCAGCACGCCGCAGAGGGCCATGGCGGGCATGGCGTAGAGCGTGCCATTGTCCTGGCCGGACTCGAGCAGTTCGGGCATGTGCACGTTCAGTTCGGCCTGTGTCACGATGCTGTCGAGGGACAGGAAGCGTCGGGAGGCCAGGAGGTCGCGCATCCAGTACATGCAGAGCGGGGCGACACTGAGGCTGGTCGCCGAGGACTGGCTGGCGGCCCGCACCGTCTCGAAGACCTCGTCGGGGTTGTAGGGTATGGTCAGGGAGACGGGCTGGACCCGCGGGTAGAGCTGGGAGAAACGGCGCAGCAACTCGTCGTTGAGGGCCTCGTCGAACTCCGTGAAGCTCCGCACCGACAGCGTGATGGGCATGGGCGTGGGGCTGCCGCCCAGCACGCCACGCGTGCCCTCGAAGCGGTTACGGATGTGGATGCCGCTGCCGTCTATCGTGTAGCGCCAGATCCCCTTGTCATGGTCACAGCCGCGCATCTTGAGCACCGACAGCGCGCGCTGTATCTCGCTCTCCATCTCGACATACTTCATCAGGATGATGCCATCCACGATGATCGAGATGTGCTCGGAGGTCACGTAGGTCTGGCCGAACAGCTCCGGGACTTCCGTGGTGAACAGCGACGTCACGCCCGCGTCGTGCAGGGCCTCGCTGAGCACGAACACGACCTCGCGCAGGCGGCGCTGGTCGGTCACACTCATGCTCAGGTCGGTGAGGCTGTCCACGACGACGCGGCGCACCCCCAGCCGCTTGATCGCCTCGGTCACCTCTTGCACAAGCTGCTCGGGCAGCAGGTGCAGCGGCGAGCGCCGCATCAGGTGGAAGGTGTCGCTGGACTGAAGCTCCGCCAGATCAATTCCAAACCCGGCGGCGAGGTCGGTGAGCTTCGCGTGGTCCTCCTCAAAGGTCAGGAAGATGCCGGGCTCGCCGGCCCGGGCTCCGGCGGCGATGAACTGCAGCGCCAGCGACGTCTTGCCGACGCCGGCGCTGCCCGCCAGGAGGGTGGAGTAGCCCCGCGACAGCCCGCCGCAGAGCATGCCGTCGAGCGTGGCGTTGCCCGTGCTGCAGCGTTCCCGGCCGGGGGCGGCGGCCGCCTCGCCCGTCTCTCGGCCGGTCACGTAGCGCGGGTAGATGCGAACCCCGCCCGTACCGATGGTCAGGGGGTGGCGCCCGGCCGAATGGTTCTGGCCGCGGGCCTTGACCACCTCGATGAAACGCTGGCGGTACATCGTGTCCGTCATCTCGTACGAGAGGCGAACGACCGAGTCCACCAGGTATTCCTCAAAAGGAATGGTCTCCGGAGACGCCGACTCCACTTCCTTGGTGATCAGGGCGGTGAGGCCGGCCCGCCGGATGCCGTTGAGCATGCCGTACACGAGGGGGCGCAACTGCCCCGCCCGGCCCGTCACATGCGCCAGGTGGGCCACGCTGTCCACGAGCAGCCGGCGCGCCCCAATCTCCGCCACCAGCGTGTCCATCATCCCCCCGACGTCGCTCAACTGGTCCAGGAACACCTCCGGCGAGGTGCAGATCACCCGCAGGCGCTCGTCGGCCTCGAGTTGGTGCATGTCCCAGCCGAAGTTCGCGCCGTCGTGGTAGAGTTGCTCGGGGAACTGCTCGAACGTGACGATGATCCCGGGCTCGTCAGCCAGGGCGCCGGACACGATGAACTGGACGCCGACGGTGGTCTTCCCGACCCCCGGAATGCCTTCGAGCAGCACGCAGGCGCCGCGCCGCAGCCCCCCGCCGAAGATGGTGTCAAGTCCGGGCACGCCACTGGCGATCAGGTCTCTGGCCCTCACGTTGTCCCTCCTGTGCCCCCGGCAGGGCTCTGGCTCGAAAGCTCGTGTTGTCGCCGAATGAGTATCCGCACAATCTCCTTACGGCTGTCGGGATGATCCAAGTAGGCTTCCGACAGCAGGCACAGCAGGTTCCAGACCTTGGTGTCCTTGGGCAGGGCATAACAGGTATAGCGCCCGTCCCCACGGCTGAACCCCTCGAGGATGCCGTGCGCGGCCATCCGTTCCAGCACCTCGCCGACCTCCCCCACATCGCGATGGGTGCGCAGAGCCAGGCCGGCAGCCGTGTCGAAAGTCCGTGGATTCGCCTGGAAGAACAGCGCCACGTCCAGCCCGACGATCGTCTGGGCCACGTTCTCCACGAAATCCTTGAGGCGGTCGTCCATGCCTCGCCCTTCCCTCACGCAGTTGAGCCCCGGTCTCCCCACCGCTCATTTCCCCACCCGCCGCCAATCTCCTCCCGGCGCCCCAAGCCCTACAGTAGTTTACACCACTTCGCGAAGGATGGCACACCTATTCTGGCGAACTGCGGCTCCGGCAAACGGACTGACGTGCTCGATGAGTACAGGAGTTGGCATGGCACCGCTTGAGCTTTCGCCTCGCCCCGAACATCCCCGACCCGACTGGCAGCGCCCCGGCGCCGATTCGTGGGCCAATCTGAACGGCCCGTGGGACTTCGCCTTCGACCCTCAGGACGAGGGTGAGGCCGCCCACTGGCAACAACCCGGCCATGGCGCCTTCACCCGTACCATCATCATACCCTTCCCGTGGGAGTCTCATTGCGCCTGGGGCACGGAATCCTGGGCCGGCAACGACAACTGGTTCAGCCCCCAGGCCTATCTCGACCCCGCGAGCGTCACCCGCGACAATTACACGCAAGCCCCCCGCCACACTATTGGGTGGTACCGGCGGCGGGTCACAGTTCCCGCACACGGGCCCGGCGAGGGCGTCTGGCTCAATGTCGGCGCCGCCGACTGGGAAGTGAAGGTGTGGGTCAACGGTCAACTCGTCGGTGAGGGCCGCAGCGGCTACGTGCCGTTCGCGTGCGACATCACCCCGGCGTTGGCCGCGGGCGATCAAGAGGCCACCATCGTCATCCGCGTCCACGACCCGCAGGGCACTGAGGACAAGCCCCTGGGCAAACAGCACAAGTGGTACACGACCACCTCCGGCATCTGGCAGCCGGTGTGGCTGGACGTGCGGCCGCAGGTGCACCTCACCGGCGTGCGCCTGACCCCGAAGCTCAACCCGCCCCGCGTGGTCTGTGAGGCCTCCTGCAGCGAGGCCTGGGGCCAGCGCCATTGCCAGGTCACCGTCCGGGACGAAGCCGGGAATGAGGCCGCGCGCGGCGCCACCACCCCTGGCAGCGCCGAAGTGACGCTGCCGTTGGGGGCAGACGCCCGCCTCTGGTCGCCGGAAGACCCGCACCTGTACACGGCCCGGGTCCAGCTCCTCGACGAAGACAGGGTTCTGGACACCGTCGAGACCGCCTTCGGCTTACGCGAGATCGCCGTGGCCCCGCTCTACGAGGGCGGCCCCAAGTACCTCACGCTCAACGGGGAGCCCATCTACCTGAAGGGCGCCCTCGACCAGAGCTTCAACCCCTGGGGCGTCTATGCCTGGCGCAGCGACGAGGACATCATCCGCGACCTGCAGCTTGCGAAGGACGCGGGCTTCAACTTCCTGCGCATCCACATCAAGCCCGAGGACCCGCGCTTCCTGTACTGGGCTGACCGCCTGGGGATGCTCATCATGTACGACTTCCCCAACCTGGGCTACGACGGCTACGGCGAGGTCGGCTGCGAGCGCTGGGAATGGACCTTCCGGCAGCTTCTGGCCCGCGACTTCAACCACCCGTGCATCTTCGCCTGGGTGCTGTTCAACGAGACCTGGGGGCTGGGCTTCAAGGAGTACGCGCAAGCCCCGGACCGGCAGGAGTGGGTCAAGCGCATGTTCCGGCTCGCCAAGGAACTGGACCCCAGTCGCCCCATCGAGGATAACTCCGCCTGTTCCTATGACCATGTCCTGACCGACATCAATTCATGGCATTTCTACATCAATGACTACGAGAAGGCCAGGGAGCACATCGCGAAGGTCATCGCCGAGACACACCCGGGCTCGACCTTCAACTACGTTGGCGGCAACACGCAGGGCGACGAGCCCCTGCTGAACTCCGAGTACGGCGGCATCAGCGCCCGCATGGGCGACATGGATGTCTCCTGGTGCTTCAAGTTCCTCACCGACCTGCTGCGCCGCGAAGAGAAGGTCTGCGGCTACGTCTACACCGAGCTGCAGGACATCGAGTGGGAGTACAACGGCATATACAACTACGACCGTACCCGCAAAGACTTCGGCTATGACGTCAAGTCTCTACAGGGCCCGGTCTACCTGGGCATAGACGGCCCCACCGCCCAGACGCTCGCCCCCCGCGCGCCCTTCTGCCCGCGGTTCTTCGTCAACCGCGCCGGCTTCTCGGGCGACCTGCCGGAGCTGCAGTACCGCTACGTGCTCACCGACTCCCTGGGCGACAGCCGCACGCTCCTGGAAGGCGCCCTCCCTTGGCCCGACGCCTCCGGCATCGTCACCTGCGCTGACATCACCGGCGTGGCCCCGGCCGAAGAGGGCTGCCTGGTGCGAGTGGACGCCTCCCTGGGCGACCTCGCCGCGACCTTCGCCATGGCCGAGGTCCGCGAGGCCGGATTGCCGGCCAAGCAGTGGGACGACGGCACCAAGCGCTGGATCCTGCGCAAGCTGGCCGGCGACGTGGAGGTCTCGACCGCCTGGCACGAAGCCGAAGTCGAGCGGGGCGTCGTGGACTACCAGACGCACCTCCTCGGCGGCGTCGAGGCCGGGCACATGGACTACCTGTTCACGCTGCCCGACGAGGTAGACTTGGAGCGTGTCCGCAGCCTCACGTTCCTGTGCGAGGCCTCCAGCAAGCGCCCGGGCGCCCCGCAGACGCACGCGGACGGCCCCGGCTGGGCCAGCGACCTCGTCATCTCGATGAACGGCATCCCGGTCCACGGCACGACGCTGCCGGATCAGTACGCCGACTCCCGCGGGGCGCTGTCACACCTGCACGGCTTGCGCGGGCGGTATGGCGAACTGATCCGCCTCGAAGTGAGCGGCGACGTGCTGGACCTGGTGCGCCAGCGAGGCGAGCGTCAGGTGCTGGTGCGGCTCGAAGTGCCGCGCTCGGCCGTGAACCACCGGGGCCTGATCGTCTATAGCTCCCGCGCGGGCCGGTACCCGTGCGACGTGACGCTGATCGTCTCGTAGCGGCGCGATTCATCGCGCCAAGGTAGCGGCGCGAT
>CAZZDO010000112.1:0-13430 GCA_964653205.1 uncultured Armatimonadia bacterium | reverse complement strand
ACCGGGGGTGGTGGGGCCGGTGGAGGGACCGGAGGCGGTGGCGGCGCGGCGGCCTGCGGTGGTGTTGGCGGCACCGCGGGCAGGGGTTCCGTGGCCGCCGTGGGTTCGGGCGCCGTCGGCATGGTGGCCGCCAACGCGCCGCCACAGGCCCGGCAGAACTTCAGCTTCTCTTCGTTCTCAAGACCACACTTGGGACACTGCATCGGTCACTCCTCCCGGGTCAACTGCAAAGGGCGGGCACGGCCGGCCTCGTGGCCGTGAACCGCGCGGAATGGTGTTCGCCGACATGGGGGCGTAACCCTCCTGGAGCAGGGCGCGGGTGCGCTTCGGGGCCTACCCGCCCGGCGCGCCGATCTCGTAGGCTTCGAGGGCGTCGAACCACGTGCGGTGGCCGGCCGGCGGCTGCCACAGCGCGTCCACCCTCACGTACAGCCTGGCCGTGCCCGCCGGGGCCTCGCGGGTCTCCAGCGCGTAGGCGCGCCAGTCGTCCGTGCACTGGAAGGCGTAGCCCCGCAACGAGCCGGGCAGGATGCGCCCGTCGGCCTCGGCGAACTGGGTGAGCATCTGGGCGATGGTCCCCGTCGCGGGCTGCCCCTCCCAGCGCGCGCGGAGCACGAACAGGTAGCGCTTGCCGGGTTGCGCCGGCACGTCCACGCGGAAGACGCCGCCGTAGGCGTCGGGCGCGCCGGCGACCTCGAGGGCTCGCGCTCCCTCGAACGGCCGCTCTTCCGTCACCCGCACCGTGCCCGACCCCTGGTGCATCCCCGCCCACCAGCCCTCGGTCGGCTTCTCGGCCTCGAAGCCCGGGTTGGGCACGAGGTTCGCAGCCGTGCCCTCGCCGACCAGCAGCAGCGTCCGGGACATGGCGGCCAGTTCCGCGTCCGCGCCGCCGGACAGCTCGCGCAGCCGTGCGGCGAGGCGGTCATCCTTCGTGTCCAGGTACGTCTCGGCGGCATCGAGGAACGGGGCGCGCTCGGCCGTGCCGTACGGGTACGAGTGCTTCCAGGTGAAGACGAGGAGGGGGTCGTGCATGAGGCTCTCGCGCAGCGCCAGGAGCGGCTGGGTGAGGGGGACGTGCTTGCGGTTCAGCAGTGCCAGCGCCGCCTCCACCGACGGGCGCTCGCGGGGCTTGCCCCGCGCGACGTACGTCTCCATGATGGCGCGGTAGTACTCCCACGCCCGCGCCATCGCCGCCACGCGGGCCTGTGTCTGGGGCGTGTCGGCGAGCTTCCGGGCCTGCGCGATCCATCCGTCCGCCAGCCGCACGTCCTCCTCCGTCGCCGCCTGCAGCCACCCGGCGTTGCCCAGCAAGTACTGGTCGTTGCGGCAGCGGACGAAGTGGTCCGTCTTCGGAACCCGGGTGGTCCAGTACGCCTCCCAGTGGTCGTAGTAGGCCTTCATCGGCGGGGCGGCTTTGCCGAAGGCGAGGCGGTACCACTCGTCCAGGAGGGCGTCCACGTTGCGGTCGGGGTTCCACCAGATGCGGGGCATGACGTAGTACTTGGGCGCTTCGCCGAAGAACGGGTAGGTCTCGGCATACCAGGCGCGGACCTTGTGCGCCCGCGCCCAGCGGACGTAGTTCGCCCAGTGGTGCAGGTAGATCCGCGGCGGCACGTGATCGTCACCGTACGTGTAGTCATAGCGGCCCAGGAAGGTGCATTTCTCGCCCCAGGCGGCCATGAGCGCCTCGTGGTTCCTGCGCCGCTCGGGGTCGAGCAGTTGCATCGTGTCATAAGTCAGGAACGGGATGACGCGCGGGTGCACGCCGACGTGGACCGGCGGCTTGCCGACGTTGCTGTAGGCCAGGCAGCCGAACCACACGTCGGGATGGACCTTGAGCACCTGCTCGACCACGGCGTTGACGAACTTGTAGTAGGCGTCGGTGTACTGCGGCATCCCCAGGAACACCTCGCCCGGCAGGTACTCCTTGCGGCAGCTCTCGCACTGGCAGTACAGGTTGGTGTCATTGACCCCGAAGGAGTAGCTGCGGATGCGGGGGTTGCCGTCGAAGTGGGCGATGATGTTGCGGGCCGCCTCGTCCACGATCCCCGGCGCGGTGAAGCACGGCTGGAAGTCCTCGCTGTGGCCCTTCGGCAGGTGCCGCCGCGTGTCGCCGGGGTGGGCGAGCGGGAAGAACTCCGGGTGGGTCTTCGTGTACTTCTCGGGCGCGAACAGGTTGACGAGGTTGTGGTGGAAGTTGAGCCGGGTGAAGAAGCGCTGCCGCCGCGCCCACGTCTGGTGGGTGGGTTCCGAGGCGACGGCGACGATCTGCATGAAGGCCGGCTCGTCGCGGACGTTCGTGCCGGCGGGGATCACGAGGTCCGTGCGTTCGGGTACGTAGTCCCCGATCTCGGTGGGCATGAGCCAGCGCACACCGACGAAGCGCTCGAGGAACTCATACGTGCCGAACTCCGTGCCGTCGGGCGTCGGGCCGGCGATGATGAGATGATGGTCGTCCACGGCGCGGATGAAGTAGCCGCACGGGTCGAGGCGATCCAACTGCGCCCCCAGTTTCTGGTCCACGTAGTCGCTACGCCCAAGGTAGATGAGGACTTTGCCCGGCGGGGGCGGGTCGGTGGCAAGGTCTACTGTCGCGAGCTTGACCCCGGTGCTCTTCCCGACATACTCCACCACCGTGGTCGCGATGTTCGTGATTGTGCGCTCCACGGTCGCCCACTGGTTGGTGAGGTCCTGCTGGAGCGGGTAGCGCCGGGAATCGATGACGAGCACGGCGGGAGGTCGGCCCTTGCGCACGAGCGCGACGTCGCCGGCGGCCGCGCCGGCCAGGGCGAGCGCAAGCACGGCAGCCAGGAATGGCAGGGCGGGCAGGAGGGTGCGCATGTCGCGAGGGCTCCTCTCACATGAACAGCAGGCAGACCGGGGCGGCGATGGCGGTGAACTCCGACACCCGCTCCAGCCGCGCCCCGTCATCCTCGATGCCGAAGACAACGATGTTGTCGCTGTCCTGATTGGCGCACAGCAGCCAGTTGCCATCGGGCGACAGCGCGAAGTTGCGCGGGTGCTCGCCGCCGGTCGCGACGTGACCGCGTGCCTCAAGCAGCCCGGTCGCCCGGTCCACCGCGAAGATGGCGAGGCTGTCATGCCCGCGATTGGTGCCGTACAGGAACCGGCCGTTGGGGTGGACGTGGATGTCGGCGCAGAAGCTCGTGCCCGAGAAGTCGGCGGGGAGCGTCGCAAGCGTCTGCAGCTCCGTGAGTTGCTCGCCGTCCCACCGGTACGCCACGACGGTGTTGGCCAGTTCAGTGATGAGGTACGCCCAGCGGCCGTTCGGGTGGAAGGTGAAGTGGCGCGGGCCGGAGCCGGGCGCGACGACGACTTCCTGATGGCACGTCAGCTGCCCGTCCTGAGGGCACAGCGCGTACACCATCAGCCGGTCGGTCCCCAGGTCCGCGGCGATGACGAAGCGGCCCGACGGGTCGAAGTTGACCGAGTGGGCATGCGGGCCTTCCTGGCGCTTGGCGTCGGGGCCGGCGCCCGCGTGCTGCTGCAGGTCGCTGGCGGGCATGAGGGAGCCATCCCGGGCGACGGGGTGGACGACGACGGCGCCGCTGCCATAGCAGGCGCTGACGACATACTGGCCGGTGGGGTCCACCGCGACATGGCACGGCCCCCGGCCGACGGTCGCCTCCGTGTTGACGATCTCCCCCACGCCGCCCATGAGGTTGACCGAGGCCACGGCCCCGGCGGCGGCCTCTTCGCAGACGGAGTACAGGCGCTGGCCCCCCGGGTGCAGCGCCTGGAACGACGGGTTGCGCAGCGGAGCGAGCAGGCCGACGAGGCTGAGTTGGCCCGAGGCGTCGTCGAAGTCTACGCGGTAGATGCCTTCGCTGCCCCGGCGGGTGTAGGTCCCAACGGTGAGCATGATTGTCCTCTCGGTAGCGGCCGCGAGCTGGAAAGCCCGCGCTCCATACTCCTTCACCATGCCTTTCGGGCAATCCTCCCGGCAGGTGCTGGCCGGCGGTCGCCGAACCCTCGCCGTATGCCAACCCTTTACGTATCCAGGCTCGGCGACAACTCCGACGGGGCCTCGTGGGCCACGGCCTTCACGACCATCCAGGCCGCTCTGAACGCCGTGCCCGACGGCGGCGGGCACCGCCTCATCGTGCGGCCCGACACGTACTTCGAGGCGAACTTGTTCCCGGCGCACCGGGGCGCGGCGGGGGCGTACAACGAGTTGATCGGCGACGTGGACGGGCGGCTCGGCTCGGGCCGCAGCGGCTGGGTCGTGATTGACAGCGGCGACCCGGAGCAGCACGGCTTCAAGAGCTACGACTGGTGGGGGCCGTTCCGCTCGTACGACCAGGGCTGGTCGCCCGCTCACACCGAGGAGACCTTCTCGGCCATCGGCTGGGACCGCTGGGCTTTCCGTAACCTGTACGTGACCGGCGGCGACGCCGGCATCTTCTTCGACGGCACCGACCACGTCGAGCCCTTCAGCGTGCTCGTCGAAGACTGCGTGGCCATCGG
The DNA here is from genome assembly GCA_964653205.1 of uncultured Armatimonadia bacterium. Classification (GTDB taxonomy): domain Bacteria; phylum Armatimonadota; class Zipacnadia; order Zipacnadales; family UBA11051; genus JAJFUB01. The sequence continues at coordinate 8,942 of CAZZDO010000112.1, read as the reverse complement.
CCGGGCGTTCGGGGGTGGCGTTGCGAGCGTGCTCTCTCGGCCCGACGAGCCCATCACCTTCCGGCGCTGCAAGCTGTGGGCGCTGGACTGGTGGGGCGACACCGCCGCGGCGTACCTGCGGGTCGAGAACCAGACGATGCCCGAGCAGCCCGATGTGGTGCTCGAAGACTGCACGATGGTCAGCCCCATCTGCGCGCTCAAGGGCAGCAACTACGGCTTCCACACCTTCACCCGCGTCGGCGTGAAGCGGTCGCAGCTCATCGCGCTCAACTTCTCGCAGCCCCACGGCACGCCCACGCCGGGGATCATCCAGAGCGTGCAGGAGGGGAAGCTCCTGCACGTGGACCTCGAGGACAGCCTGCTGATGGGCTACCAGGTGTTCGGGGTGCTGGTAGACCAGGAGACTCGGCACGACATCGGCTACAGCACGAAGGGTGACGTGCGGGCGTACGTGCAGTTCCAGCAGGACGTGCCCGTCGGGATGCACCGCCTCGGCGGCTGGCCGGTCGAGGCCTTCGCGGCGATGAACCTGCCCGACCCCGCCGGGCCGGCGCCGTACGTTCGCCGTGAACTCGTCGCGCGCGACATGTGTGAGGTCACGCCGTTCGTGTGGCAGGGACGGCTCTGCCTGCTGGAATGCGTGCGACCGGCGACGGGCGGCACGGCGAAGGACTACTACCTGCGCCTCAAGGACGTGGCGACGGGAGAGGAGTTCGCCCGGCTGGGGCGAGGCTACGGCCTCGCCTCGCTGGTCGTCGCGGGCGACACGATCGCCGTGTTCGCCTCGAAGTGGGATGACGGGAACTGGACGAATGTCACGATGTTCCGCTCCGAGGACCTGAAGCACTGGCGCAAGCAGTTGGTCATCGAGGGCGAGAACGAGGGGATCTTCAACACGTCGGTGTGCAAGGGACCCAAGGACTTCGTGATGACGTACGAGTCCAGCGACCGGACGTACCCGGCGTTCACGATCAAGCTGGCGAAGTCGGCGGACCTGGAGACGTGGGAGAAGCTGCCGGACTGCCTTCTCGGCCGCGACCGCTACGCCGCGTGCCCCTGCATCCGGTACGCGAAGGGGCACTACTACGTCATGTACCTGGAGCGGCGCGCGCCGCGGCATTTCTTCGAGACGTACATCGCGCGCAGCAGGGACCTCAAGCACTGGGAGCTAAGCGCGGCGAACCCGATCCTGTCGCCCACGGGGCCGGATGAGAGCATCAACGCCTCCGACCCGGATGTCGTGGAATGGCAGGGCCAGACGCTACTGTACTTCTGCGTGGGCGACCAGTTGACGTGGGCGAACGTGAAACGGGTGACCTACCCCGGCTCGCTAGGCAAGTTCCTGGCATCGTGGTTCGAGCAGCCGGGGATACCGACGACGTAGCGGAGGGCTACGATGATCCAGCGAGTTACATTCGCGTGGGTGAGCTTCGCCATGGCCGCGCTCCCCGCCCTGGCGCAGGGCGAGCTGACGCTGGCAGAGGGCGGCCGGAGCGCCTACAGCATCTACCGCGAGGCCGCGGGGCCGCCGTCGGTACTGCGCGCCGCGCAGGAGCTGCAGCGCGTCATCAAGGCCGCCACCGGCGCGGAGTTGCCCATAGTGGACCAGCCGGCCTCGCCGATGATCTGTCTGGGCGACAACGGCTCTTCCCGGGCCGCCGGCATGGATGCGGACAAGCTCCCCGACGACACCTTCCGCTGGCTCGCGCAGGGCGGGAACCTCTACATCGCTGGCAAGGACCTGCCGAACGACCAGCCGCCCTACTACGGCTGGACGAGCTTGGGCACGCTCTACGGCACGTACCACTTCCTCGAGAGCGTGGTCGGGGTGCGCTGGCTCATGCCGGGGGACGTGGGCGAGGAGATCCCGCACAGTGAGGCGCTGACCATCGAGGCGACGGACGTGCAGCTTGGACCGCACTTCCCGTTGCGCTATCTCGTGGACGTCCAGGACAGCCGCCCCGGCGCCGACAAGGGGCCGAACACCCCCAGGGAGTGGCTCGACCGGCAGAAGATGCCGTGGCCGCACGCCGGCCGCAAGATCGGCCATGGTCATGCCTGGGATGACTACCTCAAACCCGAGGACTGGCAGGCCCACCCGGAGTGGATGGCGATGGACGCCGAGGGCAAGCGGCGCGACTTCACTGCGCGTCCGGCGGGGGTGAAGTACTGCACCACCAACCCGCAACTCGTGCAGGCCTTCGCCGCAGGTGTCATCGGGCGGCTCGACGCCCACCCGGCCTGGAAGAGCGCCTCGATCTCCCCGGCCGACGGCGGCGACTTCTGCCTGTGCCCCGAGTGCCGGAAGCTGCACACGACCGACCCCCACGGGCGGCGGTCAGTCGTCATGAACATCCTGACCTTCTACAACGCGGTCGCCAAGATCGTGGCGCAGAAGCACCCGGATCGGCCGCTGGGCGGCTACGTGTACTACAACTACATGTACCCGCCGGCCGAACCCATCAAGATGGAACCGAACGTGTGGCTGGTGCTGGCGCCGCTCAACTACTACGGCTTCGGGCTGTACAAGCCGGTCTACCGCGACGAGTTCGCTTCCGTCATCAACGGCTGGCTGAAGGTCACGAAGAACTTCAACTACCACAACTACTCCACGTGGATGCGCGACTTCAACGGGGCGCCGCTGCCGGTGGCGCGCGACCTCCTGAAGCTGGAGTTGCCGACGCTTGCCGCCGCCGGCGCGCCGAGCGTGGACATGCTGGGCATGGGCGGCTGGGGCTACGGCGGGCCCACCAACTACCTCTATGCCAAGCTCATGTGGGACCCCAAGCAGGATGTGGACAAGCTGTACGAGGAGTGGATGGCCCTGGGCTACGGCCCGGCCGCCGCGCCGATGAAGCAGCTCTACGAGCTGATCGAGACGCGCTTCAAGGCGTACAAGGAGGCTGAGAGCCCGGTCTACCGCGGGGAAATGTACGAGATCAACTACGACAAGGTAGAGAAGATCTACCTGCCGGTGTTCGGGGAGATGGAACGGCTGTACCAGCAGGCGCTCGAACTCGCGGCCACGGACAAGCAGCGCGCGCGGCTGGTGATGTTCGGCGACAACCTCGTCATGCTGCTGCACGACATGCGCGCGGCGGGGATGGTCGTGCCGGGGGCGGAGCAGTCGGTGTTCTTCCGCACCGAGGACCAGTACCAGCAGTTCCTCAAAGACACGGAGTTCTCAAACGCGCTGTACCGCCACGCCGGCAAGCGCTGGCTCGGGCCGGTGTGGAAGGGCGAGTGGAACGGGTAGGGCAAGATGGCGCCAGCCACTCCGCCACGCCCGCGCGGTCGAGTTCGTCCGAGCGTCGGCGGTCCAGCCCGCGTAGCCGTTCCTGTCGCCGGGTGGTACAGACTCGCACACACAGGACGCGCCAGCGCGGAGCGGCATCGCTCCACTGCAGCCCCGCCTGGCAGGTAGCGCCGCGCTACTTGGGGGATGCCGGTATCCGGTACCGCAGCGCGATCCCGCTGAACGCGATGCCGTTGTGGTAGGGCACGAAGTAGATGTGCTTGCCGTCAGACGCTGAGAACTTGTAGCCCCTAGTGGTCAGGCCGCCGATGGCTTCCGCGTTGTAGGCCGACCAGCTCGCGGACGACTTGAAGTCGCCGGTCGTGTCGTACCTCAGCATGCGCGCGTGGAAGACATTGTTGTCGCCGCTGTACGGGACGAAATAGAGGTAGCGGCCATCGAACTCCGCCCCGACATACCCGCGCGTGTCGAGCCCGCCAGTCCTCCCGGCGTCATGGGCCGACCAACTCGAGGCGCTGGTGAATTCGCCCTTCGTGTCGTAGCGCAGCACGCGACCGTGGCAGCCGTCGCTGCCGCGGAACGGCACGAAGACCATGTAGCGCCCGTCATGGATGGCGCCCTTGTAGCCCACCGTCTGCAGGCCGTCCGTCGCGCCGGCGTCGTACGCGCCCCAACTCCCGGGGGCGTCGAAGTCAGCCCGGGTGTCGTACCGCAACACGCGGCCGTGGAACCCCCGGCCGTCGTTGAAGGGCACGAAGTAGGCATAGCGCCCATCAAAGCCGGCGCCGTAGACCCCCCGCGTGTCCAGCCCGCCCGTGCGACCCGCATCGTGTACGCGCCAACTCGACGGGCTCTTGAACTCCCCCTGGGTGTCGTAGCGCACCACACGGCCGTGGGCATAGGGCTGGTAGCCGAACGGGGTGAGGTAGAGGTACCGGCCGTCGCAGACGGCCCCCGTGAAGCCACTGTGGCGCAGCCCGATCAGCGGCCCGGCGTCGAAGGCGCTCCAGCTTGAGCGGGCTGTAAACTCACCTCGCGTATCACAGCGCAGCACGCGGGCATGGCGCGTCTGGGCGTCGGAGAAGGGAACGAAGTAGACATAGGGAGCGCGATAGACGGCGCCGGCATAGCCCACCGTTCGCAGACCATCGGTGAAGCCCGCGTCGTAGGCGGCCCAACTGCCGGCGGCTTTGAAGTCGCCGGCGGTGTCGTAGCGGAGGACGACGCCGTGGAAGGCGGCCGTCCGACAGGGCGCATAGTAGATGTAGCGGCCGTCGCAGGCCGCGCCAAAGTACCCCTTTGCCTGCAGCCCGCCGGTATTGCCGGCGTCGAAGGCCTCCCACGCGGCAGGGTCGCCGAAGTTATCGGCGGCGCAGAGGGGGATTGCCGCTCCCCAGATCAGAAAGGCGACGGCCCAACAGGCCATGGACATCGCTCCACGCATAGCTCCGTCACGCTCCTTTCCCCGCAATGGCGCCCCATCGGGCGCCACGGACTCACGGCTCGACGCGGATCATCTTCACGTTGTCCAGATACATCTCGCACGCCTCGAGGCTGTTGCTGACAAAGCCCAGCCATTCGAGCCGGTCGAACTCCGGCCCACAGGCGAGGTCCTTGCCGTCGAACAGCACCTGGCCCGTCGCGTCGGTAATCGTCATGTTCCACTTCGCGTCGGCGTACTTGCCGATTCCGTCGGTGATCCGGAAGTGCAGCCACTGGCTGTCGGGCAGGCGGACGTCCGTCGGCTTCTTCTCGTTGAGCAGCAGTCTCCCGTCCTTCTCGATCCACAGCGACGGCCCCAGCTTGGCGTACGAGGCCGTGTTGCGCCATTCGTGCCACATCAATGCCCCCGGCTCGCGGTACAGGTCGAAGTCCAGTTGCAGCTTCACATCGCCCGACAGGTGGGGGCTGTAGTAGATGTGCGGGTTGTAGTACGTCGTGTCCGGCGCATCCACGAAATGCAGGCTGTACGGCTTGGACAACGCCCGCTTGTCGCTGACCTCCGCGTAGGCTCCCTTCTTGACGTCCTCGATGACGGACGCGTAGGCCGGCTTCTGGCCCGGCTGGGCGTCGTCGAAGTTGTCGTCGGGCAGCGTCGTGCGCAGGTCGTGTTCATTGGGGGAGAGGGGAAGCATCGCCGTCTGGCCGGGCAGCGCCTTCCAGGCCGCGTCGCCGTACAGGCCGACCGTGCTCGTGTCAATCGGCCGGAAGCCCATGGCCAGCGCCGGGGACTTGGGCTGCAGGCGGAAGTCGCGTTTGGCGGCGTCCACGAACAGCGGGTCGGCAATGCGGGAGTGGCGGTCCATCACCGGCTGGTACCAGATGTCGTTGATGCCCTCCTGCTTGCGCCACTCCTCCCAGGTGAAGTCCAGGAACTTGATCGGCTTGCCGTCGGGCCGCCAGTACAGGTTGTAGTCAATGATCTTGTTGTAGCTCTGCCACTTGGGAACGTACCGGAAGGGCGTCCCCGCGCCGTCGAGCACCACGATGTTGTACGCGAAGATGTTCGTGCGCTCGGCGTCAGGTCCCAGCCCGAACCCGTTGAAGGCCGAGATGTTGTTGAGCACCGTGATGCACGAATCACCGTGCTGGATGCGGATACCGCCGTGGCCGCAGTCGTAGCAGACGTTGTTCTCGCACAACAGCGCCGAACTGCCACCGTCAATGTAAATGCCGTGGCCGATGGCGTCGGGCGGGGTGCCGACGTTGTGGACGACGTTGTGGCGGATCACCGAGCCGGGCGTGAGGCCCAGGCTGTAGATGCCCCCGCCGTCCTCCAGCGTCCGCATTACGTGATGCACGTGGTTGTACTCGACGATGTTCTCGCGCGTGCCCGAGTACACGATGTCCCATGTCCACCCCAGCGATATGCCCGTGTAGCGCAGGTCGCAGACTTCATTGTGGGAGATCGTGTTGTTCGCCCCGTAGGCCATGTAGATGCCCGTGGCGCCGGGGTTGGTGTGGCCGCCGTCGTGGATGAAGTTGTTGTCCACGAGGTTGTGATGCGCGAGGCGCTCGAACGGGACAGGCCGGTCCGTCGTGCCCAGGCGCACCCCGCCTCCGCCGAGATCATGCAGGTGGCAGCGCTGCACCGTGTTGTACGAACTGTCGCGGTCGAAGCCGACGCCGTAGCGATCCACATGGGCAACCTCGCCGCCGATGACCGCGCAGTGGCGCGCGGCGTTGAACTCCAGCGCCGCGCCGAGGCCGCTGGCCGCCTGCGGCCAGGAAGCGCCCGTGGGCGGCAGGTCCCACCCGGCGTGCTCGAAGGACAGGCCCTCGAAGCGCACGTACTCGACGAACTGGCTCTTCTCATAGTCTCCCTGGGCGGCGATGATCCGCTCGCACACCGGCGCGACGACCTGCGCCTTGCTGAGGTCCTCCCCGGCGAAGGGGATGATCTTCAGCTCGCCGGTCTCGCGATTGAGCTGCCACTCGCCGGGCGCATCGCAGGCGCCCGGATGGTTCATCACGAGGTACGGGCTCGTGGCCCAGCCGGGCTTGGGGATCTCCCAGACGGCCGGGCCGCCGAGGACGGCGAGGTGCGTCTGCGGGTCCACGGACTTGAGCGGGAACGTGCCGGCGTTCCAACTGAAGGTCAGGCGCAACTCGACATCCGACAGGTTCGGCCACGGCTTGAGGTCTTCGCCGCGGTAGGCGAAGCGGTCGCGCGAGGCGCCGGCCGGACCCGTCGCGCCCTCGGGCGGCACCCCGCGCACGACATAGTACTGCCCGCTGTTGGGCGACCGCGCCGGGACATAGCGCTTGCCGTCCACGAAGAGCGACCGGAAGACCCACTTGTGGCCTGCGGCGGCGGGGATCATCGTGCTGTACGAGCCGTCGGCGCTCTTGTGCAGCCCCGTGATGACGCGACCGGCGGAGATGATGGGCTTCGCCCCGGGCGCGGCGGCGTAGACGATCGGCCCGGCGGCCGTGCCGGAGTCCGCAGGCCCCAGTGTCAGAGGCCCGTTCAGGCGGTAGATGCCGTTGTGGATGAGCACGCGGGCGCCGTCGGCCGGGAGCTTCTTGCCCTGCTTCGCCGCGCGGATGGCGTCGCGGGCGCGCGCGAGCGTGGCAAGGGGTGCCTTCTCCGTGCCGGCCGCCCTGTCATTGCCATTGGCGGCGACGTGCAGCGTGAGTGGCGCGGCTGCGACGGGCAGGCACGCCACGGCTGCCAGCAGCAGGCCGGCGCTCACGGCGGCGGGAAGGCAGAAGCGGGGAGGCATCGGCGATCACACTCCGAGAGCAGGGCGGCGCGAGCCGCGATGATGGCGGAACGCCAGGCGCATAGTTGGCGGCGGACGGGGGCGTCACCTTCTCGAAGCTGCCGTACAGTAGCACTGTTGTGCGGGTAGAGCGGGTGTCCCGCCCGCCGAGGGTCGCCACGGCGGGCGGGATGCCCGCTCTACCCACGCCAGAGGACCGCGGCCGACGGGGCGGGGTACGAGCCCCCGGCTGCGCTTCGTCCTACAACGGCCCGGCTCTAGGGAGCGGGCTCGGGCCGCGGCGGCACGCGGATCAGCGGGGAGAACAGGATCATGAACAGGGCGATGCCCCCACCTCCCACGAACACCCACGGGTGGCCGTACTTGATCCACAGCAGGCCGCCCAGCGTCGGCAGGCTCATGGACACGGCGTGGTCGAGGGTCACGCCCAGGCTCAGACTGGCGGTCACGTCGCTGGGCTTCTCGGCGATCTTGGCCAGGTAGGTCGTCCGGGCGTTGCCCACACCGAACATGACCTGGTCCAGCACGAAGCAGGCGAAGGCAAGGTAGACGCCGTACGGGCCGAGCAGGTGCGCCCCGCCGTAGCCCAGACAGACCAGCATCAGGATCAGCGAGTCGATCATCAGGATCTTGCGCTCGCCCCACCGGTCAATGAGGTTGCCGATGCCGGGGTTGGTGAAGACCGTCAGGAGGGAATTGACGATCCCAAGCTTGGCGAAGGTGATGACGCTGCGGTGGAAGACCTTGATGAGCACCCAGGGACCGAAGGTGATGAAGAGCTGCTTGCGCGCCCCGAACAGCAGACACAGGACGTAGTAGAGCCAGTACTTGCGATTGTAGACGAGCCGGGGGCGGGCGGTCTGGCGCCCGATCTCCCGGATGGACAGGAAGGTGACGCCGCCGCACAGGGCCATCACGCCGCCGGCGCTGAAGATCAGCCAGTAGGGCGGGCTGACGCGTCCGGCACTGGCGACCCAGGCGAACGCCGCGCCGATGATGGTCGCGGCCGCCCCCAGGCCCGACACCTGCCCCAACCGCCGCCCGTGCCGCGTCTGGTGCGCCAGGCTCATGCCGATGGCCGACTGCACCGGCATGACGACATGGGTGCCGATGGCCCACAGGATGGTGAAGAACACCATCCACTCCCAGGCGTAGCGCTGGGTGGCGTGCAGATGTACCCCGCCCAGCCCCAGCATCCCCCCGAACGTGACCAGCCCGCACAAGCCGGCCACCCGCGTCTCGGGCAGGAAGGCCAGGGCCCCGGTGAAGGCCGCTACGAGGAAGCCGGGCAGCTCGCGCGGGAACTCCAGCATGCCCCGCGCCTGCGCGCCGATGTGGAAGACCTCATCGAGGTAGTTGTTGTACGAGGTGTGGAAGCAGCCGCTGGCGATGCCCATGAAGGCCACCGCGAGGAAGTACAACAGGAGCTGGGGACTGGCCTGACGGAGACGGGAGATCAT
>CAZZDO010000111.1:0-13438 GCA_964653205.1 uncultured Armatimonadia bacterium | reverse complement strand
GAGCATGGCGGAGTGGCGGCCTCGCAGGAGCTATGCCAGTACGCCAGCGCCCGCGGCATCCGCATCATCCCCGGCGTCGGCACGAGCGGCTACGAAGGCTACTATTACAGCGGCAACCACCGGTACAACATCACGACGTGGCTGCGTGAGCGCCCCGAACTGTGCGCCGTCAGCAAGGACGACAAGCCGCTGAACGCGCTCTGCCCCACTGCGCCCGCGAACATCAAGTGGCTCGACGACGGCTGCCGCTGGCTCTTTGACACCTTCAAGATCGGCGGCATCAACTTCGAGATTGGCGACTTCTTCGTCTGCCACTGCGACCGCTGCAAGGCCGCCCGCGCAGCCATTCCCGGAGACGCTCCCGACTACTACAAGGACATGGCGCTCTCGACCGCCCCGGTCGCCAAGACCGCCCTCTCGCTCGCCCCGGACGCCTGGCTCAGCTACGCCACGTACACGGGCTTCACGCCCGAAATGCAGCAGACGCCACCCTCGTGGGTCAAGCTCATCCCCGACGGCATGCTGTGCCAGTGGACGTTGACGGGCATGGAGGGCGCCCACTGGCCCGCCGGCCTGCGCCCCCCGACGCCGCGCAACACCGGCTACCTGCACTGGGGCAACAAGTCCACCCACACGGTCCACCAGTTCTATCTTGACCGCATCCGCGGCATCTGCCGGCGCGCCACCGAGGCTGACTTCGAGGGCCTCGTGACCTATGGCGAGGACCCGCCGTCGCTGTTCAACATGCGCGTGTTCTATGCGGCCTGGAGTGCCTTCCTCGAGCACCCCGACTGGCAAGTTGAGGACTTCACGCGCGAGCGGCTGGCACCGTGGTTCGCATCGCTGGCCGAGGCGCGGAAGCTGACGCCGCTGCTACTCACCCTCGAACAAGAGGGCCTCACGCGCCAAAGCCTCGCGACAACGCTGGCCACGGCGACGGAAGCTGAGGTGGCCGCGCCGGAGGGCAAGGCGCAGCAGACGTGGGGGGACTTCCGTGCCTTTCTGCAGGCGCGGTTGGCGGAGATCGAGGCCGATGACCGCGTTGTGACCGACCCGGCGCAGGTGGCGGCGATGATGCGTGAGGGCTTCGTCGTGAAGCAGGGGACGAAGACGACGCTGGTGCTGCCGCGCCGGGCCGAAGGGACGCTGGAGTTGACGGTGCGAATCAACTACTCGCTGGAGAACGGCCTGCTGCCGGTCCTGCGCCTGAGCTTCAACGGCACGCGGCTGGACCCGTCGCGAGCGCTGGACCGGCCGGCGAACATCGCAACCCCGCGGCACGAGGCGTACAAGTCGCTGCCCGCGTTCGAGCCCGGCCCGGAGGCGTGGCGGGTCAAGTACGACAACGACTGGACCATCAGCACCGACGACAAGTACCAGACCCCCGACTATAGCCCGACCTTCCGCTTCAAGGTGGGCGACCTCTGGCGCGACGGCGAGAACCACCTCGCGATCGAGAACCGCGAGCAGCGCTTCCGCCCGTCGGACAACGGGGTGCTGATGGTCAAGGACGTGGGGTTCAGGTAGCGGCGGGCTTGCGGCAGCGGAGGTGCAGGAAGAAGGGCAGCACCGTCCTGTCTTCCAGGTCGGGCCGCTCCTGCAGGACCTCCTCATCGGGGTATGGCTCCCCCATCGCTTCAAAGACGAAGCCGGCGCCCACGATGGCATTGAGCCAATCGCTCATCGTGCGCCGGAAGTACGGCGTCACGAACTTCGGCCAGCGCGCCTTCTCCGCGGCCGGGGCGTCGCCGAAGATCCACTCGGGCGCCCACGGCGCGGTGTCCCAGTAGCCCCCAATCTCGTACGCATAGTGCCGCCCGGTCTCGTCGCGGACCTTGGCGCGGATCTTCGTGTCGTAGCACGGGTGCGTGATCGAGAACTGCAGGAAGCCGCCCGGTCGCAGGAGACGGAACGCATCCGCCAGGACGCGGTCCTGCTCGGGCATGTCCATGAAGCTCATGAAGGCCACGGCAAAGTCGAAGCTCTCGTCGGCGAAGGGCATCTCGACGGCACTGGCGATGAGATACCGAATGCCCAGCGGCTGCTCCCGCTCGCTGGCAGCAGCGTGGCCGACGAACTTCGTGGCGATGTCGAAGGCCGTGAGCGACGCGCAACGCTGCGCCACCAGCCGCGTGTTGTAGCCCTCGCCGCAGCCGATGTCCAGGCCGTGCAGGCCCGTCACATCAGGCAGCATCGCGAGGAAGGCAGGCGTGTTCAGATGGTCGCGACAGACGTCGTACCCCGCCCGCGCCAGGTGCGTCCAGGCGTCGGCATTGGCGTCCCAGTGCTTCCCGACCTCGCGGTGATCCATGGCTACCTCACCGCCAGCGTGTGGCTGGTGTAGGGCGGCAGGTTGATCTGCACTGCCCCCTCAGCGATGTGCGCATCGGCCGCGCCGGTGAGGCTCTCGCACGCCGTCACGGGCTGGTCGAGCTTCACGCTGGCGCTGCGCGCCTCACCCTTGGGATTCGTGACGAGCAGGTAGGTCCGCCCCTCGTGCCTCCAGGCTCCGGCCTGCACGTTCTCCCCCGTGACACGCGCCGCGAGCGGCTCGTCCGACAGCACAATCCGCCCCAGCGCCGCCGTTGCCTCGTTCAGTTCTTTGAAGCGCGCCCATAGCGGCGTCTTGGACAGGTCCCAGCCCGGGTCGTGCATCGAGTACCAGCCGATGCCCTTGGCGCCCTGGATCAGGGCAAGGTAGACCATGCACAGCGCCTGGTCATAGGTCGGCTGGTTGGCAGGCGTACCATCGGTGTTCGACACCCAGCCGCACTGCAGGACCGCCGTCACGTGCTGCCACGGCTGCTTGACCGCCACGGCCGCCTTCACCGTGTCGCTCACGAGCGTCAACGGGTAGCGCGGGATCGGGTACGGGTCCACCTGCAGCATGTCGCAGAAGTGGATCCAGTACGGGAAGCTCGCGGGGCTGGCGATCGTGAGCAGGATCGGGGCCTGGGGATCGGCCTGCTTGAGCTGCCGGTAGGTGTCGGCCACCTCATCAATCACATCGGGGCGCAGGTCCGGCTCGTCAATGATCTTCCAGTCCAGGACGGCCGAGTGGTCCTTCGTTGCGGCGATCTTCTGCAGGCTCAGGGGCAGGTTCGCCGCCACCTTGCAGTTCACGTAGAGCGGCACGTCCGACATGATCGCGGCCTGCCGGGCCGCGTCCAGGGCCTGTGTGTGCCCGGCCACATCACTGGCGGCGGCGCCCTGCACGGCGTTGAAGCCCTGCGCGGCGAGCTGCGGGTACTCGCGCGCGCCGACGTGGTAGATCAGGATCGGGAAGAAGAGCTTGCCGTCCACGAGCAGCGTGCCGGTATCGCTCAAGCGCCCCGGCTTGCGGTGGGCCGCGTAGGGGAAGACACGGGTCTCGGTGGCGCCCTGCGGGAAGCTCAGCTTCAGCACGTGGTCGGCGTTGGCGAGGGCGGGCAAGGTCACGGTGCCCTTCACGATGTGCGGATCGGCGACAGCCAGCTTGGCCGTCGCGCCCGGCACGGCCGTGCCGTCGCTGCTCGTCACGGTCAGCGTGGGGCGAGGTGGCGTATCGCTCAGCGCGTCGCGGAAGCGCAACTCGATGGGAACGGTCGCCGACGCGCCGGCGTCGACGGCAAGGCGCTCGGTCGCCGTGCTCACCGGCGCGGGAGCCTGCGTCATCGCAAAGCTGACGTCGTCGAACCACGCCTCGCCCGGCGTCATCAGCCGCACCAGGATGGCGGCGCGGACGGTATCGGCCGGAGCTGGCACCACCAACTCCAGTTGCTTCCACTCGGTCGTGTTGGCGGCCACTGTGTCCGAATACCGCCCGACCGTGTTCTGCTTCTGGTCGTTGTAGTACTCGATCTTCAACGCAACCTTCCCCGTGCCCCCGACCACGCCGCGACACCATGCCCGCAGCGCGTACGTGGCGCCTCCCTCCACGGGCACGCTGACGGCCAGCCAGGGCATGTTGTGCTCCGCGCTGACGATATGCACCGAGGCTTCACCGCTACGCTTGACCGCGCGATCAACCTGCACGGTGCCCGGGTAGCGATCCACACCCGACCAGCCCGGCGGCGTCTTCTCAAAGCCCGGGTCCGGCAGCGTGACGTCCTGGGCCACGGCCGCGCCGGCGGCGATCAGCAGGCAGAGCAGGGACAACCTGGCCAGCGACATGACAGTTCCTTTCGGGGCGACGGCGTTGCACGGCAGCAGGCAGGGCTAGCTACGGCGGCGCGCTTCGTCAATCATGGCATGCAGGTTCTCCTCCGGGGTTTCGCGGCCGACCTGATCGCCCGTGCCCACGATCACGCGGTTCGTGCCGGCGAAGGCCTCACACACTTCGCGCACTTCCCGCCGCACATCCTCGGGCGTACCCCGTATCAACGTCTCGACGGTGTGGATGTTCCCGTTCATCGTGACCTTGTGATCCAGCATCCGTGCCACTTCCCGCAGCCCCTCCAGCCCCTCGACATCGCCCCCCGGCGGGCGCTCGAACGGGCAGACGCAGTCTATCCCGATCTCGGCGAAGTCCGCCACCGTCTCCAGGCACTTGCCGTGGAAATGCACGTGCAGCAGGCGCCCGTGCCGATGGCACTCCTGGGCCACAGCCGCGATGACGGGCTTGTCCCACCGCCGCCACAGCCGCGGGCCCTCGAGCGAGTTACAGCTCCACGAGCAGCCGATCACGAAGCTCTCGAAAGGCGTGCGCTCGCATAGCAGCCGCGTCTTCTCCACCATATGTGCCAGATGCTTCCGGCGGAGTTCCTCCAATTCCGCCTCGTGCTCGAACAGGTCAAAGACGGTCTGCTCGATGCCGCCCTCGCGCCCGCTGCCGTAGAAGTCAAAGAACGGCACACCGAGCCACACCTCGAGCAGGTAGCTCTCCCCCACCTCCTCCCGCGCCTTCATCATGCCCTCGACCTGCATCAGCTTGGGGTCGGGCAGGCTCATGATCTCGTAGGCGGGCAGGTCGCGCGCGAAGTCCTTGAGCGGGCGCTCCATCGCCCACCCGGGCTCCTCGCGGTCCATGAGGCTGGAACTGGTCAGCGTCCCCGCCGGGGTCTTGATCTCGCTGCGAACCTCCAGGCGCGTCTCGCTAATCCACCGCTCCTGCGACGAACCGGTCACATGCTCATTGGGCATGCCGGGGAACGTGACGCCCCAGCCCTCGCACTCGAACGTCTCGAAGGTCTGCTTGAGCGCCAGATGAAACGGTACTTCGCGGGAGAACTGGATCATGTCCACGCCCAGCAGCTTGGCCGGGTAGTAGACCCAGAACTCCGGCGCCACCGGCACGGTGTCCACCGGCAGCCCGCGATAGGCGGCGAGCATCCGCTGCTTAGGCGTCATCGCCGTCATCGGTACTCCACCCCCGTTTCCGGCACATTGAGCACTTCCATATAGCACTCGTACACGCGGCGCTGCGGCCACACCTCGGGCGTGGGCGGCCACTGGGCGGAGTTGACGGCCTCGACCTCGGCATGCACCAGCCGCGGGCAGTTCGCCAGTTCGGCCACGACCGCCGGCCACCCAATCGTCCCCTGCCCGGGCATGAGATGTTGGTCCGCGGTGCCGTCGTTGTCGTGCAGGTGCACCGTCACGACGTACGGCGCGAACATGCGGAGCACGGCCGCCGCATCGCCCGTCACGTGCGCATGCCCCGAGTCATAGCAGATCCCGACGGCGGGGTGCGCGAACCCCGCGACGAACGACAGCAACTCCTCGTTCGTCATCACATAGTCCGGGAGCCCGTTCTCCAGCGCCAGGGCGACGCCAAGGGCCGCCGCACGCGGGGCGAGTTCATCCACGCAGCGCCGCACGCGCTCCCATGACGCCTCCCTCGGCTCCCCGGCCAGCACCGGCCCAATGTGCAGCACGTACGTCCGCGCGCCGATGGCGGCCGTGCTCTCCATCAGCCCGGCATGGGCCTGCGTGAGCGCCGTGCGCGCGGCCTCGTCCGGATCGTTCATCGCGCCGGGCCCCGTATCGAGCCCGTGGCAGGCCGATCCCTTCAGTCCCAGACGCTCCAGGATCCGCCCGGCCTCTTGCGCCTGCTCGGGCACGCGCAGGTCGAACTGCCCGCGCTGCAGACCGAGCACGACCGCATGGAAGCCGGCCTCCGCGACGTCCGCGTACGTCGTCTCGAAGTCCGTGATGTCGGCGGAGTACACGTACGCCGCCAGGTCGAGCACTCGCGACACGCGCATGCTCCCTTCCTCCGGGGCGCTATCTGATCTCATATACATGCACGCCCAGTGCCTCGAAGCCGTCCGCCAGGCTCCCGGCCTCCGCTGTGATGGTCCGGTCCTCGAACAGCACCTTCACCGCCCCAGCTTTCAGCAGCGGCGACGCGATCTTCGCCTGGCAGGCCTTCGGGTCACGATTGACCGCGATGATGACCGTGCGGTCCGCCAGCTTCTTCTCCCAGCAGTGCACTTCCTGATCCTCCGCCGGCTGCTCGATCCACATCCGGACGGACGCTCCGCGTCCGGCCGGCGCCTGCGCCGCCAGCACCGGCTTAAGCGCGTTGATCTGCGCCACCGTACGCTTGAGGCCTTCCCACGCCGCCGGCACGTTCGCGACCGTCAGGAAGTTCGTGCCGCCCTGGCCCCACCACCACCAGCACAGCCCGCTGCTCTCGTGGGCGATGGCCATGAAGGCCGCCGCGTGCATCGTCGCCGGGTCGGGCCAGAACTTCGCCGGGTCGGCCTCGGCCCCGCGCTGCTTGCCGTCGTAGCAGTGCACGATGGACATGATCGGCACGCCGGGCTGCAGCTTCGACCGGTGGTACTCGAAGTTCCGCACATTCGCCGCCGGGGTGCTGTAGTCCATGCTCCAGTACACGTCATAGCTGTCGCGGTAGTCCGGCATCATGTGCCTCTGGGCCACGGTCACGATAACCGGCCGGCTCGGGTCGAGCGTGTGGATCAGGTTGTACAGCCCGCGCAGTTGGTCGGGCGACACGTACTGGTGGGGCAGGTCCGGCTCGTCGAACAAGTACCACGCCAGCAGCGCCGGGTGCTGCATGAGCGCCCCGATCCGCTCGGCCACGAAATCGAGGTCATTGGCCTGCAAGGCCCCGCGGTTGAAGCCGATGAAGGCCTGCAGCCCGTTCTTCTTGCACTCGTCGAGGTATTCCAGCGCGCTCGCGTTGTCGCCGGCGCCGTCCCAGTTGTACGCGTGACAGAAGTCATACCCACCCTTGGCCACCTCCGGCATGTCCTCGATCCGCACCCCGTACATCCCCAGCATGAACTTGGGCTTGCCGTCGAAGGCGATCCCGCCCTGCGGCAGCCACTTCTTCTCCACGAGGCCCTTGGCGTGGGTCAGGTAGATCACGCGCTCCCCATGGTTGCCCGCCGCGTCCCACGCCTCGACTTGCAGCCGATGCAAGCCGGCCTTCCACGGCACCGCCGGCAGCAGCTCAATCTGCTTGCCGACCAGCTTGGCCCGCTTGGTGATGTCGTATCCGTCGAGCGTGAGCTTGATCTTTGTCACACCGACGTTGTCGGTCACGCCGACGGTGACCTTCTGGTCGGACTTGGGCAGGAAGGCATGGTCCGGCGCAATGACCGGGTCGGTGCAATCCGCCGTGACGGGCGCCGTCTGCTTGAAGGACCATACCGCGGAGGTCGCCCTCGCCACCGGCGCCAGCACCCGCCAGTACCACTGCCCCGGCGCGATGGGTTGCGCCAGCGAGAACGTTTTCTCCCGCAGGTCGGCGAAGCGCTGGGTCTTGTCCGCCGGGAAGTCCGGGCTGGGCGCCAACTCCAGCGTCATCGTCCCGGGGGTCTTGATGCTCCAGGCAAAGCGCGGGGTGTTGTCGGCGAGCGTAGTCTGCTCGCCCGGCGTCTCGAGGACGACGTGCTGCGTGACCTCGGTCACGGTGATGTCGTCGAACCAGCCGGTGCCGGTGCCACGTAGCGACAGGAAGATGATCGCGTAGCCGGCCTTCTCCGGTGCGCGACAGGCGTCGGTGCTGATCTGCGTCCAGTCCTTCGTCCCGTACAGCCCGCTCGCGTAGTCGCCCGACGCCAGCCACTTGCCCTCCTTGTCGGCGAACTCCACGATGGCCGTGACGCCCGTCGGCGACTTGTCGCCCAGCGTCACGCCCTTGACGTCATCCGACTTCACCCAGACCGTCACCTGGTACAGCTTGCCCTCAACCGCCGGGACGTTCTGCACCAAGTAGATCCCGGTCGCGTCCGTCTGCGTCGCCGGGATCGTGATGCGGGCGCTCTGCTTCCCACCATGCTTGACCTGCGTGTCCACGGTGGCGCGCGGGTTGCTCGACCACTTCTCCAGACCCTCCTCGAAGCCGCCGTTGGGCACCGGCAGGTCCTTGCGCTCGTACTCGCTCTGGCTCAGGTAGGCCTTGCGCATCGCGAAGGTCGCCGGGTCGGCGGGCTCGATGGTGATCTCAATGGTCTTCTCATAGTGCTTGGGCTCGCGCCCGTCCGCGTTGAGCACCGCCACCAGGAACAGCCCCTGTTCCCGATCGCGGCGGTCCTGGATGTGGAAGCCTTCGCAGCGCAGGACGATGCTGCGCTCCGGCTGCTCGAAGCGGACCTCCTTCACGACGTTGATGTGGCTAAACTTCCCGCCCAGGTCCAGGCTCTGCGGCTTGCCGTCCAGCACGATGCGGGCGACGTTGTCGGCGGCGGCCAGCGCCCCCGGCTGCAGGTCCAGCGAGAACTCCGTCGGCCCGGCCCGGGTGATCGTCGTGTCACAGGTGATCAGGCACGTATTGCCTTTGAGGCTGACCTCCAGGCTCACGTCCTGGTTGCCGGGCGCCTGCTTCTTCCACGACGCGCCGGTGGCCGACGTCGCCACGGCGGCCCCGCCCATGTCAAAGCGCGCGCCCTTCCATTCGGGCGCGTAGCCGGAGAGGCGCAGGCTCTTGGCCAGTGCCGCGCCGTCGTAGATGATGGCGTCGGCGCCAATCTTGCCGACCGTGACCTGCCACGGCGGGGCCGTGACCTGTTGCTGGGCAAGGGCCGGGAGGGCGATCATGCAGGCGAAGGTCAGGATGAGGGTACGCATCGGATCTGCCTCACAGTTCATAGATGTGCACGGCCAGAGGGGCGAAGATGTCCACGAGGGCCTCGGCTGCGATCACCGTGCGGTCCTCGCACAGCACCTTCACCGCCGTTCCCGACTTGAGCTTCGGGACCTTCACACGCATCAGTTGCGGCTCGCGGCTGGTATTGACCACGACCAGCAGGCGGCGCTTGCCGACCTGCCACAGGCGAGCGTCCAGCACACCGGCCGGCGCGACCTCGCCCTTAGGCGGCTCCGGCCGCGACAGGAAGACCTCCTCCAGTGACCGCAGCTCCCGAACCAGCGCCAAGAGCTCCGCGAAGCGTTCCGGCCACCGCGAGATGGCGCACTTGCCGTTCCCGGCGGCGTAGAAGCCCAGGCCCTTCGCCCCGTGGTTGAGCGCCAGGTAGCTCATGCAGCGCAATTCCGCGCCCGTCGGCCGGTAGGTCTTCCCGTCCTCGGGCTGGCCGGTCGCCGCGACCGACCAGTCAAAGCCCTGGACGAGGAACCACACAGGCCGGCGGCCCTGCACAGCGGCCGTGGCCTTGTCCATGGTCGTGGAGATGGCGGTCATCGGGTCGCGCGGCACGGGGTAGACATCCGGCCACAGCGCATCGGCGTTGGCCCCGTGGGAGGCGTACCACTGCGGCCCGGCGATGCACGCGAGGAAGGGATGGTGGGGATCGAACTCGCGCACGGTCGTCTGCACACCCGCGACCAGCGCCGGGTCGAAGTCCGGGCCCTCAATCTCGTCGCTCCAGTACGCCAGCAGGGCCGGGTGGAGCATGTGGAGCAGCGGGCCGGTCTGCAGGCGGCCCTTCGCCTCAGCCAGCGTCTTGGCTTGCCGTGCGACGCCCACGCCGATGGCGATCTTGAGGCCGGCCAGGTGGGTCCGGTCCATCTCCTCCTTGTTGGACGCCCCGCCGGTGATGATGTACGTCAGCCCCGCCTGGAACAGCTCGTCGAGGTGCTTGTGGTCGTCGTAGTCATACAGGCCGAGCGCGAACAGTGGCTCGGTCTCATCGCGATGCAGATTGAGGTCCTGGCGGAAGCGATAGCGCGGGCGGGGGGTATCGCGCACGGAGAAGCGCCACGAGCGGCGAGTGGTCAGGCCGGCCTTGTCGGTGGCGGTGACCGTCACCTGCTGCTCGCCGACACTGGGCGCCAGCGCCACGGAGATGACCGCCGGATTGCCCGTGGTGAGCTTCGCCTGTGGCACGCGCTTGCCGTTCAGCAGCATCTCCACCTGCGCGAGACCGCCGGCCTCGATGATGTCGGCGGAGATGGTCACGCCTCCGGGTACGGTGGCGTCGGGGCGAGGCGTGAGGTTGGTGATGAAGGGTGGTGTCGTGTCGGCCTGCGCCTGGGAGAGCGAGCCGGTGACGAGGAAGCTACGGACCTCGGCCGTCTGGCGAAGCTGCTTCTCCACGGTCGGCGACTGCGCCGCCGGGATGACCATCCAGTGCCACAGGCCGGGCGCGAGGGCGGGGGGCTTGACTTCCGTCGTGCGGGCACAGAGGCGGTGTTCCGCCCGGTCAAAGCGCGGGTCGGAGGAGATCAGAACCAGGTAGTCCGATACCTCCGGGCCCTGCCAGGTCAGCCGCTCCGGCGCGGACTCCGTGATGAGCTTGTCCGCGGGCCCGAGCGGCACGATCACATCCGCGGCCGGGATGACCGACACGTCATCGAACCAGACCTTCTGGCCGGGGCGGTGGTACAGGTACAGTCGCACGTGGGTGGCGGTCATGTCGGCAGGGGTGGTGAAGTGCACTTGCCAGCGCGTCCACTCCGTCACCGAGGGCAGGTAGCAGTGCTTGCCGCCCACCGACAGGCCCGGCGGGCCCGCGCCCTGGCGGGTCTTGAGCATCACGGTGAGTAGATAGGGGGTGGTCGGCTGCACCTCGAAGCTCGGGCCCACCCACTGAGTGAACTCGTTCTCCGCCGTGCCTTCGAGCGCGAGGCTGCGGAAGCTCTGGTAGCCCTCCCGCTCCCAGGTCGCAATCCCGTGGCCCTCACTGTAGGCGATCTTCCAGCCCTCGGGCGCGTCGCCCATGCCCTGGTCGAAGTCCGCGGTGAAGACGGCGGCGTGCACAGGGGCGGTGAGGCAGAGCGCCAGGGCGAGGAACGCCACCGATCGCAACACGGTGAACCTCCAACTTCAGGAGTTGCGGAAGATACTGCGAAGTTCGTCAAGCAGGCGGGGCTGTCCTGTGTCGGGGCAGGGGAAAGTCCAGTGGGTCCAGCCGTTGCAGGCCGGCGTGCCGGCGACGAACGCGCCGACCCCGTGGATCGAGCCGGTGCAGCCGTCCACCGACAGCGTGCCATCGGCGTTCACGACGGCCTCGACCGGCAGCTTGACATGGCGCAACTTGTCTCCGGGCTTCAGCAGCCCGGCCTCCAAGAGCGCTGTGAAGGGGATGCGCTTCTCGGGCTCCGGGTCCTGCGTGTTGGCGATCAGCCAGTCCTCCGGCAGCGGCTCGACCGCCGCGATCCGCCTCTCCGCCACCTCCACATACCGCTCTTCCCTCTCGATCCCGATGAACCGCCGCCCCAGCCGCTTCGCCACCGCCCCCGTCGTCCCCGTCCCGAAGAACGGGTCAAGCGCGAGGTCCCCCACCCGCGTGCTGCTGACAATCACGCGCTCGAGCAACGCCTCCGGCTTCTGCGTCGTGTGCGCCTTCTCTCCGTTAACGGTCAGGCGCTCCACGCCCTGGCAGATCGGGAGTACCCAATCGCTGCGCATCTGCTTGCCGTCGTTGTAGCGCTTCATCGTGTGGTGGTTGAACGTGTAGCGCTTCTGCGTCTTGCTCTTCTTCGCCCACAGCAGCGTCTCATGGGCGTTGGTGAAGCGCACGCCGCGGAAGTTCGGCATGGGGTTGGACTTGACCCACACGATGTCATTGAGCAGCCAGTACCCCAGGTCCATCATGATCCGCCCGACGCGGTAGATGTTGTGGTACGAGCCGATGACCCAGATGGTCCCGGTGTCCGACAACACATGCCGGCAAGCCGTCAGCCACGCCTCGGTGAAGGCGTCATACTCGGCGAAGCCGGCGAACTGGTCCCAGTGATCATTCACCGCATCCACTTTCGTCATGTTGGGGCGATAGAGGGCGTTCTCAAGCTGGAGGTTGTAAGGCGGGTCGGCGAAGATCATGTCCGCGCAGCCGGCCGGAAGGGCCTGCATGGCGGGGATGCAGTCGGCGAGGAGGATGGATTGGCCGGCGTCAGCTTGCTTCATGTCGTTCCGTGTCTGACCTGCGCCCCCAACGGCGGGCCGGATGATATCCGGCCCCTCCAACGGCCCCGGCCCCGGCCGTTCACTCAACCACTCAACCACCAACCACTCCCCTCTACTCCCCCCTCACCAGCTTCCACACATCCGGCTGCATGTTGTTCCCCGCCACCATCCACAGCGCGTCGTTGAACTCGAACAGGCTGGCGGCGTGGCGCGGCTTCCACGGGGTGTTGGGCAACTCCGTCCATGTCACCCCGTCGGCCGAATACCACACGTCGTTGCGGTTGCCGCCCTCCTTGTGGTAGCCCTCCATCACCCACAGCTTGCCGTCCCACGCCGCGACCTCGTGGTACTGGCGCGGCGGGAAGGCCGCGTGCTCGGTGTGGCAGGTCCAGTTGATCCCGTCGGGCGTGCTCCAGACATCGTTGTAGAACTGCCGGGTGGGCGTCGTGGGCGTGTCATACGTGCCGCCGCCCAGGATCCACATTCGGTCCTGGAAGATCGCTGGCCCCGAACTCATCCCCCGCGGGCTCCACGGCGCGTGCTCCAGCACCCGCGTCCAGGTCACCCCGTCCTCCGAGCACCACACGTCGTTGTAGAACGCCTCGCCCGGCCCTGGCACGAACCCCGGCATGGTCTGCCCGCCCATGATCCAGATCTTGCCCTTGAAGGCATACGCGAACTGCAGCGCGCGGTCGCCCCACGGCACGTTGTCACACACCTTCGTCCATGTCACGCCGTCGCTGCTGTTCCAGACATCGTTCTGATAGTGATGCTGGTTGCAGTCCCCGCCCACCACCCACAGCTTTGCGGTCGTGTCCGACCGCGCCTGGTGCGCGACCCACCCGGCGGTGTGCCGGCCCTCCCACGGCGCCTGCTCGTTGACTTCCGTCCAGTTCAGCCCATCGGGCGAGGACCAGACCTCGCTATTGCAGATGCGCGGGAAGTTGACCTTGTCGCCGGGGTTCCAGCCCCCCAGCAGCCACATCTTGCCGTCGAGCGTCAGGGCCCCGGCCCCATCGCGCGGGGCGAAGGGGGCGGTCATCGTGATGAGTTCCCAGTGGTAAGGCACAGGTTGGGCCTCCATTCGGGTCGAGATGATGGTCAGGCTGAACACTGCGATGGCAACGACATGGCTCAGGCGACGGTGCATGGGGCAACTCCTGGCCTCCGGCAAGATAC
>CAZZDO010000110.1:0-13469 GCA_964653205.1 uncultured Armatimonadia bacterium | reverse complement strand
CGATACCGATCTTGATGGACATGGCTTTCCTCCGAGTCAACAGGCGTTTGAGTTATGGTTAGTCGTGAGAGGACGGTCGGGAACATCGGTCGGCTTCCGGCGGCGCTACCTGCGCCACAGCCCGGTGATGAGCCGTCCACGCATCACCATCGCGGACAGCGAGTCTCGGGCTTTGGCGCTCAACCCCAGGGTCAGGACCACCAGCAGTAGCCGCCCCAGAGCATCTCGCAGCACGATCAGCGTCTCCAGCACGGCCAGCAGCCGCCGGTACGGCAGCGAGTAGTGCCTGCGGCAGAACAGCACGGCGCCATCCACCATCGGCAACTCGCGCTCGATGCGGCTGAGTTGCCGGCGGCTCTGGGCGTGCAGATGCACGGCCTCGCAGTCCGGCAGGAACCAGACGCTGTACCCGGCCTGCCGCACCCGATAGCCGAGGTCAGTGTCCTCCACGCCCAGGGTGAAGGCCTCGTCGAACGGCCCCAGGGGCAGGATCGGCGCGCGGCGGGTCAGCAGACACGAGCCCTGCAGCCACGGCGCCGGGAGCGGCTGCCCGTGGTCGCCCTCGCGCAGCCGGCGTTCGCTCCACCGCGTCGGGATCAACAGCAGGCGGCGCACGGCATGGGGCAGGCCGGCCGCCAGCTTGACATTCAGCTCGACCTTGCCGTTACCGCGGACCTGCCGCGGGCCCACCACCAGGGCGTCGGGATGGGCCTCCATGAACGCCATCATGCGGCCGATGGTCGTCGGGGTGATGAAGCAGTCGGAGTTGAGCAGCAACAGATAGCGCCCGCGCGCGGCGCGCGCCCCGACGTTCATCCCCCGCCCGAACATCAGGTTCGTGTCCTGGCGTAGCAGGCGCACCTGCGGGAACTCCGCCGCCACCATGTCCGGCGAGCCGTCGCCGGAGGCATTGTCCACCACGATGACTTCCCGCGCGTACGGCGCCGGTTCCGAGGTCAGCGTCTGCAGACAGCGTCGCAGCACGTCACGAGTGTTCCAACTCAGCACGACCACGGACACGGCCGGCTCTTCGGCCGACAGGCCCGGGGGCGCGGCTAGCGGCATTTCTGCACCCGGTCGCCCAGCACCTCGCTGAGCCGGTCGGCGTCCTCGCCGGACAGGCCGGCGTGCATGTGCTGGCGGAAACCCTCGGCGTACGGGATTGGGTTCGGGGCCATCTCGCCCATCTGGCGGCAGATCTCGCGCATGGTGATCAGGTACGAGTCCATGCCCTGACTGGTGTCCAGCCATTCCTTCTGCGTGGCATGGCGCCGCAGCATCTCCTCTTTGACCTCGATCTTGTCGGCGATGTCCACGTAGAGGCTCGGCACGACGAGGTTGCGCATGCCGTCGTGGTTGCTGTGCGGGTTGGCATGGTACAGGTAGACGTCCTGGAAGGTCGGTGGCCGGGAGGGGTTCGACAGCCAGTTGCGCATGCCCCGGCAGAAGCAGGCCGAGACCATCAGGCGACAGGTGTTCATGTGGTCTTCCATGTAGTCGTTGGGGCCGTGGGTCAGGACGATCTCGGGCTGCAGGTCGCGCACGAGGGCCGTCACGCGCCGCAGGGTGATCTCGTCGTAGAAGATCTCGATGTCGTTGACGAGACCCTCGTGATACGTGGCGCCGATGACGCCCGCCGCGCTGTGTCCTTCGGCGGCGCGCAAGCGGCAGATGTCATTGTGGTCGTACACGGCGGTGCCGCAGTTGCCGTTGCCGATGGTGAAGATGTGCAACTCGTAGCCGGCGTCGCCCAGGGCGGCGAGGGTGCCGGCCATCATGAACTCGACATCATCGGGGTGGGCGCCAACGGCCAGTGCGACCTTCTGTTCCGACATGGGTATCGCTCCCAACATGGGTGGTGGGTGAATCGCCATTCAGTTCCGCCCCAAGCGGCAGATACCTCCTCGCGCCCGGCACAGGAATCGCGCGGGCCGGTGACGAAAGCAGCGACGCCATGGGCATCACCCTCGGTCTGGACATCGGCACCACCGCCGTCAAGGCGCTGGCCCTAGACGAGACGGGACGGGTTCTCGCCGCGGCGGACCGGCAGTACGGCTACCGCACCCCGCAGGCCGGCTGGGTCGAGCAGGACGCCGAGGACTGGTGGCGGCTGGCGGGAGAGTGCGTGCGGGAGGTCTGTAGCGGCGCGATTCATCGCGCCCACGGGGGCGCGATGAATCGCGCCGCTACGGTCACCGCCCTCGCCCTGTCCACCCAGGGCGACACCGTTGTTCCCCTCGACGACGCGGGGCGGCCGCTGGCCCCGGCGATCACGTGGATGGACAACCGCTCCCTGCCGCAGGTCGCGCGCATGGACGCTGAGGCCGACCTGTGGTTCGGCCTCACCGGCAGCGCCCCGGCGTCCTTCGCCGCGGCGGCCAGCATCCTGTGGTGGCGCGACGAGAGGCCCGAGGTCTTCCGGCAAGCGCGGCGGTTCGCGCTGGTCGCGGACTTCATCATCGGCCGCCTGACGGGCCGCCCCATGCTCGACGCCCCGAACGCCTCCCGGACGATGGCCTATGACATCACGCGGCGGCGGTGGGCGCCGGAGCTACTCGATCGCCTCGGCCTCGCGGAGGAGCGGCTGGCGGAGACGGCGGAAGCCGGGACGGTCGTGGGGCCGGTGCTGCCCGAAGTCGCGGCGGAGTGGGGGCTGTCGCCCGAGACGCAGGTCATCCTCGGCGGGCATGACCAGACGTGCGCCGCGGTCGGCTGCGGCGTCATTCGCCCCGGGGCGCTGATGCTGTCGTGCGGGACGGCATGGGTGGTGCTGGCGGCGACGGCCGGCCCGCTGTTCGACCAGACGCGCAGCTTGCAGGGGTACTGCCATGCCGTGCCGGGGGGCTATGCGGTACTGGGGGCGTACGCGGGGGGGAACTTGCTGAGGTGGTTCCGGGAGACGTTGTGGGAACCCGGAGGGACGGCGGGCCGGATAATATCCGGCCCCTCCAACGGCCACGGCCACGGCCACGGCCACGGCCACGGCAACGGCAACGACCCTTACGACCGCATTGCCGCCGAAGCGGAGGCGGCACTCGACGCCGGGCGGCCACCACTGCTCTTCTTGCCGCATTTCTATGGCGCTTCGACGCCGTTGCGGTGCGCGACCGCGAAGGGCGCTTGGGCCGGGCTGACGCTGCAGCACACGCGCGGCGACATGGCGTTGGCGCTGCTCAACGGCGTGGCCGTGCAGACCGCGCTGACCGTCCAGCACCTCGCCGGCCAGGGGGCGGCCAGCGATGACATCCGCATGATCGGCGGCGGGGCGCGCAGCCGCTTTTGGGCCCAGCTTGTGGCCAGTGCCACCGGCCTTCCCATCCGGCGACCCGAAGTGCGCGAGGCGGCGGCCTATGGCGCGGCGCTCATCGCAGCCACGGCCTCCGGGGTGTTTGCGTCCCTGGAGGAGGCGACGGCTGGCCTCACGATCCGCGATGTGATCGCGCCGGACGACGTGCCGGCAGGATGCCGGCGCTCCCAGGAACGGCACCTGGAGTTGCTGCGGGCGCTGGCGCCGGTGTGGGAGGAGTTGGGGAAGGTGTAGGCAAGAGACCGTACGGATGCCACACGGCGTGCCAGCAGGATGCTGGCGCTCCTACGGAGACCGCATGACCACCGACGAAGCCCGTGACCTTATCGCCAACGCCCGGCCCTGCCGCGCCATCATGGACCCGGTCGTCTACGACCGTGCCATGCGCGCGGCCAACCACGAGGAGCCCGACCGCGTTCCCATCTGGGACTACATCGACTCGTGGGACCTGTTCCAGGAACTCGCGCCGGGGATTGAGGACCCCGTCCAGGCGACGGCGACCGTCTACAATACGCTGGAGATAGACTTTGCGCGCAGCATCAACTGGCCCCGGCCGCCGTCCGCCGAGGGCGAGGTGGCCGAAGGCGAGACGTGGGCGCGCAAGACCTCCGGCCGCACCGTGTGGGTGACGAAGTACCCCATCAACAACGTGGACGAGCTGAAGCGCTATGTGGCGGACCTGCCCGCTCCGCCGACGCCGGAGGATTGCCTGCCGACCGTGGCCACTGTCGCCGGCTATCGCGAGGTCTTCGCCCCGCAGACGTTCTACGTCCCCGGCTACGGCGTGGGCTTTCATGCGGCCTATGGCACGATGAGCATGGACTTGTTCGCGCTGATGCTCTACGACGCGCCCGACGAGGTGCGCGCGCTGATCGAGTACTACAACGCCGCGGCGGTCGCTCACTGCCGGGCCTATGCCGACGCGAACCTGTCGCCCTTCTTCTTCATCGGCGACGACATCGCGTACAAGCACAAGCTGATGTTCTCCCCCGCGATGCTGCAGGAGCTGTTCTTCCCGTACCTCAGGCGCATGTGTGACGTGCTTAACCCCGCGGGCATCAAGGTGATCTTCCACAGCGATGGGGACATCACGAGCATCCTGCC
The DNA here is from genome assembly GCA_964653205.1 of uncultured Armatimonadia bacterium. Classification (GTDB taxonomy): domain Bacteria; phylum Armatimonadota; class Zipacnadia; order Zipacnadales; family UBA11051; genus JAJFUB01. Next base: position 9,058 of record CAZZDO010000110.1, on the reverse strand, counting down.
GGACCTGATCGAGGTTGGCGTGGCGGGCGTCAACCCGCTGGAGACGATGGCGGGGATGGACATCGCCCACGTCAAGCGCGAGTACGGCCGCGACCTGATCCTCGTGGGCGGGGTGGACTGCTCGCAAGTGATCCCGCTGGGCACGCCCGAGCGCATCCGCCAGGAGGTGCGGCAGGTGCTTTGCGACGGGGCGCGGGGCGGGGGGATGTTCATCGGGTCGTCGTCCGAGATCGTCCCGGCGACACCGTTGGCCAACATCCACGCGTTCTTCGCCGCGTGCCGTGAGTTGGGAAGGTATCCTCTGGGTGGGTAGCGCAACAGTAGGCCGGTCGGGCCGGGGCGCGCGTCCGGAACCTTTGGGTGCCGGAACCGGTCCAAACCCCAGATTCCGTACCCGCGAGCGCTGATGAGACCTTCCTTTCCCCGCATGGCCGAGGCAAGCCTGGTGCTCGCCGCTGTCTGTATGATGGCGGCTGCCCCTGCCTCGGCTGACGTGTTCGGGGGGCTGAACCGGCTGTTCAAGGACTGGGGCCTGTTCCAGGGCCTGCAAGTCAGCGGGAGCAACGACTTCACCTTCCAGCAGAACTTTGTGCAGGGCTCGACGAGCGCCTACCAGGGCCAGCGCTGGGACACCGAGCCGTTCATCCGGCGCAGCAGTGTCAGTCTCGAGGGCCCGATCTGGAAGGAGTTCGCCTTCAAGGCGGACCTGTCGGCCAGCGGGTACGGCCCGGCCTACAGCCGCTGGGTCGTGGGCTACATCGGCCAGGACACCTCGCTGTACTACGGCGACCTGAACATTGACCTGTCCGGCAACCAGTTCGTCTCGTTCTCCAAGCCGGTGCAGGGGTGGCAGCTCGACCAGCGCGTCGGCAAGGGGCTGGCGCGGGTGTTCTACTCCAAGGAGCAGGCGATCACCCGCTACCAGACCATCCCGGGCAACAACACCACCGGGCCGTTCTTCCTGACCTACACGCCGGTCATGGAGGGCACCGAAGTCGTGAAGGTCAACGAGCAGCGGATGGCGTTCGGGGTGGACTACCGGCTGGACTACTCGACGGGGCAGTTGTGGTTCGAGGTGGAGGGCAAGGCGCCCCGGATCATTCCCGATACCGCCACGATCAGCGTGAGCTACCAGTCCTCCGGCTATCAGAGCCAGGGGAGCACGCTGTTTGGCGGGCGCATGATGATGCCGCTCCTGAAGGACCGGGTGCAGGTCGGCGTGACGATGATCAAACAGGACCGGGGGGCCGAGACGTCGCACGACACGGCGGGGTACCAGGAGGACATCTTCAACGGCTCGGGCTCGACCGGGCCGTTCGATGTGAACTACCGGCCGATCCTGGCCAACGGCACCGAGGTGGTGTACAAGGGCAAGCAGCAAGTCATCCAGCAGGCGCTGGTGGTGCTGGTGGACAACATCGAGCAGGCCGAGGGCGTGGACTACGACTCCTACCGCAGCATCGGCCGCATCATCTTCCGCCGGTCGGTGCCGCCCACGTCGCTGGTGGCCATTCGCTACTACTACGACATCAGCAGTGCGGCGCCCATCACCAACAACATGCTGACCGGGGTGGACCTGCTGTACCACATCTCCCCGCAGCTCAGCCTGCAGGCCGAGTGGGGGCGCAGCGACGGGGGCCTGGACACCAACAGCGGGGATGCGCTGCGCGCCAATCTGAGCTTCACCACCCCGCGCCTGCGCTTCACCGGCGAATACCGCGACGTTTCGCCGACGTTCAGCTTCATGGACAGCGTGGGGTTCTACAAGCAGGACCGGGGCTATGAGGTGGGGGTGGACTGGCAGCCGATCGAGCATGTGAGCCTCACCGCCCGGCACTCGGACCTGAAGAGCAGCCAGGGCTACACCTTCGGCTACAGCGGCTACAGCGGCTACGGCACCTACGGCGCCGGGCTCAAGCTGGCGCAGACCACCGACGACGACACCACCGCGCTGAGCGTCGGCGCCCGGCGGACGGACCTGCAGATGCGCCTGGACTTCCCCGGCTGGCCCACGCTGTCGTTCCAACGGCAGGACATGTCCAACAGCGGCAGCACCAGCGACAGCACCTACGGCAGCAGCAACGTGAGCCTGAACTGGTCCCCGCAGAAGCTGCCGGTCACGGTGTCGGCCACGCTGGGCCAGACCGACCAGAGGTATGTGCCGCTGGCGGACCCGTCGGAGGCCACCGGGAGCAACACCCGTCAGCTCCAGTGGTCGGCCTCTTACCGCCCGAGCGACAGGCTGTCCCTGTCGTACAACCAGGCGCGCAACAGCTCGTCCTCGTCCGCCGGCAGCAGCAACTCCTCCTCGAACAACGACCAGCTCTCGGTGCACTGGAGCCCCGGCAGCAAGCTGGACCTCAACTACGATTTCACCCGCACCAACTCGTTGGGCAACGTCAGCAGCGGCCTGTACAACAACTACACCTACTACAGCTCCGTGAGCGCGCTGGCCGCGGCGCTGGGCGTAGCCGGCATCGGCGACGGCGGCGGCATCGGCGGCGACGATGACGACGACACGACCACCAGTCGCTACACGGACAACTCGCACCGACTGGCGCTGCGCTACAGCCCGTCGCAGAAGCTGAACTTCGACCTCGGGTTGATGATGCGCAAGTACACCAGCGGCGGCAGCGTGGGCTATCTGGCGGACTCCAACCAGACGACCGGCAGCGTCAACGCCAGCTACATGCTCAGCAACGCCCTGTCGCTGAACCTCGCCTACACCAATGACCGGATGCAGTTCTTGGACGAGGACCGCGGCACGGTGCTGAACAACACGATCAGCATGGGCGCCAACTACCGCCCCTCGGGCAGCCGCTGGGGCTTCGGGCTGACGTTCAACATGCTCACCGGCTCGAGCCCGACGTACACCGGCTACGGCTCGAGCCAGAAGATGCGGATCGTGGACAACAACATGTCGGACCTGCAGGCGCGGGTCAGCTACTCGCTGGGCGAGAACTCCGAGCTTTCGCTGCTGGGGCAACTGTCCGACTACGCCGGCGGCTACGCGAACTTCAACCGCCAGCAACTGGAGGTCGGCTACCGGCGCCGGTTGAGCAACTTCGCGGACCTGAACTTCGGCTACCGCTTCTCGCGCAATGTCACCAACGGGGAGACGGACCCGCGGTACGGCAACACGAGCCTGGTACCGGACAGCCAGAACTACCTGGCCAACACGTTCTTGTTGACGCTGAGCACGCAGTTCAACACGGGCGTGGGCGGGCGGGCCAGCGGCTCGGGCGGCTTCGGGGGCACCTCGGGCATGAGCGGCTTCACCGGCTACCGCTCCGGAGCGAACATGGGGACATACGGGACGGGCAGCCAGTATGGCACCGGCTACGGCAGTTCGGGCGTATACGGCACTAGCCCGCTGGGCAGCGGCTACCGCAGCCCGTTCGGCAGCGGTGGGCTGGGGGGAAGCACGGGGAGCTTGGGCAGCTTCGGCAACACCGGCACCTACGGGAGCTACGGGAGCTACGGGAGCTACGGCAACCAGCCGCAGGGCTACGACACGTTCGGCAGCGGGTTCGGCGGGCAGGGGGGGTTCAGCCAGGGGCTGGGCGACATCAGCGGCCGGCCGCAGGGCGGCGCGAGGACGACCGGCCCACAGCCGCCGGGCGCGCCGGCGGCGCCGGGCGGGCCGATGCCCGCGATCGAGGACTGGCAGATGCTGGACGATCTGTACTCGATCTGGTGGTAGGCTGAACACTTTCGGCCTGAAGGCAGTCACATCATCCGGGAAAACGCTCGGGGCGCAGGCCCCGGGGCAGGGGGCCTCAGACAGCACCATGCACAGCAAGCACGCGCTTCATCTCATTCTGTTGACCGTGGGGATCGGTGTGGGCCTCGCGCACGCCGACTTCCGCAACACCGTCAACAAGCCCTTCGCGACCAAGGCCAATGGGCCGTTGGGCGTCATCATCGTGCCCCACCAGACCGGTGAGGTGACGCCGGCCAGCACGCAGGGGACGCAGACCTTCCGCCAGCACAACCCCAACCTGCTGCGGCGGGCGGCGGCCAGCTACGCGCGGATCCAGCGGCTGGGCCTGCGCCACAAGCGGGGCGAGGTCCGCTTCCCGCGCACGCTGGTGCACACGCTGGATGGGCAGCTCATCCAGACCGACGTGGGCCGGCTGGCGCGTTCGCTGAAGATGGGCAGCGCCACCCGTGGGCGCACGATCCGGGCGCGCCGCGGCCAACTGTACGAACTGGGGCTCATCACGCAGGACCTCGGCGCCCCGGGCAACAACCTCACCTTCCAGTTCGAGGGCTGGAGCGATGCCGACCGGGCGTCGCTGCAGGGCTACCTCGCCACCGCCTACCCGAAGGCCAAGCTGATCTACGGGCCGCCGGCGTTCAGCAACACCGTCAAGATCATCCAGGACAACACGATCCAGAGCATTCAGGGCGGCATCTATGATGTCACCAACAACGAGATCCGGATGCCGGCGCTGACGGGCAACTTCCCCGAAGACACCTACATCCTGCTGATGCTGGTGCTCAACGCCTTCCACGACGACGCGATCTTCTACTATGACGCCTGGGAGCAGGGGTTCATCGGCGCCGCGGCCTACGCCATTCAGAGCACGCCCGGGGTGTCGCCCGGTTACGACCCGATAGACCCGGGCCCGTTCTACTGCCTGTCGGTGTACGAGGCCGAGAACCAGGCGGAGCTGGGCAACAGCACCTTCTATCCCGCCTCGGGCGCGACGAACATGCTGGTGTGGCGTATCGCCATGGCGCGGGCGGCGTGGCTCAAGTGCTACATCGAGAACAACGCCTTCTTCGCGCAGTTCAACCAGGCCTATTACGCCAACTACACCTCCGAGCTGGCCGGCGATGTTCCGGGCCTCAAGGAGCTGGCGGCCGGGGTCGTCCCCACCGTCGAGAACACGCCCTTCGCCGAATGGTACGAGCGGCAGTATGTGCTGGACACGAGCATCCGCGTCGGCAAGAAGCTGTACACGTGGAACATTCCGCTGCCCGACAGCGTGCCGCTGATCTGCGAGCTGTACCAGACCAACGCCAGCGGCGATGAGACGCCACTGGGCGGGCAGGCTCGGACGATCTACTGGAACTACGAGAACAACATCCAGCTCTACGCCGAAGCCGGGAACATCCTGTCCATCGCTTCGGGGGGCGACACGCCGGGGGAGGGCTACCTGCTGCCCGCCTTCTACAACATCGGCGGGCCGCAGCGCATCATGGTGCAGATCAACGTCTCCGGGCTGGAGCGGACGTACCCGTATCCGTATGACCAGCGAGGCTTCGAGCTGAACGAGAACAACCTGTACGGGGCGATCATCGGGGAGAACGCCGGGACGGTGGATGTCGCCGGGGGCAACGGGCTGGCGGGGGTCGTGGTGAGTCGCGGCGTGTGGGGCGACCGCATCACCGCGGCCAAGCTCAGCCCGATGCAGGTGGAGGTCAAGTTCACCAACGCGGCGGGGCAGTGGGTCAGCCGCGTGATCAACATCGGGTGGGACTCGTACATCTGCTTCCTGGAGTCCAGCGGCCACGCCACCGCCAGCCACACGTTCCCGTACGGGCGCAACGGGCTGTACCTGATGTCGCTGCCGCTCCAGCCGCTCTCGACCAACCTGCCTGCGGTGCTGGGCACCACGGCCGAGCGCCTGCTGATGGCCTGGTGGGACCCGTGGTTCGCCGGGGACGACAAGTACCGGCTCTGGCCGTCGTTCCCCTTCCGCAGCCCCGGGCAGGCGTACTGGTGGCGGGTGCTGGAGGACACGACGGTGAACCTCGAGGGCCTGCAGCCGGACCCGAAGAGCACCTTTGAGGTCCAGTTGGGCGGGGGCTGGAACCTGGTCGGTTGCCCGCGGTTGAGCATCGTGCCGCTGGACACGCTGCAGGTGCAGCAGGGCGAGAACGAGCCGGTGTCGTGGAACGCGGCGGTCGCCCAGCATCTCGTGCAGACCGGCATGTACAGCTACGACATGAACGTGGGCTACCAACTGGCCGAGGCGTTCGAGCCGTGGGGCGGGTACTGGCTGCGCTGTCTCGTGCCCGACGGCGTGCGGCTGATCTTCCCGGCGGTCACGAACTGAACCAACCCTAACGCGGCCGCGCTGCGCGGCCTTTGCAGATGGATGTGCCCTGGATGCGATGTGCGCTTGTGTCTGCCGTTGTCGCAACGCTGCTGCTCCTGAGCGGCTGCGCCGGGCTGCCGACGGTCCCGGATACCCCGACCGCGGCCATCGGCGTCATTGACGCCATTGACGCCACCACGAACGAGACGATTGCTGTGGACGCCACGGCGATCCTCGGGGGCGTGCGCGGCACGATCACCGTGGCCGAGGGCAGCGTCGTGCTGCGCAACGTGCCCTTCGGCACCGGGACGCCCCCCGTCCAACCGCTTACCGTTACGGCGCCCGGCTATGTCACCTTCGCCGAACCGATTCAGATCAGCGTCACGGTGGTGACGTTCTTCACCGCCGAGCTACAGCCGGCCGACCCGGCGGAGACCGGCACGGTGCGCGGCACGGTGACCAGCGACGGGGGCCTGCCGGTCACTTCAGCGCTGGTGAAGTTCGCCCATGTCGCTCCGGGCGGCGTGACGGAGGTGCGGGGCTACACCGACAACCAGGGCCAGTACGTGATCGGCGGCATCCCCATCGGCACGGCCACGGTGACGGCCGAGGCGACGGGGTTTGTCACCTCCGAGCCGATGCAGGCGACGGTCGTGCAGGACGCCGACGGCGGAGTCAGCCCGGATGTGAATGTCGCTCTGGTGCCGGGCAGTACGCGGGTGGGTGTGAACGGCATCGTCGTGGACACCTTCACCGACGTGCCGCTGGCCGGCGCGCAGGTGCAGTTCGGCGCCGTGGCGAACGTGGTGGCCGATGCGGGCGGCTTGTTCGGCATCCCGAGCGTGCTGGTCGGGGCGTACGATGTGACCGTCACGGCCACGGGCTATGACGAGTTCACCCAGACGGTCAATGTCCTGCCGGGGATGGCGCGGCTGCGGTTCGCGCTGACGCCGTCGGCGCCGTCGCCGCCGGGGGGGCCGTACAACCTGCAGGGCACGGTGACGCTCAACGGGGCGGCGGACAACTCCGGGGCGGTCGTGACGGCGGTGGACACGACGGCGGGGGTGACGTGGGCCACGGTGACCACGGAGGCCTCGGGCGAGTACACGATGTTCCTGCCGCCCGGGGAGTACCGCATCACCGCCGCGGCCGGCGGGTCGTCGGTGCGGCGGACGGTGACGGTGCCCAGCGGCGGGCGCGTGCTGCGGGGCGTTGACTTTGTGCTGACGGTGTCGTGAGCGGGAAGGGGCGAAGTTCGGGCCGTCCGCGGCCCGCCCCACTTCCCTAATTGCGGCCTTTCTGATACACTAGCGCCACTCGCATCTCCGAAAGGGGAGGTCTCGCTTTGCGCTCCACTGCGGTCGTCACGGTCATACTCATCTTCGCACTCGTCTGTTTGAGCGGCTGCGGCGGTGGCACGGAAGCGCTTTTGCGTCTCCTCGGGCTGGTGGTTGACGACGGGTCGCTCCAGCCCATTCCTGGAGCCCGCATCGTCGCCAGCAATGGCGTCGAGGCGATCACCGGTGCTGACGGCAGCTTTGACGCCGCCGGCTTCCCGGCCAGCGGCACCGTCACGATCACGGCCACCGGGTATCAGAACACCACGGTGGCGATCAACACGCAGAACAATGAGCTGGATCTGGGGAAGGTCTACCTGGTTCCGGCGGCACTGGCCGGGACCGGGACGGTCTCGGGCATCGTGACGACCGCCGGCGGGGCCACCGCGCCCGGCGCCAGCATCCGCGCATCGGATCGCGAGGCGACCTCGCGCGCCGATGGGAGCTACCGGCTGTACAATGTCCCCGCCGGCTTCCAGACGCTGTTCGCCGCCAGTGCCGACCGCGGCACGAGCGGGACGGTCAACGTCACGGTGTTGAGCAATTTCGAGACGATCGCGAACATTCGCCTGAGCATCCAGCCGCCGCTGCCCCCCAGCTAGGGCGCGGCGCCGACTTCCGACGAGCCTCCAGGACGTCTGACGGGGCAGGCCAGGTGCCTGCCCCGCGCCGTCTGTAGACCAGCGGGGCAGCCGCGGGCAATCGCATGGTGCGCACTCGCCGTTTCCTGGCCCTTACTCTCGTGCTTGTGCTCGGCGTCGGCCTGGGCTATTGGGCCATGCTGTGGTGGAACTACCTGCACGGGCGCCCGGTCCAACCCCCAGTGGCGCCGGCAACGCCGGTGACCGCCCCCGCCCCGACCCGGCCGCGCGAGGAGGTCGTCGTGCAGAACCCGACCCTCAAGCACACCGAGGGCGGGCGGCTGGCGTGGCAAGTGCAACTCGACCAACTGAAGATCGCGGCCGGGGCGCAGGCCGTGGCCGCCGCGGGCATGCGCGAGGCCCTCATCTACGACAAGAACGGGGCCCCGGCCATCCGGCTGACGGCCAAGACGGCGCGCGGCAACACCGCCGACCGCAACCTGGAGGTGTCCGGGGACGTGCGGGCGGTATCGCCGCGCGGGGCCCTCATCACCACCGAGCAGGTGCGGTGGCTGGAGAAGGAGCGGCGGCTGGTGTGCCCGCAGAAGGTTGTGTTCCGCACCAGCAAGGCGGCTGTCACGACCGTGGGCCTGAGCTACTACGTGGACCAGGACCTCATCAAGGCGCCGGGCGTGGTGCGGATGTACAGCGGCGCGAACAAGATGGTCGGGCGCGGGCTGGTCTACAACGTCAAGACGCAGGACTTCTCGATGAGCAACGTGCAGGCGGTGTTCAACCCGGAAGAGGCCCGGCAGCTCACGCCCGCGGCCGGAGGGCAGCCGTGATGGCGTCCCTCGCCCGCCGTGGCCTGGTCGTGCTCGGGCTGGCCGCCCTGCTGCTGGGGGCGGACCTCAGTCCCGCCCAGAACACCCCCCTGGTACAGGAGGCAGTCCTCACCGATTTCAGTGGTTTCTCCGATTACCACGCCCATACCGTGGTCAATAAAAAACCTCCGTCCTATCCTTGCTCCGGGGTCAATCTCAATATTGGTAAAATGCCTGTTTATATGTGATATTATCCGGGCAAGTGC
>CAZZDO010000109.1:0-13471 GCA_964653205.1 uncultured Armatimonadia bacterium | reverse complement strand
GTACACACAAGACACGAACGGGCGCCTCAGTCATGAGGCGCCCGTCGTCGGTTCTGGCGGCAGCCGGTCACGTCCGCCGGCGGCGTTCAGCAGAGGCAACTCCCACCAGGGCCACCACACTGACCAGCAGGCAACCATACGGCAGCAACCACATGAAGCGGGCGTACGGCGTCAGGTCGTCCCGCAGCCCCACGACGCCGGTGGTCAGGCTGGCCGGGCCGCGGGCGAGGAATGTCACCTGCTCCCCGCCCGGCGCGATGATCTGCGACACGCCCGAGGAGGTCGGCCGCACGACGCAGCGGCGCACCTCGGCCGCGCGGGCGAGCGCCAGTCGCGCATGCTGGACCTGTTGGACGCGCCCCCAGTCATAGGCGTCGAAGGTGGGGACAACGAGTAGTTCGGCGCCGTGGCGGGTCAGGCTCAGGGACGTGTCGGCGAAGTCCAGATCGTAGCAGATCGCCACACCGATCCGGCCAGCCGGAGTGGGGAAGACCGGGTAGCCCGGCCCGGGCACCCCATCGGCGAAGAACTGGATGGGGTGCCGTTTGTGATAGCGCCCCAGGATCGCCCCGTCCGGGCCGATGACCAGCGCGCTATTGTAGTAGATGTTCCCCTCGGCCTGCACCATCGCCCGCCGCCGCAGCCAGTCGCACCGCGCCCCCGCCGGCACATGGGACTTGCACCCGAGCACCAGCACCGCCCGCAGTTCGCGCGCCAGCGACTGCAGCGGCCCCAGCGTCGCCGGATCGTCCTCGACGTAGTCGCTGACCGCCAACTCCGGCCAGACCACCAGTTGCGGGCGGGTGACGGCGTACCGGCGGGTCTGGTCCACGAACCAGTCGAGATCATCGGTCTCGCTCTGCACCAGGAGCACCTTGACCGGCCGGTCGTAGCGCTCTGCTGTCTGTCTCAGTTCCACCAACCATGCCCCTCGGAAGCCCAGCACGATCACGGCCACCAGCGCCGCCACCCCGGCCAGGCCCCCGAGGCGCCGACGGATCTCCTGCTGTCGCCACACCTCGGCTACGGCGGCATTCACCAGCACCGTCAAAAACGTCATGCCATAGACGCCGAGGAGGGGATAGGTGGACTGACTCCCGGCGGAGGCCACGTAGCTTGCGCCGAGTTGCAGCCACGAGAAGCGGAAGTACCAGCCCTGGCAGCGCAGCCACTCGACCGCAGTGAAAAGCGCGGCGGTCAACACCACTGTGCCCACGCTGGGCAGCCGGGGCGACACGTAGCGATAGGCCAGCCCGAACACGGCCCAGGGGAGGGCGATCAGCACACACGCCCCGAGCGCGCCGGTGCTGAAGATGGACCACAACCACGGCAGTGAGATCAGGGCGAAGGCCCATCCCCACAGCAAGGCAAGGTAGGCCGCCGCGCGGTGGGTGCCGGTGCGGCGCAGAGCTACCAGCAGGGGTACGAGGCAGACCGGGCCGAAGAACCACAAGTCGTACGGGTAGAACAGGAGGGCGCAGAGCACCCCCGACGCCAGGGCAGGGAGGACGCCGCGCTTGAGGTCGTCTGCCAGACTGCCCGCGCGCTGCTGCATCCTAGGCCCCACGGTGGCCGATTGCCAAGATTGCTGACACTCGGCCGCCCCCGGCGGTTCCGCAGAAGACACGCCGCCGGAAAGCAGTTCTACCCCTTGACGAGAGGGTCTACAATAGTCTATGCTTGTGCAGGTTTGGACCGGGGACTTGGACAAACATCTGCACCGGCCAAGAGGTAGCGTAGCGACAGGTGCAGAATGTAGAAGCCGACAGAACACTCTTCTTCCCGCGCGGCGCTTTCTCCTGCTCGCGCTTGACGATATCTGGAGGACCCTTCGCCATGGACCGCAAGTACATGAACCTCGACGAGTTGAAGGACTTCCTGGGGGTCAACCACCAGACGATCTACAACTTCCGCCGCCTGTGGGGCTTGCCGTACATCAAGGTCGGCAGCGTCGTGCGCTACGACCGGGATGAGATCATCGCCTGGATGGGCAGCTACCGCCACGTTGACAGCGCCGAACCCGACGTCCTGCCCGTGGCCAACACGGCCTCGGCCTGATAGGGGAGAGCCGCACGTCACAAGGAGAAACGCGCTTGGAGCCGTTCCGGGGCTTTACAGCAGGGACGTCCACACCGGTGCCGGATCAGTTCTTCGATGAGCTGTTGCCGGTCCTGGGCCTCGCGGAGATGCGCGTGCTGCTGTTCCTGATCCGCTGCACGTTCGGCTCGCGGCGGCCGGTGGCGGAGATCTCGCTACGGCAGATGATGGAGGGCGTCACGGATGCCGAGGGCTATCCGCTGGCGCCCGGGGTGGGGATGAGCAAGGCCACGCTGTGCCGGGCCCTGGCCGGCCTGCGGAAGCGCAACGTGATCATCGCCGAGCGCCGGCGCAGCAAGGACCAGGGCAACGAGCCCACTCAGTACCGACTGAACATGGGCTTTTTTTAGGGCTATAACCCCTTGTCTCTCTGATGAGACAAGGGACACAGGAGAGACGACGGGTTGGCCGCCAGAGCGCCCACGGACGACCGGGAGTTCTTCTACGAGGGCTTCAGCACCCCCAACGGCACCTTCGTCCCCGATGATGTCTTCGATGTCCTCGCCCCCCGGCTCTCGGAAGCCGAACTCCGCGTGCTGCTCTACATCGTCCGCCGGACCTTCGGCTTCGGCAAGTGCGCCGATGCCATCTCCCTCAAGCAACTGACCGACGGCATCACCGCCCGTGACGGCCGCGTGCTGGACCACGGCACGGGCATGAGCCGCAAGGGCGTCATCGGCGGCATCAAGGGCCTGCTGGGCAAGGGCATCATCAACGTTCACCGGCGGCTGGACGACCGGGGTGAGAACCAGGTGAATGTCTACACCCTCCGTTTCCGGGAGGGGGTAGTCACCGGCGGTAACTACGGTAGATACCTACCTACACCACCCCCGGTTACCAGCGGTACCCCACAAGACTCAGGTCTACAAGAATCAGTCCGACAACAACATGGGGGCCGCGGCAGCTTAGGAGCCATCGCGCCCCCAAGCACCCCCGGAGCGAGTGTTGTTGTTTCTCCCTATCGGGATCCGGCGCACGGCCGCCCGGACCTGTACGAGCAGCTCAGAGACCTGGGTGTGCACCATCACACGGCCGGCAAACTGCTCCGCGAGCACGACCATTTGCAGATCGAGCAGATCATGGAGCATGTCGCCGAGCGCCTGCAGCAGGGCTGGGCGCCCCAGCAGAGCGTTGCGGCCTGGGTCGTGGCAGCTATCCGGGGGCAGTACCAGTTGCCGTCGCAAGCCCCCGACCGGCGCGAGGCTGACGAGCAGATTGCCCGGCGACAGGAGCAGGCCGCGGAGTTGGCCGAACGGGAGCGTGAGCGCAGTGACGAGGAGTTGCGGCGGGCCCGGGAGGCCAGGCTGGCCGCGATGGGAATCGAACAGAATGTGGACAGAACGTGGCAGGTGGCGCAGGCTCTTCTCCGCGAGCGCGACCAGTGGTCCGCCCTCATGGCGCTGAGCTACCTGAAGAATATAGAAAACGGGCTCGCGGTCCTGCTCGTTCCGGGGGCTCTGCACCGCCGCCTGGAGCTTCGCCACCCGGAGATCGAGGCGGCGTTGGCGGAGGTCACCGGGGGCCCGGTGCGGCTCGTCGTGCACGAAATGGGCTGATTCGGGGCTGAGCCCGAGGCCCATTCTCGCGCCCAAAGGCGCTCTGAGCGCATCCTCGCGCGATTCGGCTTTCCCCGCTCGGCGCGCCGGCCCAGGCAGGGCACCGCCGCCGTCACGGTGAAACCTCCGCCATGCGATGTGAGTCCGTTCTTCTCGTATTGTGGTTGGCCGCTGCCGTGGCCGTGGCTGCCCCCCTCCCGGCAGTGAAGTCGGTCGCGGTCCGGGATGGCCGCCTGCTGGTGAACGACCGACCGTTCTTCCCCGTCGGCATCTACCACGTGGGGCACTGGCACAAGGCCCTGCCCGAAGCGGCCGCGCGGGGCTTCAACGTCGCGCAGACCTACGGCTCCACCCCGGAGTCACTGCGCCAGGACATTGACGACGCCTGCGCCGCCGGACTGTACGCCGCGGTGGCGCTGAACGGGCAGTGTGAGAACCCGGCGCTGGTCGAGCGGCTCGTCCTCGCCTGCCGGGACGCACCGGGGCTCCTGGTGTGGTCGCTGGAGGATGAGCCGAACATCCGCTTGCCCGAGCCGAAGGACAAGCCCCACGCCGAGCGGCCGTTCCGCCTGCCGCCGGAGAAGCTCCAGCCGATCCATGACCTCATCCACCGGCTGGACCCGGTCCACCCGGTGTGGCTGAACCTGGCGCACGGCTTCGCGGCCGACCACGCCGCCTACCACGACTGCGCCGACATCCACTCCAACGACATCTATCCCGTGCCGGAGGTGGCGCTGCCGGCGGTGGCGGCCTACGGCGACGCTCTGGCGAAGGGCGTGCCGGACAAGCTGCGGTGGCTCGCGATCCAGATGGCGCCCGTCCGGCCCCAGATGGGGGACAAGGACCGTGACCCCAACCCGGTCGAGGCGCGGTGCATGAGCTATATGGCGCTGGTGCACGGGGCTGCCGGCTTGTGGTACTATGCGTTCAATGAGCGGCCGGGCGGCAAGTGGCGCGCCAGCGAAAGCGCCCCGGCGCGCTGGGCCCAGTGGGGCGACCTGACGGCCGAGTTACACAGCCTGGCGCCGCTGCTGACGGCTCCGACACCGCCGCAGACCGCGACCGTCGAGATGCTGGCGGGCCCGGCGAGCGGGCCGTGGCGTTACCCGCCCCTGCACGTCGGCCTGCGCCAGGGGCCGGACAGCCTGCTCATGATCGCGGTCAATGGGCTGGCCGAGCCGGTCAAGGCGCGCCTGGCCCTGCCGATGAAGCTTCAGGCGGAGGCCGCCGTGCGGTTCGAGAACCGCACCGTGCGGCTGGCTGACGGGACGCTGGAGGACAGCTTTGAGCCGTATGCCGTGCACGTATACGAGATACCACTGGCGAAGTAGCAGGAGAATGGCATGATACGCATCGGCGTGATCGGCGCGGGCCATTGGGGGCCCAACTACGTCCGCAACTTCCGGGAGATTGACGGGGCGTACACGGTGGCGGCCGCCGACCCGCGGGCCGAGGCCCGGGCCGCCCTGCAGAAGCGCTTCCCCGATCTGAAGCTGCTTGAGGACTATCGCGCACTCCTGGCCGACGAGGACATTGACGCCGTCGTGGTCGCCACGCCGGCTTCGAGCCACCACGAAATCGGGCTGGCTTGCCTGCAAGCAGGCAAGCATGTGTTGATCGAGAAGCCGCTGGCGAACTCGGCGGCGGCGGCCCTGGAGCTGGCCCAACACCCGCTGGCCGAGGGTCAGATCTTCATGGTCGGCCACATCTTCCGCTTCCACCCGGGCATCAACAAGATCCGCGAGTTGATGTACGAGGGGACGCTGGGCACGACGCGCTACATCCATTGCGTCCGCACCAACCTGGGGCCGGTCCGCAAGGACGTCTCCGTGATCTGGGACCTGGCGCCCCACGACGTGTCCATCGCGCTGCACCTGTTCAACGGCATGCCGGTGCGCGTGTCGGCGACGATGGGCTACTACCTGCAGAACTCCCCGGGCGATGTCGCCTTCCTGACGCTGACTTTCCCCGGCGGCGAACTCGTCAACATCCACGTCAGTTGGGTGGACCCGCAGAAGCGGCGCGAAGTGGACGTCATCGGCACGAACGCCCTGGTGCGCTTTGACGACATGAACGTCGGCGAGACGGTGCGGGTCGTGCAGCGGGCCCTGCGGGAAGTACCTTCCTACGCCACCTTCGGTGAGTTTCAGCTTGTCACTCACGCCGGGGAGAGCGTGATCCCGTACATCGCCCCCAAAGAGCCGCTGAAGGAACAGTGCCTGGAGTTCCTCAAGTCCATCCAGAGCAAGCAACCGCCGCTGTCGGATGTGCGGGACGGCTACCGCATCTGCGCCATCCTGGAGGCGGCGGAGGCTTCGGCCCGGCAGGGCGGCGCTCCCAGTGACATCGAGGCGGAGGTCTAGCCGATGAGAGTGCCCTTCATGGACCTGGCGCGGATGCATGATCCGCTACAGGCGGAATTCCGGCAGGCGATGGATGAGGTCATCCGCCGCAATGCCTTCATCCTCGGTGACGAAGTCAGCCAGTTCGAGGAGGCCTTCGCCACCTACTGCGAGGCCGAGCACTGTGTCGGGCTGGACAACGGCAGCTCGGCGCTCGAGCTGGCGCTGCGCGGCTGGGAGATAGGGGAGGGGGATGAGGTCATCACCGCCCCGAACTCCTTCATCGCCAGCGCCTCGGGGATTGCTTTCACGGGGGCCACGCCGGTCTTTGCGGACATTGACCCGGCGACGTACACCCTCGACCCGGCGCGAGTCGAGGCGGCCATCACGCCCCGCACGAAGGCGATTGTGCCGGTGCATCTGTACGGCCAGCCGGCGGACATGGACCCGATCCTCGCCATCGCCCGCAAGCATGGGCTGAAGGTGCTCGAGGACGCCTGTCAGGCGCACGGGGCGTGCTACCACGGGCGGCGCTGCGGAGGTCTGGGCGACGCCGCGGCCTTCAGCTTCTACCCGGCCAAGAACCTCGGCTGCTTCGGCGACGGCGGGGCCCTGACGACCAACGACGCCGCGCTGGCCGAGCAGGTTCGCATGCTACGCAACTACGGGCAGCGGGTGAAGTACGAGCATATCTTCCTGGCCTACAACCGGCGGCTGGA
The DNA here is from genome assembly GCA_964653205.1 of uncultured Armatimonadia bacterium. GTDB lineage: Bacteria > Armatimonadota > Zipacnadia > Zipacnadales > UBA11051 > JAJFUB01. The sequence goes on along the minus strand of CAZZDO010000109.1, from coordinate 6,757 downwards.
CACGCTGCAGGCGGCGGTGCTCAACGTGAAGCTGCCGCACCTGGACGGCTGGAACTCCTCGCGGCGTTTGGCCGCGGAGCGATACGCGCACCTGCTGCGAGACGCCGTGCAGACACCGGCCGTGGCCGACTACGCCGAGCACGTCTATCATCTCTACATTGTGCGCTGCCCGGACCGCGAGACGGTGGCGGCGCAGCTCAAGGCAGCCGGCGTGGACACCGGCCTGCACTATCCGGTGCCGATCCACCTGCAGGAGGCGTACGCCTACCTGGGGCATCAGACCGGCGCTTTCCCCGAAGCCGAAAAGGCCTGCCGTGAGGTGCTGTCGCTACCGATGTTCCCGTACATGACCGACGAGGAGCTGGAGGCGGTCGGCGCGGCCGTGCGCGAGGCCGTCGGTGTCTGAACCCCGGTGGTCGCGGCGCACGGTGGTCATCGCCTGCCTGGGGCTGCTGGTGGCAGGAGGCGCCGTGCGGCTGGTCGGCCTCACCCGCGAGAGCTTCTGGGTGGATGAGGAATACACGCGGCAGTGGGTGCTGCCCGCGTTCCCCGCCGCGCCGATCTTCGCCTGTGCCGAGGATCAGCATCCCCCCCTCTACTTCGTCTGCCTGTGGGCGTGGGCTCGCGTGTGCGGCGGGTCGGACGTCGCCCTGCGCGCCTTCTCGGCGACCATCGGCCTGGTGACGGTCCTCGCCGCCTTCCTGCTGCTGCGCCTGACGCTACCGGACCTGACGGCCCTCGTCTTCGCCGCGTTGCTGGCGGTCAGCCCCTGGCATGTGTACATCTCTCAGGACCTGCGACAGTACGTGCTGCTGATGCTGTGGGTCGTGGCCACGTTTGCCCTCGTCACGCGCTACCTGGTGAAGCCGTCGTGCTGGTCCTTCTGGGCACTGGCAATCAGCGCTGCCTGTGGGCTGTACACCCACAACTACTTCATGTTCCTGCTGCTGCCGGTGGCGGCTGTGCTCGGGTATGTGTTCGTCACCGCTCGGGCGGAGCGCGCCCGGATCGTGCTGGGCGTCGTCGCCGTCGCGATGGTCTATGCGCCGTGGGCGCAGGTGATGCTCGAGCAGCTCCACCGCGGCGGCCCGTCCTACCTGCGCAGCTCCTACCCCTCCGTCAGCGCGCTGGCGTACCTGATCACGGACTACACGCGGGAGGTGCTGCCGCCGCTGCTCGGCAAGGTCTGGGCGCTCGTCGGGGCGGTGTTGATTCTGGCGGGCTACGCCGTCGCCTGGCGCTCGTGGCCGCGGCGCGTGGCGGGGACGCTGGTGCTGTTCGGGCTGCTGTCGCTCGTGCCGATCGTCGCGCTGACCGCCCGGCAGGGCATGTGGTCGCCCAAGAGCCTCGTCTGGGCGCCGGGCCTGGGGCTGCTCGCGCTGGCGGCGCTGGTGATGGGCCTGCGGCGTGGGTTGAGCGTGCTGCTGCCGGCCCTGCTGATCGCCGGCCTGCTGGCTCAGGGCGTGATGTACACGCAGCAGACCAAGGACGACTGGCGCGGGGCGGGGCGCTGGCTGAACGAGGAGTTGACCGCCGCGGGGACGAAGCAGGAGGGCACGCGGGTCGTCGTCTTCCTGCCCGCCATCGGTGACTGCCTGCGCCACTACGCGCCGGACCTGCCCGCCACGGCGGTCGCGGACGCCGGGGGGGACCTGGTGGCGCACAGCCGGCCGCAGTGGCTGGCCCGGGGCCTGTTGCGGCCCACGCGGCAGGCCCCGCGCGTGGTTGTGGCGGTGTGGGAAGTGGCGCCCGAGGTGGTCACGAACACGACCGATGCCCTCACGATCAACGGGCTGCAGATGACGCGGGACCAGCCCTTCACCGGGCTGCGTCTGTTGGTGTTCGCGAGACCCGACACGGGAGAGACACCATGAGGCCAATCCTCTGTATGGCGCTCCCGCTCCTGGCGGTCGCCATCGCCGCCGCGGCGCCCCTGCTGCCCAATCCCGACTTCGAGACCGTCGCCGACGGCAAGCCCGCCGGTTGGACGGCCACGCTCCCGGCGCTGGTCACGCTGCAGGAAGACGGCGGCCATGCCGGGCAGCGCTACATGCGCCTCTCCGACCCGGACGCTAAGACCGGCATCACGCTGGAGAGCACGCGCCTGCCGTGCCGTCCGGGCGGCGTCTACGCCGCCTCCGCCTGGTTCCGCACCGCCGACAAGTGCAACCCCGGCCTCTACCTGAACTTCTACGACGACACCGGCACGCGCCTCCACCATCTCTTCCAGAAGGCTACGGGACCGACCAACGGCTGGGTGCAGGTGCAGACACAGACCACGGCCCCGCCGGAGGTCACCACCGTCAGCGTTACACTGTACGCCTACATCGGCGAGGTCGGGGTCTTCGACGTGGATGATATCGCCCTGAGCGTGACCGGCGGGGGTGAGCCCGGCAGCGGGGGCATCCCCCTCGCCCCGACCGGCAAGAAGGAGGTCGTCAACGTGGACTCGCGGCGCGAGCTGTTCGTAGACGGGTACATGGTAGACAGCCTGGCGGGCGCGGCCGTGCGACGGATGCACCACCCGCAGCGCCGCGAGGTCGCCTTCCCGACCGACGCGCCGTGGGAGGGCCCGACCTCGGCCTACTTCTGCGTCGTGCCCGTGGACGGCCAGATCCGCATCTACTTCCGCGGCTCCGGCCAGGAGGGGACGCATGAAGTGACCTGCGTCGCCGAGAGTGACGACGGCGTCCACTTCACGCGGCCCAAGCTCGGCCTGTTCGAGTGGCAGGGCAACAAGGACAACAGCATCGTGTGGCTGGGGGCGGGCACCCACAACTTCACCCCGTTCCTGGACCCCAACCCCGCCGCGCCGCCCGACCAGCGCTTCAAGGCCCTCGCCAGCGCCGGCCCGAAGGCCTCGCTGGTCGCGTTCGTGTCGGCCGACGGCTACCGCTGGCGGAAGCTGCGCGAGGAGCCCGTCATCACGCTCGGCGACTTCGACTCGCAGAACCTGGCGTTCTACGATCCGCTGCGCAAGCTGTACGTCGAATACCACCGCCGCGGCCGCAACGGGTTCCGCGACATCATGACCTGCACCTCACCCGACTTCGTGAACTGGACCGAGCCGGTCTACCTCGACTACGGCGCGGCCCCGTGGGAACACCTGTACACCAACGCGATCACGCCATACTTCCGCGCCCCCCATATCTACCTCGGCTTCCCCAACCGCCTTATGGTGCAGCGCCAGAAGATTGCCACCGCGCCCGGCGGCGCGGGGGTCAACGACGCCCTGTTGATGAGCAGCCGCGACATGATCCACTTCGAGCGCTGGCCGGAGGCGTTCATCTACCCGAGCCTCGATGAGGAGAACTGGACCGACCGCAACAACTACATCGCGTGGGGAATCGCGCCGCTCAACGAACGCGAGATCGCGATCTACTCGACCGATCATTACCGGCACAAGACCGCCCGGCTGGTGCTCAACACCATCCGCACCGACGGCTTCGCCTCGGTCTATGCGCCCATGGCCGGCGGGCAATTGCTGACCCGGCCGTTCACCTTCACCGGCAAGCGCCTGGAGATCAACTACGCCACTTCGGCTGCCGGCAGCCTGCGGTTTGCGCTGTGCGATGAGGCCGGGGAGGCCGTCCCGGGCTTCACCCTCGGTGACAGTGAGGTTCTGTTCGGCAACGAGATCGCGCACACGGTGAGTTGGAGCGGCGGCAGCGACGTGAGCGCCCTGGCCGGGAAGACGATGCGGCTGCGGGTGAACCTCAAGGACGCGGACCTGTTCGCGCTCAGGTTCTGCGAGTGAACGGGGAGAATGGCGACATGGCCGATGTAACTGTCCGCGACCTTGGCTCACGCCTGGAGCCGTTCGTAGACCGCTACCTGATCGCCGCCCTCGAGGGCTGCAGCCACGTGCTGCACCACCCGCACCCCGAGGGCGTGGCACTGGCCTTCGACGAGCCGTGGGAGGGCCGCTTCGCCGGCTGCATCTCCGTGCTGCACGACGGCGACCGCTACCGGATGTACTACCGCGGCAAGCCCGACGCCAGCCCCGACGGGCAGAACGAAGTCACCTGCTACGCCGAGAGCAGCGATGGCCGGACCTTCCACAAGCCCCGCCTGGACCTGAGCCCCGCGGGCTACAACGTCATCCTCGACGGCACCAGCGGGGTGGGGCACAACTTCGCCCCCTTCCTTGACACACACCCCGACTGCCGGCCGGATGAGCGCTTCAAGGCCATGGCCGGGCTGCACGAGACCGGGGTCTTCATCTTCGGCTCAGCCGACGGAATCCGCTGGCGCCGGCTCGTCGAGGAGCCCGTCATCACCTCGACGGCCTTCGCCTTCGACTCCCAGAACGTCCCCTTCTGGTCCGAACCTGAGGGCTGCTACCTGTTCTACTTCCGCACCTGGAAGTCAGTGGGGGAGGGGGGCTATCGGTGGGTCAGCCGCAGCGCCTCACCCGACTTCCGCCACTGGTCCGACCCGGTCGAGATGGACACCGGCGACGCGCCGTTCGAGCACCTGTACACCCAGCAGACCCACCCGTACTTCCGCGCCCCGCACCTCTACCTCTCACTCGCCGCCCGTTTCTGGCCGGATAGGGTCGCGATTGACGAGGCCACCGCCGCGGCGATTGACGTGCATCCCTCGTACTGGCACGACGTGTCCGACGGCGTCCTGATGACCAGCCGGGGCGGCAATTGCTACGACCGCACCTTCCTGGAGAGCTTCATCCGCCCGGGGCTGGAGCCCGGCAACTGGATTTCACGCACCAACTACCCGGGCCTGGGTGTCGTCCCCGCCGGCCCGGCCGAGATGTCCCTGTACGCCCACTGCCACTACGCCCAGCCGACCTGCCACGCAGCGCGCTATTCCCTGCGCACCGACGGCTTCGCCTCGGTCCATGCGGGATACACGCCCGGCGAGATGCTGACGCACCCGCTACGCTTCACGGGCGCGCGCCTGGTGCTGAATGTCGCCACCTCCGCTGCGGGTGAAGTACGCGTGGAGATCCAGGACGCCGCCGGGCAGCCACTGCCGGGCTACACGCTCGCCGACTGCCGGCCGGTCTTCGGCGACGAAATCGAGCGCGTAGTCGCGTGGCAGGCCGGCCCGGACGTGAGCGCCCTGGCCGGGCAGACGGTGCGACTGCGGGTGCAGATGAAGGACGCCGACCTGTTCGCGCTGCAGTTTCGAGAGTAGTCACAACCCCCTGCGAGTGATGCCATGACCGCCACCCTCGCGCCGCTTGACTACGCTGTGTTCATCATCTACGTGACCGCCTCGGTCGCGCTGGGGGTCTGGTTCGTCAGGGAGCAACGCACGGTCAAGGACTACTTCCTGGCCGGGCAGAGCATGAACTGGTTCGTGGTGGCGATCTCGGTCATCGCGGCGCTGTTCTCGGGGATCAGCTACCTCGGCGCGCCGACCGAAGTCTTCAACTACGACCTGACCTATGCCGTGACCATCCTCTCCTTCTTCATCGCCACCCCGATCATCATCCTGGTCTTCCTGCCGCGCTTCTACCGGGCGAACTTCTACAGCGCCTATGAGTACCTCGAGCGCCGCTTCGACCTGCAGGTGCGCACCTGGTCGTCGGCCATGTTCATCATCCGCGTGGTGTTCTATCTCGCCCTGGCCATCTACGCGCCGGCGCTGGCACTGGCGAGCGTCACCGGCCTGCCCCTGTGGCTCTCCATCGCCGTGATCGGCCTGCTGACGACCGTCTACACGACCCTCGGCGGCATGAAGGCCGTCATCTGGACGGACGTGATGCAGTTCTTCGTGCTGTTTGGCGGGCAGATCGCGATTGGCTGGATCGCCATGAGCCGCATCCCCGGCGGGCTGGCCGGCACGTGGGACATCGCAGCCGCGGCCGGCAAACTGAACTGGGCCAACTTCGACTGGAGCCTGACGGTGCGATGCACCTTCTGGGGCGCGCTCTTGGGCGGGCTGTTCAACAACCTCGTGCAGATGGGCACCGACCAGATCTCCGTGCAGCGCTACCTGACGGCCAAGAGCAAGGCCGAGGCCGCCAAGTCCCTGTGGTTCAAGCTCATCATCACGCTGCCGGTCGTCATCATCTTCTACCTGATGGGCGCGGTGCTCTTCGCGTTCTATTACACCTACCCCGACCGGCTGCCGGACCTGGCGCAGAAGGACCGCATCCTGCCGTACTTCGTGGTCAATGAGTTGCCGCGCGGGCTGCCGGGGTTGCTCGTCGCGGCGATCTTCGCGGCCACGATGTCCACCGTCTCGTCGGGCATCAACGCCCTGAGCACCGCCAGCATCGTGGACTTCTACCGCCGCAGCATGGGCCGCGACCCGGAGCCCGACCGGCTGCTGCGGATCTCCAAGTGGCTCACCGGCCTCTACGGCGTCCTGGCCACGGCGGTGGCGTTCCTGATGCCGCTGCTCGGCACGCTGATTGAGGCGACGAACAAGATCATGGGGATGCTGGGCGGGCCGCTCTTGGGGGTGTTCCTGCTGGGGATGCTGACCAAACGCGCCACGTCGCAGGGCGCGCTGCTCGGCGCGTTCTTTGGCTCGCTGCTACTCGCCTTCGTGGTCTTCCAGACGAAGGTCTCGTTCCTGTGGTACGCGCTGATCGGCTGCGTGGCGACGTTCGTGCTGGGCTACCTGTTCAGCCTCGCGACCGGGCAGCCGAAGGCCGAGGAGGAGGACGAGGTGGGGGAGGAGGCTCTGTAGCCGTTGCCGTTCTGTAGGGCGGGGGCTTGTACCCCGCCCGGCACGGCCCTAGCCGAACGAATTGGGCGGGGTACAAGCCCCCGCCCTACAGGAC
>CAZZDO010000108.1:0-13509 GCA_964653205.1 uncultured Armatimonadia bacterium | reverse complement strand
CCCGCAACTAGGCTTTGCAGCAGCTTTCAGTCGCCAGGTGCCCCGGCCGCAAGACAGGAGCAACTCATGAACCGCCTCGCCATCTCCCTGCCCCTCATCCTCGCCGCGCTCGCGCCGGCCATGGCCGGGCGGCTGACCAACGCCGCCGCGACGGTCACCCTCGACCCCGCCGCTGGCTTCGCCATCACGGAGATCTCCAGCCACGGCGTCAACCGCATCGCCGAGCCCCCGGCGGACAAGCCCTTCGACCGCTCCCCGTGGCGGCTGCTCCTCCACAAGCCCGACGGCGGCGCGATCACGCTCTCGACCGCCGACGCCACGCACGTCCTCGAGGCCAGCGCCGCCGAGTCGCTCACCGTCACGTGGCTCGGCGTGGGCGCAAAGCAGGGCTGCGATCTGACGGTCAAGGTCACGATCCGCCTCGCCGCGGACGGGGCCTCGCGCTGGCGGATCGGCGTGGCGGGCGTCGCGCCCGGCGTGCTGTGGCAGGCGGACTTCCCGCGCCTGGCCCTGCGGCCCATGGGTGAAGACTTCCTGGCCTTCCCGCAGTACCTCGGCCGTCTGGGGCGCGACCCGTGCCGGCATCCCGGCCGCTGGGGCGCCACCTATCCCTCCACGCTGTCCATGCAGTTCATGGCCGCCTGGGGCACGCCCGACCGGCGCGAGCCGCAAACCGAGCCCGTCGCGCACAGCCTGATGGAAAGCGGCTGGATGATGGATCGGCACGATGCCCAGGGCCTCCTGTGGGCCACTGCAGACCGCGACTTCTACTACAAGCGCATCGGTGCCGACAGCCAGACTGTCCCCGGCGTGCTGCAGGCCTCGATCGAGCACATTCCTCCCGTGCCAGCCTGGCCGCTGCCCCGGCAGGACAGCTTCAAGGTCGTTTACGACCTTCCCTACGATGTCGTCGTGCAGCCCTTCACGGGTGATGTGTTCACCGCCTGCAAGCTCTACCGCGGCCTGCAACTGGCCGGGCCGTCGCAGAAGCCGCCAGGCACGACCGACCCGGCCTACAGTACGCCCGACTGGTTCCGCGAGATCGGCTTCTGGGCCAAGTTCTACCACGAGCCCGCCAAGGTCGTGCCCGAATGGGCCGCCTACGCCAAGTGGCTGCGCGTGCCCATCGCGTCCCATTACTACCGCGGCACCATCGCCGTCTTCGACGACAACTACCCCGAAATGCTGCCGGTGGACCCGTACTACGTCGCCGGCGTGCGCGACGCGAAGGACATGGGCGTGCGGCCCCTGCCCTACACCAATGCCGTGATCTGGGATCAGGACACGCAGTCCTACCTCAAGGAGCACGGCGACGCCGGGGCGATCAAGGACGAGTGCGGCAACATCCCGATCTGGGACATCCACAACGAGTTCTACGCCTACATGTGCCCCGGCGCGCAGCAATGGCAGAAGGAGGTCGGCGACACCGCGTACCGGCAGGTCGTCGAGCACGGCCTCAGCGGCGTCTATCTCGACTGTCTCACGGCCACCGCCTCACTGCCGTGCTACGACGCAACGCACGGGCACAGCCTGCGGGGCGGCAACTACTACGCCCAGGGCCAGCGCCGCATGATGCTCGATATGCGCTCGCAGATCCGCCGCCTCGACCCCGGCGCGTGCTTCTTCCCCGAAGAGTGCGGCGAGTGGCTGATTGACCTGATGGACGGCTACCTGACCCTCGACATCAGCCGCTCGTATCCGCGCCCCGGCGAGCAGGTCTTCCCGCTCTTCGACCTCGTCTACCACCAGGACACGATCAACTTCGGCGATGACGTGACGCTCGCATACGACCCGGCGCGCTTCGCCTGGGAGACGGGCAACATGCTCATCTGGGGCGCGCAGGCGCTGCACTCGCCGCCCATCGCCCCCCTCCCGCGGGAGGGCGACCCGAACTCCGAGATGCTGCGCGAGGTCGTGCAGGCCTACTACGTCGCCGGGATGCCCTTCCTGTGCGGCGGGGAGGCGGTGCCAATGAGCGTGAGTCCGACGACGTCGGCGGTGCCCGCCGCGCCCGGCCTCGCCCTGACGTGCGCGCCCTACCGCGTCAGCTACGAGATCCGCAAGGGCACCACGCGCACCTGGGACGGCCCGGCGGTGCTCGCCTCGGCGTGGCGGCGCGGCGGCGACATCGGCCTCGTCCTGTGCAACATCAGTGACCAGCCCCAGGACGCGCAACTGACGCTGAAACCCGAGGCCGTCGGCCTGAAGGCCGACGCCAAGCTCGTGCGCACGTGGCCACGCGAGCCGCAAGTCCTCGGCGCGGCGGCGGGCGCGCATCGCCTCACTGTCCCGGGCCGCAAGATCGTGTTCCTTGTGATGACCTCCGACCCGGCGAAGGCCTCGCAGGGGCGGAAGCTGCTCGACACCCCGTGGGAGTTGCTGACCGCCGACGGCAAGCCCTTCGAACCGCTGGCGGCGGAGCCCGGCACACTGTGGGCCTGCGGCGACGGTCCGGTGGCGAATGCCTGCAGCGCCATGGCCACCGCTGCGACGCCAATGACATGGAACGAGCAAGGGGAACTCGTGGTCCGGCAGGGCGTGCGGCCGAAGCTCCCTGAAGGCGTGGCTCTCCCTCGGCAGACCGCCCACAAGCCCTTCGCGCTGCTGCGGCCGCTGCCGGTGACCGTGCGCGGGCAAGGCGAGATCATTGTGGACTCGGGCGACGAGCGGCATCTCTCCTGCCGCGTTACCGGCGGCGTATTGTTGGCCTTCGCCGAGCCGGGCCTCATCGTCGTGGCGGACGGGCAGGGCCGCGTCGTGCGCCGCGTGAGTGCGGCGATGGCGAACGAAATGACGCTGCCGCAGGGCGGGCCGTACAGCGTGGGCTACGCGCGCCTGGAGGACATCGGCGCCTACCTGCGCGTGCTGCTGCAGCCGGACCTCAATCCCCTGGACGGCAGCGGCAGCACGAGTCCCTCGTCCTTCGTGCCCCCGGTGCAGGCGGCGCTCAAGGCCTTCACGCAGAAGCCCTCCGAGGCGACGCTGGCGAAGCTCAGCGTGGCCCTCGCCGGTCTCGTCGCGAACTGTGACGACGTCCCCGGCGCGCTCGTCCCCGAGACACCGCTGATGCGCCTGCAGCAGCAAGTCCAGTCCCTCGTGGCCGCGCAGGTGGGCGCCGTGCCCGTGCTACAGTCCCAACATGACTGGCTGGCGCCGGGCCTGCCCGCAGCGGCGCGGTACTTCACCGATGGACTGACGCGCCCGCAGCAGCCGGAAGCCCGGGCAGTGGGGCGGGGCCTTGGCGCGCACGTGAAGATCACGCCCACCGGACCCGGCAGGGCGGACCTTGAGCTGCTCTGCGACAACCTGGAGCATGTCGAGCGCCTCGTGCCCCTCGTGACGACCACACGTGTGACCAGCGACGGGCAGGACTATGCCCTCAGCGCCGTTCTGCTGCTCGATGCCAACCGGCCCTTCGAGTTGCAGGGCCAGGACCTCCCGGCCACGGCCGTGTCGGGGCGGCCGACGACCGCCGATATCGTCCTGCGCAACTGGTCGCCCTATGACCTGAACGTGTGGCTCAAGGCCGAAGCCCCCGAGGGCTGGGGCGTGACGCTGCCGGAGAAGCCGACGGCCACCCCCGCGCTGAAGAACACACCCCTGAGGGTTGACCTCACCGTGCCCGTGACGGCGCGTGGGACCAACACGATCAAGCTCCGCGCGGGCTACACCGACCGCCCCGACGAAGAGGGCTCCCTCGCCCTCCTCAAGGTCAACGTGCAGCCGCTGCTCGAGCCGCTGCTGACAAGCGCAGACGCCTGGCCGCAGCCGACGGACGCTGAACTGGCTCACCTGCGCAAGACCGCCAAGCTGGTCCTGTACGCGTCCGCCGGCGAGAAGATCAGCGTGACGCTTAGCAACGTCCGCGTGACGCAATACACCAACAGCCTGCGCTACCGCCTGCTCGACCCGGACCTGAGGCCCCTCAAACAGGGCAGCATCGCCGTGGACAAGAGCGAGACGATTGAGCTGGCAGCCGCGACAGCGGGGGCGTACTTCCTGGAGCTGGTGCCGGACAGCGGCTCGGTCACGCTCACCACGGCAGTGCGCCCGGTGGCGCTGATGGCGACGAAGGCCGACCCGGTGAACCTGTACTGCAGCACGATCACGCGCTACTTCTACGTGCCCGCCGGCGCCAAGACCTTCCGCCTGGGCGCCCAGGACGGCGGCCCGGACGAGACCGCGCGCTTCATCATCACCTCACCGACGGGGCGCATCGCGTTCGACCGCGACGGCTACTACGGCGGCGGCGAGATGGCGGTCGAGGTCAAGCCGGACGAGGCCGGGAAGGTGTGGAAGCTGCAGATCCTCCCGCGCCAGGACGTAACGTTCTGGCTGGCCGGAGACGCCCTGCCCTATCTGAGCACGGCGCCGGAGCGCGTGATCGTCGAGACCGGCGTGAGGTAGCAGCCGCAGGAATGTCGGCCCACCACGGGGAAGGTGCTAGCGACACGCAGCCGGCGCTATCGCGGGACCGGCACACAGGAGGGGTCCTCCCATGTCAGCGGACATCGGGCACGTTGCGGTCACCGGAGATATCGTTCTGGATTGCCACCTGTACGGCGGCGTGAAGACGGCCGCCACGTCTTTCGCGGAGCCGGGCACCGTCTTCACCGAAAGTCTGGGGGGCGCCGCGCTCACGCAGAGGCTGCTGGCTGCGGCCGCGAAAGCAGCGGCGGACCTGCAGTGGGACAAGTCCCTCGACAAGTGGCGCAAGGAAAACGATAAGCGCCGCCAGGGCGGCCAGCCACCTCTACGCAGACCCTCGCGGCCGGGTGTGGCGTACGAAGCGCACCTGGACCTGGAGACGAGAGGCGCCCGCAACCGAATCCCCTCCAACCTCCACTCCTACGGCGTATGGCGACCCCAGCCGGGCGCGAAGGACGCGGAGGACCAAGTCTGGCGCGTCGAGCCCGCTTTCGGCTACGGCCCCACGGAGAAGAAGCCCGGGGGCTTCCCCTTCACCCGTCGCCGCCCGTCGTCAGAGCAGTCGCCCGCCCTCACCGTCATTGACGATGGCGGCATCCTGTTCCGGCATGGGCCCGCCCGCCCCGCCTGGCCTGACACCAAGCAGAAAGGCGCGGGCTTCTACCTCCTGAAGATGAGCTGGCCACTGTGTGCCGGCGACCTGTGGGCGGAACTGCAGGACGTGCTCGACCGGCTAATCGTGGTCGTGTCCGCCGGTGACTTGCGTCGGGCGGACATCGAGATCAATGGGCGTCTGTCGTGGGAACTGTGCGCCGAACAGACGCTGGAAGCCCTCCAGCGCGATCCGCTGGCCGCGCAGTTGGCCCAGGCAGCCCATGTAGTCGTCAGCTACGGGTCGGCGGGGGCGCTGTGGGCGACGCGCACCCCGGGGTGCAAGGAACTGACGGCCCACCTGATCTTTGACCCGGGTGAGATGGAAGGCGAACACGCCCGCAAGATTGACGGTACGTCCTATGGCTTCCAGACCTGCTTCACGGTCGGTATCGCCCACCACCTGATGCAGCGCCACCAGGAGTCATTGACGAACGCTGACAGCAAGAGCCCCTTCGCGGATGTCGGCGCCATGCGTCGGGCGATGCCCGAGGGTATCACCGCAGGTCTCGCCGCCCGGCGGCGCTTGTTGGAGCTGGGGCACGGGCCCATCGCGGACACGCCACCGGGGCTGCCCGTCGCCGAGCTGGGGAAGGCCATCGCCACCCCGCCCAAGGGCGCGATGGTGGTGCCCATGCCCGACGCCGCGTGCCCGGCGCCGCCGGACTGCCCGTGGACGATCCTGACCCATCTCCAACGCCCCCGTGGCGATGCAGAGATTGTCGAGGCGCCGCTCATTGGGCTGGGGCAACTGACGGCGCGATATGGCCAGCAGGCCCTGTCCGACATGCCCTGCCTACATCTGGGCGCCCTCTTCACCGTGGACCGCAGCGAGATCGAGAGCCTGCGTTCGCTGCAGATACTCATCCGTGAGTACGAAGACCAGAAAGTTCAGGAGAAGCCGTTGTGCATCGGTGTCTTCGGCCCCCCGGGCGCTGGCAAGTCCTTCGCCGTCAAGGCCCTGGCCAGGGCGGTGCTGGGCAAGGACGTGCCGCTGCTGAACTTCAATCTCTCCCAGTTCAGCGGCCCGGAGGAACTCATCGGGGCCTTCCACCGGGTGCGCGACGCTGTGCTGAAAGGGACGACCCCGGTCGCCTTCTGGGACGAGTTCGACTCGCGCGAGTATGAATGGCTCCAGTACTTGCTGGCGCCCATGCAGGATGGCGAATTCCAGGAAGGGCAGATCATCCATCCGCTCGGCAAGTGCATCTTCGTCTTCGCCGGGGGCACCGCCGACACGCTGGAGCGCTTCGGGGTGGAGCAACCGAAGCCGCCAACCGCACAGAAACTGGCGGCGCTGGAACCACTCGACCGCCAGGATCGCCGGCGGCAGTACGAGCAGGAACAGGACCGGTACCGCAGCTACCGGCTGGCGAAGGGGCCAGATTTCGTCTCGCGGCTCCATGGCTTCCTGAACGTGCTGGGCCCCAACCAGCAAGAGGAGCCCGGCTGCCATGACATCACGTGGCCGATCCGCCGCGCCCTGGTGTTGCGCAGCGTGCTGGGCCTGGTTGGGGACCAGGCGAACGCCGAACTCGACATCGACTCCGGGCTGCTCTACGCACTCCTGGGGGTGTCCAAGTACCACCACGGCTCGCGCTCGTTCGAGAAGATCATCAAGGCCATCGAGAGCGGTTGCGGCGGCGGCTGTCTGCATCGCTCCGCCCTGCCGGCCCGGCCCCTGCTCAACCGTGAGACGGACGCCGAGGAGTTCTGCCGCCTGCTGACCGAGCGCGATGCCTTCAAGCGCCATCCCGATCTGGAAGACTTGGCCCGCAGGCTCCATCGTAGCTTCATCAGCGACGCGGAACGGCGCAAGAAGACGAGAGGACCCAAGTCCGCCGCCGCGGTGGACGCCACCGTACGGAAGGACTACGAAGCGCTGTCGCCCGACCTTAAGGCGTCCAACCGTGCCGCCGCGCGCCGCATCCCGGATCACCTGGCGCTCATTGACTTCGTCCTCGAGCCACTCACCGCAAGGGACAGCCAGGAGAATTGGCAAGTGCTCCTGGCCGAGGCGATCGAGCAGCAACTCGAGCGGCTGGCCAGGGCCGAGCATCTGGGCTGGTGCAGCGAGCGGCGAGCCAGCGGCTGGTCATACGCCGAGAAGCGGGACAATGGCCTCAAGCACCATCCTCTGCTGGTCGAGTGGGCGGAATTACCTTTGGCCGAGCGGGCCAAAGATGAAGACATGGTCCGAGCCATTCCCCAACTCCTGGCGGATGTCGGCTACAAGGCGTTGCTGCTCAAGACGAAGCGACGCCCCGCCCGCCGCCGAGCAGCCGCCGGGAAGGCGCGCGCGGCCCGGGCCCGCCCGGCGACTGTCCCGGGGCCTTGACCGACCATACAAAGAGACTGGAGTTGCCCATGCCTTACCAACCGCAGCCACTGGATACCTCAGCCGTCACCTTGCCTGCCGAACTCGCGGCGCTGACGGAGTACCTGGCCGAAAACGCCCACGACATCTGGGCCGCCCAGCGCATGGCCGACGGCTGGCGGTACGGCCCGCAACGCGATGATGACCAGAAGCTCCACCCGTGCCTGGTGCCCTACGCCGACCTGCCCGACTCCGAGAAGCAGTATGACCGCAGCACGGCCATGGAGACCATCAAGGCCATCCTGCTGCTGGGCTACCGCATCGCGAAGTCCTAAGCCCGCAAGCACCCCCGGCGGCCGGGACGCACCGGCTGAAGCTGCAGTCGGTGGGCAAGAACGAGCAGTCCAAGGGCTACTACATGGGACTGGACGCGGTCCAGTTGGCGCCGAAGTAGAGTCTGGGAAGACGTCAGCGGTAGGCGCGGGGCTCCGTTGTGGTCAGCTTCACATTCGTCACGTACGCCTCGGCGGGATGCTCGGGGCTGCCGCCGCCGACGTGGAGGGTCGGGCTGTACCAGAGCGCGTCCGGGTAGGCGCCCTTGTGGTCGGGCCGGAAGGGCACGTTCGGGTAGTCGGCCCGCTCCGGGCCCTGCGTGATGGCGATGTCGAAGGCCCCCTCCGCTTTGCGGGAGACCGGGTCGGCCACAATCGTCAGGTGGCCCCATTCGCCCGCCCGTACGGGGAAGCCCAGCGGCACCGCCCCGTCGCCGTCCTGGCTGATGGACACGCCGCCCGTTCCACCCAGGCCGACGGACACGATGTTGATGTTCCCGTCGCCGCGCAGCGTGACGGAGAGCACCGCCTCGGCGCTGCCTGACAGCGCCGGCAGATACCAGTCGAAGTCCAGCCGCAGCGGGCTGTCGGGCACGCCCGCGCCCCAGCCACTGACCATCGGCTTCCAGACCGTGCCGCCGCGGCGCGTGATCTTCAGGCACCGGTCGCCAATCGCGCCGCCCGGGTGCGGCGTCGCGGCGACAGTGATCTCGTTCCCGTCGTCGCTGAAGTAGACCCACGGCCCCGGGCGACTGCCGATCTCCTTGCCGCTGAAGCTGTCCTCCAGCAGCACCTGCTCCTCCGCCCCGACCGGCCCCAGCGCCAACGCGAGCAGCAGGGCCAGCCCCAGCCCCAGCACCCTACCACGCGGTGTAGCCATAGGGGTCATCCTCCTTCTGCAGCGGCTCCGCATAGAGCAACTCCACCCCCGACGCGACGGGCTCGGCGCGGAGTTCCGACGGCGCCGGCACGCTTCCGGGCTTCCCTTCCGGCGCGGTCACATTCGGCATCACGCGCAGGTCGCCGGGGTCGCTGATCTGGCACCAGAAGCCGAAGCCCGCGCTGCCCGACGCCACTCGCGCCTCCAGGCGGTTCCACCCGGCCTTCAGGGGCGCTTGCAGCCGCACCTCGCCGGGCCGGGGTGCTGCCGCCGGCCGCGAGTCGCGGCTCTGGTCGAGCACGACCGCCCCGTTCACGCGGAACACAAGCCAGTAGTCGGCTGACAGGGCGAAGGTGGCTTGCCGCGTCACGCTGCTGTACACGTGCGTCACCGCGTAGCCCGCCTGCCCCTCCTTCGGCGTGGCCACGTGAGTGAGATTCAGGTAGCCGTTCTTGTCGGCCGCGCGCAGCCGCCACACGAAGTCCCGGCGCTTCGCGGCGTCCGGCTGCTGCACCCACTGCTCGGCCGCGAGCGGCCGCCCGAGACCCGGCAGGGCGTTCCCCTGTCTCTCAGTCGCGATCGGCGTCGCGTATTGCAGCACCTGCCAGACGCCCACGTCGCGCATCGGGGCGAAGCTCTGCGGCGCGAGCAACTGCCGCGTGACGGCCCGGTCGGTTGCCACGCCGAGGTTGGTCAGGAGCTGCCGGTAGAGCTTCTGCACGTTCCAGCGCGCCCGGAGCAAGTTCTCCCCCTCGCGCAATGCGTGCGGGTCCACCTGGCAGAACACCCACTGGCCCGGGCCGGCCGAGACGCGCAGCAGCCACCCGTCGAGCAGGCGCGTCGCCCCCGCAGGCAGTCCCTCCGCCGCAAATACGCCGCCTGTCAGGAAAGTCCGCCAATGCGTCAGTTGCGGGCCCACGCCGCGCAGCAGCGCATCATCACCGATGGCGCTCGGGGCCACGCGGGCGGCGCGGCCATCGGCCAGGGGCAGCTGCCACGGCAGCCCGGCGGCGGTCAGACTATCCGCGCTCTGCGGCAGGAACACCGCGCTCCCGCCGGCCTTGACGAACGCGGCCAGCCGCGCCCCACATCCCGCCGCGGCCGCTTGCGGCACGACCACAACGTTCCCCGGCGGCAACGCCTCGCCACCATCGGCGCGCCAGGAGAGGCCCAGACCGTCGAGCAGCGCCCGCGCCTCCGCGTCATCGCCCAGGAGAATGGCTTCCCGCGATTGGTCGGCGCCGCCGGGAAGATCGAGCGCGCGCAGCAGGTTGCGGGCCAGGCGATCCGCCGCCGGCTCCGATCCGAGGCGCCCCGTGAGGTCAAGCTGCGAGAACAGCACCTCGCCCCGGCCATGCCGCCACGACAGCAGCGGCGTGTAGGCCAGGTCGAACTCACACTCCAGGAGCGGCGTGAACGCGCCCCGGTGCGGCGTCTCGATCACGACCGAGGCGACCGAACCGGTGTTGCCCCAGTGCGGGCCGTGCGGCCACGGCCACACGCGCATCCCCGCCGACGTCGCGGGCAGAAGCTGCCCCGCCCCGCGCCAGTTCGCCAGGTCGTCGTCCGTCAGCCCCGCCAGCGCGGGATGATCGGGCACGCGGCGGAACGCGTGGCGTGGCACGACATCCTGCGCCCGGAAGCCGAGGGCTTCGAGGCCCTCCAGTGGCTGCTCCAGCACCAGCACACGCAGGCCCCGCTGCACGTCCTCGGGCGTGAAGGGCAGCTTGGCTTCGCGGCCGAGCGCGCCCCGGCCGATGACCAGCGCCTCGAGGCCCGCCAGGCTCTGCCCAACCGTGACGGCGCGCGCCTTCAGCCCGACCTTCGCCCATTCCTGCGCCGTCTCGCCGGCGGGGTCGTACAGCCCCCACCGTGCCTGCAGCGGCGGCGCCGCCGGCAGCTTCGGGAAGAACGTGAGCGCGACCTCGTCGCGGCTGATGACCTGCCCGTCGCCGCCCTGAACTGTCAGCCGCAGCGTTGCCGGCGTGCGCTTCGTGACCGGCGGCGCCGTGAAGCGCAGAGGCCGCTTCTCGATGTCCCCGGCGGCCATGCGGAACTGCTCCGCGCCCTCCAGCGTCTTGCCGCCGGCCTCCAGCTTCCACTGCGCCGCAAAGGCCCGGCTGCCCGGCCCGTCCCACACGGCGACGATGCTGCGCTCGGCCTTGTCCCCGGCGGCGTAGCGCGGCTCGCGCGCGGTGAAGCGCTCGGGCGGCCCGCCAAGAGTGACCAGCAGCGGCTGCATCGTGTCGCGGTAAGCGTCGTACAGCGGGTTGGCCCACGCCGGGCGTCGGTGCAACTCCTCAGGCGTGCCCGTCAGGCCGTCGTACAGGTAGCCCATGTGCCCCGGCTTGTAGCCCGGCGGTGCGCCGAAGCCCACATCAAAGAACCAGGGGAACATGCCGCCGTTTTGCCCCCACCCTCGCCAGGCCTTGTTCACGCCGCGGATGACCAGGTCCATGACGCGATAGTACGCCGTCCAGTCGCCGATGTGGACCAGCGCCCCGTCCTTGGCGAGCTGCGAGACGCCGCCAAAGGGCGAACTCGGCGCGGGGCCTTCCTGTAACCTCAGCCCGGCCGCGACGTACTCGTCCTTCTCGGCGGCGTAGGCGGCGTCGCCGAAGTAGATGGCCGCGTACTCGGTGAAGTACGGGATGCGCTTGCGGCGGAAGAAGTCCACGGTGAGCGGGGCGCCGTGCTCGATGCCGCCCCACGGCACGTCGCCCTCGCGGCTCCAGGCCGACAGGTACTCCTCCTGCTCCGCCAGCGGGATCCAGTTCAGGTACAGGTTCGAGGTCTGCACGTCTCCGGTCGCGCCGCCCTGGTGGTGATAGATAAGCCGCGTCGCATCCACCGACCGGATCAGCTCCTCGACCTTCGCGAACCACCCGGGCTGCGGCGACGTGGGCCGGCGGCCCAGCGTCTCGGGCCACAACACCGCCTGCGTGTTCATCGAGGGCGTCCACATCAGGATCGAGGGGCGGTTCTCGCGGTCCAGCCCCCGCAGCCAGGTGTGCAAGTCGCGTAGATACAGGGCCGCGAACTCGGGCCTGAGCAGGGCGTCGCGGATCACGCTCACGCCGGGCACCGGCATGTACACCGCCCAGCCGCGTTCGTCGGCCGCGTCGAGCAACTCGCGCGTCCCGCCCTGCAGCCCGGGCCCGGGGAACAGCCCCCAGACCTGATACCAGCCCGTCGGGTTGGGCTGGAAGGCCATCGCGTTGCAGCCCATCCCCTCGTACATCAACATCTGCGGCACGCCGGGGGTGAACGTGGCCATGCGCAGGCGCAGCCGGTGGCCGTTGAGGATCAGTTGGTTCCCCTGCGTCCAGATTTCGCGGAAGCCGAACCGCACCGGCGGGTACGCGTCAAGCGTGACGCCATCCGGCCCCACGACGCTCACGTGCAGCCGGTACAGATGCGGCGCCCCGACCTCCCACAGGCGCGGGTTGGCCCAGGGCAGCGTCAGCGTCTGGCCGTCGGCATCCTGCACCGGCGCCTCCAGCGTCGGCAGCCCCGCCGTCTTTCCGTCAATCTCCGACACCTGGAGCTTCAGCCGCGCGCCCGGCGGCGGCTTCAGGGCCCGGTACTCCAGTGCCACGCCCAGCGTCTTGTTCCGTACGCTGGTGGAGACGGCCGCGTGGGTGATCTCGAAGACGGGCGGCAGCGCCAGCAGCGACACCCCGCCAGAGATGCCGCCAGGGATCGCCCGGCGCAGTTCCTCCTCGGTGTGATACCACT
This sequence comes from uncultured Armatimonadia bacterium, assembly GCA_964653205.1. Taxonomy (GTDB): domain Bacteria; phylum Armatimonadota; class Zipacnadia; order Zipacnadales; family UBA11051; genus JAJFUB01. The sequence goes on along the minus strand of CAZZDO010000108.1, from coordinate 1,163 downwards.
CACTGCGAGAGGCGGATTGGATCGTCATGTCGCGCAGCAGGTCGCTCGACCGCTGGTTGGCGGTGCCCTCCCACCAGCGCGTCACCCACAACCGCACGCGCACGGTCTGGCCGGGAGTCACCACCTCGGTGATCTCGACGCGGCCGTCCGGGCCCTTCACTTCGGCCACGCGCCGGGCGCCCACGGAGACGATGGCGTCACACTGCACGCCCCGCAAGTCCAGGGCGATCCGCCGCCCCAGCCAGTCGGCGGGGATGGTCACTTCGGTCTCGTACCAGCCGCTGTTGAGGTCGTGCAGGTCCACCTTGGCCCACGCGGCCCTCGCGGCCGCGGCCGGTCGCAGCCACGTCTGGGTCCAGACGTAGGGCAGCTTCACAGCCACCCAGTCCGCCGCGACGGGCTCCGCGCCCAGATGCCCCGGCTGAAAGCGCCACTCGGCCAGCGGGACCTCGGCACGGAGTGAGTCGGCCGCGCTGCCGAACGTCGCTGCAAACATCAGCGCCCCGTACGCGAGAATGAGAACCGTGAGCGGATAGCAGGGATGGCGCATGAGTAGCACTTGCCCCAAAGGAGTACCGTCGTTTGATCTTGCGTCAGGGCTTCGTCGCGATGGGCCAAGACGCCCGCAGTGGGTCCTGATAGCAGCCGATCCTCTCGACTGGTATCGCCTCGAACCCGAGCTTGAACGCGGGCGAGTCGGCCTGGAGGCGGTAGTCGTCGTGCGCGGCGTCCACGAACTTCGGGTCCGCCACGATCGAGTGCCGATCCATCCCCTGCGCCTGCCACGCCTCCCACTCGTCCATGAGCGTGGCCGCACGCAAGTCCGTGTCGTCCACCCACAGCTCGCCGGCGTCCTGGCGCAGGATCACCCGCACGTAGAACGTCTCCCCCATGCCCTCGTGGTAGTTGGCCTCGCCCGGCTTCGGAAAGCGGAAGGCGACCTCGCCCTGCTGCCACTCCGTCCCGACGTTCGCCTGTTTCGTGAAGCGCACATCCCACGCCCCGCCCTTGTACGCCAGGGCCTCCAGCGTCACGGGGGTGGCCGCGGCGGCGGCCTTCAGCCACACGGTCAGCCGATACGCCTGCCCGGGCACGACCGTCGTGATGTGCTTGCTCTCCAGCATCACCTGCCGCTCCCACGGCGGCTTGCCTTCGAGCGCGGG
>CAZZDO010000107.1:11571-13523 GCA_964653205.1 uncultured Armatimonadia bacterium | reverse complement strand
CCGGTGAGGTCGCCCTGGGCGGTGCGCACGTCGCCGAGCTTGATGTGGCTGACGGAGAGGTCGCGCTGCCATTGGGCATTGCCGGGGTCGGCGTGGGCGAGGCGCTCGAAGAGCGCGGTGGCCTGCGCGAGCGGAGCGAGCGCAGCCGAAATCTGGCCCCGCTCGCTGAAGAAATGCCCCACCAAATAGGGCAGCAGCCCCGCCTCGCGGGTCAGGACCTCGTACTTGTCGGCGTGGACCGAGACGACCAGGGCATGGGCCAGCAACTCCTCGCACACTTGCCAGTTGCGCCAGTCGGCCTCGGGGAAGGCACGCCGCACTACGCGCAGCGCCTGCTCGACCCACTCCTGCCTCTCCCCCGCCTCCAGCCCGTCCTCCTGCACCGCCTGCAGGAGGCGGTGGATGGTCAGCGGCCCGTCCTCATCGTGCAGCTCGATCAGCGAGTAGCGGTGCAGTTCCATCAGGGCCTCATCCACCGCGAACTCGTCCAGTCCGCCGAGGATGTCCCCGGCCTGCCGCAGGACGTCGCGCGGCAGCGGGTCGGGCGCCACGAACGCCAGCAGGCGCAGGATGTTCAGGGCCTCGGGGCCGAGCTTCTCGACGGAGATCCGCCAGGTGGTGGCGACGGAGTCGGGGTAGCGGGTGCTGCCGGGCTGGCGCCGGGCCAGGAGGCGGTCCCGGTGCTCCGCGTATTGCTCAAGATAACGCTCCAGCGTTCCACGCTGCTGCTGGATGTAGGCGGCGGCCTGTTCCAGCGCCAGCGGCAGACGCCCCAGTTCATTGGCCAACCGGGCCGCCAACTCGCGGTTGGTCTCATTGTCTGCCACGCCACTGCGCCGGATCAGCAGGTCCTGCGCGGGCCCCGGCTCCAGCACGTGTACATTCATCGTCTGCACTTCCGCCGACCAGCCGGTGAACCGGGAGGTGATGATCGTACGGCACTTGCCGGACTTGGGCAGCCAGTCCTGGATGCTCTCCTCGTCGTTCGCGTTGTCAATGATGAGCAGGCGGCGCGGCCCGCGGGTCAGCTCCTCGAGCGCCCGGCGGGCGTTGGCGTCCACCTCGTCGCCCTCGGCCACGCCGAGCGCTTCGGCCAGGCGGGCGAACTCCAGGGGCAGCAGCTCGGGGTTGGCGGCCGAGACCCACAGGATATCGCGGTACAGCCGCCAGAACTTCTCGGCATACTGCCGGGCCAAAGTGGTCTTCCCCACCCCGCCGAAGCCCTCGATGACGAATGCGGGGCCGTGGGTTAGAACCGTCGCGGGGGTCTGACAGAGCTGGGTGTGCAGTTCGAGCAGCGCCTGCTCGCGGCCAACGAAGTACCGGTTCGCGGCGATGGGCAGGTGATCCACGCGGGCGTGCTTGTCGGGCGCGGGTTCGGCCAGATAGCCCCACAGGCGGCGGAAGAGCTTCTCCCACGTCTCGTCGTCGGCCGCGCGCATGTCCTCGACCATGCCCTGCCACTCGTGCAGGGCCGGCGGGGCGATCTGTGCGAACTCGCCCTCGAAGACCAGCGGCACGACCGCCTCTCCCCCGTAGGTCTCATACTCGGTCCACAGCGACTGCCAGCGCGGGGTGAGGACCGGGAGAATGATGCGGGCGGCCTCGCAGCCCTCCTCGATCAGCTCATGCCACCGGCCGACGCGGTCGAGTGCCTCGACATCGAACCAGACGTCGAAGCCGGCGGCGGTCAGGCGGTCGTAGAGGTGTTGCGCCAGTGCGCGGTCAGTGGAGCGGTAGCTGATGAACAGCGGCTTGGGGCTGGTGTCCATGCCGTCCCCCGATCAAGTAGAACTACGCCGAGAGAGGGATTCGGCGCGCGGGGAGCGGGGACCTGCAGAACCCAAAAGGCGCCGAGACGGAGTCTCGACGCGCTTTGGGTGGGGAGGGTCGATGGGTGCCTGGGTTAAGCCCATCGCCCTCCCCTGGCCTGGTTGTGGTGTCTACCCCGC
>CAZZDO010000107.1:0-11471 GCA_964653205.1 uncultured Armatimonadia bacterium | reverse complement strand
CCGAGCGTGGTCCACGCGCCGATGGCGGCGATGGCCACCAGGGCCAGCAACAGCGCGTACTCTACGGTCGTCAGTCCCTCTTCGTCCTTCCACAGCTGCTTGAACATAGTACTCTCCCCTGAAACAGTTCTTTGGTCGCTGCGGGTGACGCTAACGCGTCCTGGTCCCGACCTGCGCCTCTCTCGACTGTTTGGAGTATAGCCGTGGTGATTCAAGCGATACCGACCTGTACCGCAAAGAAGTCTCAAGGACGAGAGGTTTCCTGCCTTGGCCCAAAATCCGCTCCAACAAGCCTTGAAAGGCCCTCAGAGCGCAATTCCGGCGTTCCGGACGCCCTCCGGGGAACCGGCGACACAGCCGGGATTGTTCAGAAGGTCGGCACCGAACCAAACATTGAGGAGCACACTGTTGCTGCTTTCGTATGCCTGGCGAGGCTTCACCCGCCGCCGCACCCGCACGTCGCTCGCCGTGGTCGGTATCACGCTGGCGATCGGCTTACTGGTGGCGGTGCTGACGATCTCCAGCTCGGTCGGCCGGGCCATCTCCGACTCGCTCGGAGCGGCCGGGGCCGACATGGTCGTGCAACGCCGCGTCAAGCCCTGCCCCTTCGCGCCCGTGAAGCTCCCCAAGGACCTCGCTGAGATACCCGCCGATGTCGTGGCCAAGACGCAGGCCCTCGAACAAGTCGAGGCGGTGTCCGGCGTGCTGCTCCTGTGGGCCTTCTGGCAGGGACACCCAACGGTGGTGGCGGGCATTGACCCGACCATGAAGACCATCGGGCCGGTGCGCATCAGCGAGAAGCAGCCGGATGAGAAGAGCCGGGAGCAGGACGACGATAAGAGTTGTTGCGCCATCACCCAGGGGCGGTACCTGGTGCGCTACGACGACCGCCAGGTGATGCTCACCGAGGAGTACGCCAAGGCCGTCGGCAAGACGGTGGGTGACAGCATCCACCTTGGCCCGAAGGATGTGTTCGAGATCGTGGGGCTGGTGGATCTGTCCGGTTCAGCGCGCATTGCCGAGGCGGAGGCGTTCATTCCGCTCAAGACCGCCCAGGAGATGTACGGCAAGGGCCCGATCGTGGACACGATCTTCATCGCGCTGAAGGAAGCGCGCTACATTGGTCTGGTCAGCCAGGTGGTCCAGCAGTGGATCGGTCCGGAGACCAGCATCACCACCTCCGAGAATGTGGATGCGGCGACCTCGGCCGTGGCGAACCTGACCCGGCGCTCGATGTTCGGCGTGTCGGCCCTGGTGTTGCTGTTTGCGCTGCTGCTGATTGTGCGCAACGCGCTGTCGTCGGTGGCCGAGCGGCTGTCCGAGGTCGGACTGATGCGGGCGATCGGGTGGCGCCGGCTCGATGTCTCGCGGCTGTTTGTGGCCGAGGAGTTGTTCGGCGGGCTGATCGGCGGCGTGGCCGGCTGCCTGGTGGGCTGCGGCCTGGCATACCTCTACAGCCAGATGGCCCACCTGGAGTTGCCCTCGGCGCTTAGCTCCTTCCCTCCGTGCTCGACCACCGAGCCGCCCTTGGCCCTGCCCCTGGCGGCGGTGCCCTCGGCCGACATCCTGCTGATTGGCTTTGGCGCCGCGCTCCTGATTGGCTCCATTGCCGGACTGGCAGCCTCACACCGATCCGGCCGACTTGACCCGGCGGAGGCCCTGCGCAGGCTCTAGACACCCATGGAAAACCACAGCGGTCTCATCGCCAATCTAGTCAGCAAGCTCTACACCGCGGGCACGCGCGAAGTGAGTGCCCTCAGTGAGGTCTCGTTCGACGTGCCAGCCGGCGTCCTGCTCGGCCTGTCGGGGCCCTCGGGTTCGGGCAAGTCCACGCTGCTCAACATCCTGGGCGGACTGGACCGGCCGACCTCGGGCAGCGTGACCGTCAACGGGCAGACACTGGCGGGTTTGAGTGACGACGGTCTGACGCTGTACCGCCGCAATGCGGTGGGGTTTGTGTTCCAGGCCGCGCACCTCGTGCCGGCGCTGACGGTGATGGAGAACGTGATGCTGCCGCTCATCCCGATCGCGCTGGCCGAGCAGGAGAAGGAACGGCGTGTGCTCGCCGCGCTCGAGCAGGTCAACATTGCCCACCGCGCCGACCACCTGCCCGGCGAGCTTTCCGGCGGCGAGCAGCAGCGCACCGCCGTCGCCCGGGCCATCGTGAACCAGCCCTCCCTGATCCTCGCCGACGAGCCCACCGGCGAACTCGATGCCGACAACGCCGCCCGGATCATGGAGATCCTGACCAGCTTCACCGACCAGGGCCGCACGGTGATTGTCGCCAGCCACGACGCCGACGTCATCGGTGTGATGGACCGCGTGCTGCGGCTGGAGAATGGGATGCTGGTGGACGACTGACGCGCTTCGCATCGTAGGTATGGTGGCTGACATGCGTAAGGACGAGAAGGAACGCCTGAATGACCGCCTCCTCGAGGAGATGAAGGAATGCGCGGCCGAGATGCATGACGAGATCATGGCCCTTGAGCGGGACTTCTTGCCGCTCGAAGAGGAACTGCACCGGCTGGTCCCCTACGACGCTCCGCCTTCGGCGGCGGCCCCCGACCGGCGCTGACGCTGGCCCTCGTTGCAGGTCCCTCTCCCCCACTCCCCGAAACTCCCCGGCATCCTGAAGCGAGGGTGCCCCCCATGTCCGTCTCCTGTGACTTGCTGTCCGTCTCCGCCACGATGCCCGATGGCACCGAGGAGCGGGTTCCCTACTGGCATCTCGACTCCGGCCAGCCGGGCGAGACCTACCTCGTACTGGCCGAACAGCACGGGATCGAGGTGAACGGGTGCGAGGTCGTGCGGCGCTTCCGCGACCTGTGCCTGACCGAGTTGCGTCGCGGGCAGGCCTACCTCGTGCCCTTCGCCCACCCGCCGACCTTGCGCTACCGCCGCTCTCATCTGCACCTGCAGCCCGAACAGCCTGTCGCCGAGAACAAGGCCAACAACATGAACCTGCTGTGGCCGGGCGACCCGGAGGGTAACGAGACGGAGCGGCTCGCCCACGCCTTGCACGGCCCGGTCGTCGAGCGCTGCACCTGCTGCCTGGACATCCACTCCTGGTCGCGCTTCACCGCCACCGCCGCGCTGGCCCGCGAAGACGTGCCGCCCGCCGTGGAGATGGCCCTCGCCAGCGGCTTCCGCTTCCTGGAGTTCATCGGCAATCCGCGCACCCCCGGTCGGGGCATGCTCGAGAACCTCTTCAGCAGCCGCGGCCAGGGCGCCGTCAGCATCGAGCTGACCGGGCAGTGGGTCGTGCAGGAGCCGCAGGTGCGCGAGGGTGTCCGCTGCGCGAGCAATCTCGCGAAGGTCTGCGGCGTGTTCGACGGCGAGCCGGAACTGCTCGACGGGCCGATCGTGCGCTTCCACCAGAACACGTGGCGAGACAGCGTGACCAACGTGACCGCCCCCGGCGGCGGGTTGTTCGTCGAAGCGGACCTGCAGACGTCGGATCGCGTCGAGGCCGGCCAGAAGCTGGGCCACCTGATCCGCGACGACACCCTCGAGACCGTGGACCTCGTCGCGCCGGTAGCGGGCTATCTGTACAGCTACGGCTGCTTCCGTTCGGACGCCGACGTGAGGCTGCCGGCGATGCACCCGTACGCCGACGAGGGCGACGTGCTGGCCGGGATCATGCAGCCGTAACGACCCGAAGGAGAGACCACCCCGATGGCAGCCACCTGTGAGTTGGGCCTCGTGACCGCGACCCGGCAGGACGGCGGGGAGACCCGCGTGCCGTACTGGCATCTGCGCTCCGGCCGGCCCGGCGAAGTGTTCGCCGTCACCGCGGCCCAGCACGGCAACGAGATCCAGGGCTGTGAGGTCGTCCGCGCGTTCCGCGAGGTCTGCGAGCGCGACCTCGTCCATGGCGAAGTCATCCTCGTGCCCTTCACCAACCTCCCGGCCGTGCGGCACCGCCGCTCGCATACGACCCTCGAGGGCGAGCAGCCCTATGGCGAAGACCTGGGCGAGAACATGAACCGCACCTGGCCCGGCAACCCCGAGGGCAACAACACCGAGCGCCTCAGCTACGCCCTCCAGCAGGCCCTCATCAGCCGCTGTGACCACGTGCTCGATCTGCATAGCTGGTCGCGCTTCACGGCCACCTGCACGCTGGTGCGGGCGGAATGCGCCAACGCCATGGCCATGGCCGATGCGGCGCAGATCCGCTTCGCGATGAAGCAGGAGCGGCCGCAGATCCCCGACGGCGCTCCGGCGCCCATCGGCGTGCCGTTCAACAACGACGGGCGCGGCGCGCTGTGCATTGAGCTGGCCCCCCAGTGGGTCATCCGCGAGAAGGAAGTGCGGCAGGGACTGCGCGCGGCGACGAACATCGCGAAGCTGTTCGGGCTGATCGAGGGGGAGATGGAGCGGATCGAGGGACCGCTGGTCTACTTCACCGCCGCCGAGCGCGAGACCCGCACCCACACCCTCCGAGCGCCCCGCAGCGGACTGTTCGTGGAGAACGACCTGGAGACTTCAGACGTCGTCGAGGCGGGGCAGAAGCTCGGGCATCTGATCTGCGACGACGACCTGGCGACGATTGACATCATCGCCCCCGTGTCGGGCTACCTGTGGCAGTACGGTTGCCACCGCGAGCACTCCGATGTGCGCCTGCCGGCGATGCACCCGTATGCGGAGGAGGGAGATGTGCTGGCGTCGGTGATGACGCCTTAACCCCGCGTCCAGTTGCGGGGCCCCCGTCCGGCCCGCATGCGGCCGCGGGCCGTCCACCCCGCAACTAGTGTTCCCCCACCAGCTGCCTGATCGCTTCGTTGGCCACCGTCAGCCCGAAGATACCTGTAAGCGTGGGCAGGCTGCCGAGGGCTCGTCGCTGGCGGCCACGGTCCAGCTCCCCCTCCCCCAACTCTTCGGGCGCGAACACCTTCGCCGCGTCCGCCGGCTCGTCGCTGTAGACGCACGGCATCGTGGGCTCCAAGCCCCGTTGCCGCAGGCCCTTGCGCAGCCGCCGGGCCAGCGGACACACCTCCGTCTCCGCCAGCAACCCCACCTTGATCCGTGACGGGTCCGTCCGCAGCGCCGCGCCCATTGAGGAGATCAGGAGCACGCCCCGCGTCAGCGCCGCGCTGAGCAGTTCGAGCTTGGGCGCGTACGAGTCAATCGCGTCAATGACCAGGTCGGGCGGCCCGGACAGCACCTCGTCCAACGTCTCGACGTGCACGAAGAGCTGCAGCGGCTCGACTTTGCAGTCCGGGTTGATGTCCCGCACGCGCTCGGCGGCGACCTCGACCTTCGACCGCCCAAGCGTGGAGGTCAGCGCATAGAGCTGGCGGTTGATGTTGCTCTCGCGGACGAGGTCGTGATCTATGAGCCGCAGGTGGCCGACGCCGGCCCGCGCCAGCGCCTCGGTTGCGTAGCTGCCCACCGCGCCGAGGCCCACGACCGTCACCCGGGCCGCCTGCAGCCGCGCCAGCCCCTCGGCCCCGATCATCATCTCAATGCGGCGGAAGCGTTCACTCATCGGCGCGTGTCTCCGGCAGCAAGCTCCCCAGCAGTCGCCGGGCATTGTCCCACGTGATCTCCCGCAACTCGTCGGCCGGCACTCCGCGCAGGGCCGCGAGGCCGTCGAGAATCGCCGGCAGGTTCGCCGGCTCGTTGTACAGCTCGCCCCTCTCCCCCATCACGACGTGCGGACGGTACGGCTCCGGCGGGGGCAACGCCGGGGCGTCGGTCTCGACCAGGAGCCGATCCAGCGGCACGACCATCAGGGCCAAACGGGCGCGCCGCTTGTGCTCATCCAGGACGCTGCCGCCGAAGGAGAAGCAGGCACCCAGCGCAGCCAGCGGCGGGATCATCTCGGCCGCGCCGCCGTAGGCATGGATGAGCATCCCCGCCGGCGGCGCTCCCTCTCGCTCCAACACCTCCCGCAGCCAGCCCCAGGCTTTCAGGCAGTGCACCATCACCGGGCGGCCCAACTCACGGGCGAGGCGCAGTTGCGCGATGAACACTTTCTCCTGCGCCTCTTCGTCGCAGTCGCGAAACCAGCGGTCCAGACCGATCTCGCCGACGGCGGAAGGGACCTCCAGCAGGAGAGTCCTCAGGCGCTCCAGCCACCCCTCACGGCGCTCGCCTACAAACCACGGGTGCAGGCCAAAGCAGGGGATGAGGTCGGGACAGGCCGCCGCCAGTGCGCGCACCTGCGCCCAGTCGCCCTCGTGGGTGGCATTGACGACCTGAGAGGTAACGCCAGCCGCGCGGGCGCGCGCGAGGACCGCCGGGAGATGGGGCTCCAGGACCTCTTCCTGCAGATGGTTATGGGCGTCAATCAGGGGCGCCATGGCCGTTCGCTACCCGCCCAGGGTCGTTCGTCGCGGCGGCGCGCGTTGCCTGCCGCCGTGAAACATCCCGGACACAACGCCACGGTAGACTCCCGCCCATGGCGTTCGCCCGACCAGACTGGCATTTGACGTCCTCCGCCGCGCGGGGTATCGTTGCGGGCATGCTACGTCCGCCGTGCCGAGCCCTGCTCTACGGCCAGGAGGCTGCCGCTTTGCGCCAGCCGCTGGAGCAGGCCGGGTGCGTGGTGGCCGTCGCGACGGACGAGTCCGCCGCGGCGGAGCTGAAAGCCACCCAGCGACCGGAGGTGATCTTCGCCGTCGGGCTGGCGCCGGGGGCCATGGGCCGGCTGCACCGCCTGCCGCCGCAGATGGACGCGGTCTACTGCCTGCTGGTGGACCGCCGCAGCCTGTCGCAGACCCCCGTGCCCCAGGAGTACGATGACCTCATGACGCTGCCGCTGGACCCGGCGGAAGTCGTGGTGCGGGTCGGCCTGTGGCGGTGGCGGCGGGAGCAACTCGCGTCCGACGGGGTGCTGCGGTCGGGGGCGCTGGTCGTGGACCTGACGAACTACCGGGTGACGGTCGAGGGGGCGCCGGTCACGCTCACCTATAAGGAGTATGAGCTGCTGTGCCTGCTGCTGCGGCGGCGGGGGCAGGTGCTGACGCGCGACCAGATCCTCGATCTCATCTGGGGCCCGGACTACTACGGCGGCAGCCGCACCGTGGATGTCCACGTCCGGCGGCTGCGGACCAAGCTGCCCGAGGTGGCCGACAACATCGCGACGGTGCATGGAGTTGGCTATAGGTTCGATGGCTGACGCGTAGGTGCGCCGGTCCTCCGGCGCACACGCCCGCCGGAGGACCGGCGGGCCTACGCGGCACGGCGGATCGGCATCGGCGTCAGAACCCAAACAGCCGCTTCGCGTTGTCGTACAGGATCATCCGCTTCTCCGCCTCCCCGATCTCCGCTCCCGTCACCAGCCCCAGCGTGTAGCCCGGGTCCAGCAGCGTCAGGTCGCTGCCGAACAGCAGCCGCTCCGCGCCCACGATGCTGACGGACTTCTCCAGCTTCCCCCACGGAGACAGGCCCGAGCATAGTTCCAGGTACAGGTTCGGCCGGTCGGCCGCCACGGCCAGCGCCGTCTCCCAGTCGTCCCCGCCCATGTGCCCCATGATGAGCGTCAGCTCCGGGAAGAGGTCGGCCGCGTGGCCCATCGCCAAGCACATCTCGTCGAACCAGGTGTGGACAAGGACAGGCTTGCCCAACTCGACGAGGACTTCCAGCAGCGGCCGCGCCTCGGGCGCATCGGCCTGGTAGCCGCAGTGCTTCGGGTGCAGCTTCGCCCCGACGAAGTTGGGAAGGGCCAGCAGCTCCTTCATCTGCGCCAGCGACTGCTCGGGATAGCCGGGGTGGATGACGACGTAGCCATGTAGCTGCGGTGCGCCGCGCACCCCTCCCTTCAGGGAGGGGTCGGCCCGCAGGGCCGGGGGTGGGACGCTGTCCAACACCTCCCGCACCCGCTCGTTGCCCTCGACCGGGTCGTAGCCGATCCCCGAAGTGGACGACAGGCAGCAGTGCTCGATGTTGAAGCGCCGGCACGTGTCGAGGAGGTTCTCGATGGAGGTGTAAGGGTTGGGCAAGCCCACCCAGCCGCCGTAGTGAGCGTGGATGTCTATGACCCTCACCCCCGGCCCCTCTCCCAATGGGAGAGAGGGGAACGACGCCGGTCCCGAAGCCTTTCCCCCCTCTCCCATTGGGAGAGGGGCCGGGGGTGAGGGCGAGAGCGCCGCCGCGTTCCCTCCCAGCACCTTGCCCTTCTCCTCCTCCGTCAGCCGCGCATGGCGGATCGTCTCCAGGCACGGCCCCGGCATGTCGAACGGGGCTCGCGTGCCGAACAGGACGTGCTCGATCCCCACCTCGTCGCGGATGATCTCGATCTCGTTGAGCAGGAAGAGCTGCCACGTGTCGGTGTAGGTGTGCGGGTGCAGCTCGCAGGCGGCGAGGAACTCCGCGAGCCAGTACGAGACGGCGCTGAAGATCAGGGGAACGTCCGTGCCGCGGAAGGTATCCACCATCGGGGCTATGACAGGCACGTTCTCGAAGCCGTTGTCGAACAGCAGTGGCAGGCCGCACTCCGCCAGGTCGCCAAGGAGGCGGCGGAAGGTGAGGTGGGTCACCTGCCAGCCTTGCGTGTGGGGGAAGAAGCGGACCATGCGGAAACCGCGTTCGCGCAGGGACTGGATCTCCTCGCGGCATTGGAACCAGTCGCCGGGGCGGACGGTCGCCACCGGCAGCAGCTCAGGATGCTCGGCGCAGACCCTTAGTGTCTCCTCGTTCCCCTCGGCGAAGCTGTCCCACACGCCGCGGGCCGAGCACGTCAGCGCCCGGTCAATGCCATTGGTGCGCAGGATGTGCAGGAGCTTCTCCAGGGAGCGGTCCTGGGTGTCCTTCTGCCAGCAGCCGAAGAGGGTATTGCAGTCGAGGATCATATGAACCAGTCCCACAGGGCGTACCCGTCTCGGGTACAACTGTACCCCGGCTGGGTACAACGTTAGCTTCCCCGTGCAAGGTATTGCGTCCTCTGCCGCACAATATCCCGTCACCAGCCCCCCAGGAGGGACACACATGCAACTCGGCTTCGTCGGCATGGGCATCATGGGTTCGGCCATGGCCGCCAACCTGCTCAAGGCAGGGCATGCGGTGATGGTCTGGAACCGCACGCGCGAGAAGACGGCTCCCCTGGCGGCGGCCGGGGCGACCGTCGCCGACTCTCTCCCCCACCTCGCCCGCGCCTGCGACCTCGTCTTCATCTGCGTGGCCGACACGCCGGATGTGGAGGCGGTGCTGTTCGGCCAGCAGGGGTTGGCCGAGGGACTCGCCAACGGCGTCCCACCCCCTGCCCCCTCCCTACAGGGAGGGGGTGAACGGCACAAGACCATCGTGGACCACAGCACCATCTCGCCGGAAGCGACCGTGGACTTCGCGCGGCGGATCGGCGACCTCGGCTGCGACTACCTGGACGCCCCCGTGTCCGGCGGGCAGGCCGGCGCGATCAATGCCACGCTGGCTATCATGGTCGGCGGGGAGGCGACCGTCTTCGAGCGCGTCGCGCCGTACTTCCAGGCCATGGGGCAGAACCTCGTCTACTGCGGCCCGCAGGGGAACGGGCAGCGGGTGAAGGCCGTCAACCAGGTGATCTGCGCCCTAAACATCCTGGCGTGCGGCGAGGGGATGCTGTTCGCCAGGCAGTTGGGGCTGGACCTGGAGACCGTCCACAAGGTCGTGTCCAGTGGGGCGGCGGCCAGTTGGATGTTGTCGAACCTGGGCCCCAAGATGATCGCCGGTGACTTCGCCCCGGGCTTCATGATCCGGCTGCAGGCCAAGGATCTGGGCATCGCGGCCGGGAGCATGGCGGCGCTGCCGGCAGAATACCCGGGCACGGCGCTGACCACCGAGCTGTTCCGGGCGGCCGTGGAGGCGGGTCTGGGCGACCAGGGCACCCAGGGGCTGGTGAACCTGCTGGGGTGGGACGAAGGCGGTTAGGGCGCGGGGCGGCAGACGGGGGGAACCGTTTCTTGCGCCGATTGTTACTTCCCATGAAGGGACAGAGGCAGAGCGCGCTGAACCTCCCCTGGCCCAAGTCAGTTGCCTCAGGCGCCGCAGCCATTCGTGGCAGCCTTGACCGCACTAACTGCCCGATTTGGGCGCAACTCCCCTGGGATGGGCCGGCTTTTGGCCGGCCCATCGCCTTTTCCGGGTGTTTTTTCGGGCGAAACATCCCTGAAACAACTGCCGCCTATGCTGGCCGAGTTGCCGGGCGGGACCCGGCACCCACTACCGCCGGCGCCCCGCCGCGACCGTCTGAGGAGGACCCATGGAACCCTGTAGCCCTGAGGCCCGCCAGTTCGTCCTGGAGCAGGCCAAAGCCAACAACGTGCGCTTCATCAAGCTGTGGTTCACCGATATTCTCGGGTATCTGAAGAGCTTCTCGATCACCATGGAGGAGCTGGAGGCCTCGATGATCGAGGGCCGTGGCTTTGACGGCTCCTCGATTGACGGCTTCGTCCGCATTGACGAGAGCGACATGATCGCCCTGCCGGACCCGTCCACGTTCGTCGTGCTGCCGTGGCGCAGCGATGACGAACGCGGCCGCGTAGGGCGCATGTACTGCGACATCTACCAGCCCAGCGGCGAGCCCTTCCACAGCGACCCGCGCCATGTGCTCAAGCGCAACCTGCAGCGCGCGGCCGAGAAGGGCTTCACCTTCTACGTCGGGCCGGAGTTGGAGTACTTCTACTTCCCCAACGCCCAGACCCCCGAAGCGCTCGACATGGGCGGCTACTTCGACATGACGGCCAACGACTCGGCCCAGGACCTGCGCCGCGACACGATCATGGCGCTGGAGGCCATGGGAGTGGGCGTGGAATACAGCCACCACGAGGTGGCGCCCAGCCAGCACGAGATCGACCTGCGCTACACCGACGGCCTGACCATGGCGGACGCCTGCATGACCTACCGCATCACGGTCAAGGAGGTCGCCCTGCGGCACGGCCTGTATGCGACCTTCATGCCCAAGCCGATCTTCGGCGAGAACGGCAGCGGCATGCACACGCACCAGTCGCTGTTCAAGGGCGAGCGCAACGCCTTCTACGACGCCAGCGACCCCCGCTTCCTCTCCAAGGAGTGCTATTCGTACATCGCCGGGTTGCTCAAGCACGGCCCGGAGATCACGCTGGTGACCAACCAGTGGATCAACTCGTACAAGCGGCTGGTGCCCGGCTACGAGGCGCCGGTCTACCTGTCGTGGGCATTGCGCAACCGCTCGGACTTGATCCGCGTGCCCCAGTACGCGCCCGGCAAGGAGAACGCCACGCGCATCGAGTACCGCGCGCCGGACCCGGCCTGCAACCCCTACCTGGCCTTCGCGGTGATGCTGGCCGCCGGGCTCGAGGGCATCGAGCAGGGCTATGAGTGTCCGGCGCCGACGGAGAGCAACGTCTACAAGATGTTGCAGCAGGAGCGCAAGAAGCGCAAGATCGGCACGCTGCCGTCAGACTTGCTGAGCGCCATCGAGCTGGCCGAGAACAGCCAGGTGCTCAAGCAGGCCCTCGGCGAGGAGATGCATGAGAAGCTGATCGAGAACAAGAAGGTCGAATGGGATCAGT
>CAZZDO010000106.1:12124-13602 GCA_964653205.1 uncultured Armatimonadia bacterium | reverse complement strand
CCGTCCCCCCGCACAGGATGGGCAGCTTCCCCCGCGCATGGATGTCGGCGATGGCCGCCCGGGCGTCCCTCTGGAAGTCCGCCACCGAGTACGGCTCCCGCGGGTCCACAACATCCACCAGGTGGAAGGCAGCCCGCTGCCGCTCCGCCCCCGTCGGCTTGGCCGTGCCGACATCGAACCCCCGGTAGATCTGCATCGAGTCGGCCGACACGATCTCCCCGCCGTGGCGCTCCGCGACGCGCAGCGCCGCCTCAGTCTTCCCGGTGGCGGTAGGCCCGCCGATGACGAGCAGGGGGATGGGCATGGGCCGATTATAGGCCCCCATAGCCCCCCCTGCCAACCCTCAACCGACGGTCAAGACGGTCTGCGCCAAAATAGATGAAAAATAACCACGTTCCATGTTTAGACGTTGTTGCTACCGGGTATATTACATTCGAAACCCTCCCTTTGACGCACTGAGCGCGACAGGTGACACCCGGATGATCCTGTCGCGTTCAGTTGTTCTGCCGGCCGTGCTCGGGCGCCGCGGCCGCCCTTGTCGGCCGGGTCTTGCACGGTTCCCCTCCGTATGTGTACAATACCCGCGGCGGTCCGTTCGCGGACCCGTCAGTCAGCGCTGAGGCTTCGTCACCTGGGAGGGATCGGCCATGGGCACTGTTGCAGGCCTTCCGTCGCGGCTTCGCCGGCTGTCAGTCGTCGTGCTCGTACCCCTGCTTCTCGTCAGCGTACCCCTCTGTCTCTAGGCCGCGGGGCGGCGGATCAAGCTCGCCCCCTCCCCCCGCGTGTTCCTCGCGGACGCGGCCGCCACGGTCCAGATCTCCCCCAAGCCCGCCACCATGACCATCGGCGAGAGCGTCACTGTCACCGCCCAGGGCTTTGACGCCCAGGGCAACCCCACGCCGATCCAGGACCCGCGATGGTTCTACGACACCACCCGCTTCACGGGATCGGTGGACCCCCAGGACCCCTGCAAGTGCACGTTCACGGCGATTGCGCCGGGGTCGGCCGGCATCATGTGCTCTGACGGACAGCCGGGGACAGGTCCAGACGACTCGCATACTGTTACCATCGTCTCGGCCGGCGACCTGGTCCGCAGTGACGTGACCCCGGACCAGGCCAACCTCAAGGTGGGAGAGCAGCAGCAGTTCACCGCCACCGGCTACGACGCCTGGGGCAACCCGGTCCCCATCACCCCCACCTGGACCACCACCGGCGGCACGATCAACCCGACCACCGGCAACTACACCGCCACCACGCCGGGCGACTTCACGGTCACGGCCTCCGTCACCGGCAGCGGCGTCACGGGCACCGCGCAGGTCCACGTCACCGCCGGCGACCTGGTCCGCAGTGACGTGACCCCGGACCAGGCCAACCTCAAGGTGGGAGAGCAGCAGCAGTTCACCGCCACCGGCTACGACGCCTGGGGCAACCCGGTCCCCATCACCCCCACCTGGACCACCACCGGCGGCACGATCAAC
>CAZZDO010000106.1:0-12024 GCA_964653205.1 uncultured Armatimonadia bacterium | reverse complement strand
CTGGACCACCACCGGCGGCACGATCAACCCGACCACCGGCCTCTACACCGCCACCGTCGTCGGCGACTTCACCGTCACGGCCTCCGTGGTCGGCAGCCCGATCACGGGCACGGCGACGGTACATGTGGATCCCGGTCCGCTGGCGCGCATTGACGTGACGCCCGCAGAGGTCAGCCTGCAGATCGGCAACCAGCAGCAGTTCCTTGCCACCGGCCGCGACGCGCAGGGCAACCCGGTCCCCATCACCCCCACCTGGACCACCACCGGCGGCACGATCAACCCGACCACCGGCCTCTACACCGCCACCACCGTCGGCGACTTCACCGTCACCGCCACCGACCCCGGCACCGGCATCCAGGGCACCGCGACCGTCCACGTCACGCAGGCCGGACCGCCGGCGCGGCTCATTCTCAGGCCCCTGGCGGCCCGGACGCGGCCCGGCGGCATCGTGCAGTTCACGGCTACCGCCACCGATGCCCGTGGCCGGCCCACGCCGGTGACCGTTGCCTGGTCCGCCAGCGGCGGCACGATCACCGACGACGGCCTGTTCACCGCCGGACCGCGGCGGGGTCTCGTGACGGTCATGGCGCGCGTGCCCGGCACGCGCCTCCGCGCCATCGCACTCGTCATGATCCTGTGGCGCTGACCGGCCCCGGCCGGACGGGGGGGCATGGCTGCATGTCGGGAATGTCCGGGCGCAGGAACCTTCCCTGTACCCGGTGGCGTTATTGACCCCAAGTCGGATCGTCGTTATACTGGCGCTGCTTCACAATCAGTCGTGTCGCGCCGGGCATCGGGTCTCCCGCCGGGTGGGAGGTGCGGTGTCTTTGGTTTTCTTTGCCGGCTCCCCACAGGCGGGCGCCATTTCCCTGATCCCAACGTTCCCGGCTCATCATTCCCGCCATCCCTATTGCGGATGGTGTCACACCCTCGGCTCGGAGGTCACAACATGATTGAGGTACAGGGCCTGACCAAGTACTACGGCCCACATCCAGCGATCATGGATGTCTCGTTCCAGGTCCAGGCGGGCGAAGTCGTCGCCTTCCTGGGCCCCAACGGGGCCGGCAAAACGACGTGCATGCGGATCCTGACCGGCTTCATGCCGGCCACCGCGGGCACGGCCACCATTGCCGGCTTTGACATCCACGATCAGTCGCTGGAAGCCCGCCGCCAGATTGGCTATCTGCCGGAGCACACCGCGCTCTACCGCGACATGCGCGTGCGCCAGTACCTGCGCTACATGGGCAAGCTGGCCGGGCTGGGCGCGCTGCAGGTCCGCGAGCGGATGGACAACGTCCTGACCCGCTGCGGCCTGGTTGACCGCGCCGACCAGATCATCGGCACGCTCTCCCGCGGCTACCGCCAGCGCGTGGGCATCGCCCAGACGCTCATCCACGACCCCCAGGTGCTCATCCTCGACGAGCCCACCATCGGTCTGGACCCCAACCAGATCCGCGAGGTCCGCAGCCTCATCAAGAGCCTCGCGGGCGATCACACGGTCATGCTCTCCACCCACATCCTGCCCGAAGCCCAGATGACCTGCGAACGCGTCATCGTCATCAACCAGGGCCGGGTCGTGGCGGCGGACACCACCTCGGCGCTGACCCACCGGGTCAAGGACGCCGAGATGATGATGTTCCGCGTGAGCCAGGACGACCCGGGCATCGCCGGCGCGGTGCGGAGTCTGCAGGATGTCCACGCCGTCCGCCCGGTGCGCGGCGACAAGGGCGCCTACCAGGTCGAGACCCACGTCGGCTGCGACTGCCGCCCGGCCGTCGCCCGCGCCATCGTCGAAGGCGGCTGGGGCTTGCTGGAGCTGCGGCCGCTGGAGATGAGCCTGGAAGAAGTCTTCGTCGAACTCACCACCGACGATGAGGAGGCCAGCTAGGATGCGCAACATCTGGACCATCGCCCAGCGCGAGATGCTGGGGTACTTCACTTCCCCGATGGCCTACGCCGCCATGCTGTTCATGCTCGGCACCTGTGGGCTGATCTTTGTGCTCAGCACCGCCCAGACCGGCGCCAAGGCCGACATGACCGGCATGTTCCACAGCATGGTCTTCCTCAGCCTCCTGATGTGCCCGGTCATCACCATGGGCCTGCTCGCCCAGGAAACGAACTCGGGCACCTACGAGCTGCTGATGACCCGCCCCGTCCGCGACGCCGAAGTTGTCGTCGGCAAGTTCCTGGGCGCCTTCGGCCTCTACCTGGCCATCGTCCTCATCAGCCTGGAGTTCGCGCTGATCTTCGAGCGCTTCGGCCAGCCTGACTGGGGCCAGATCCTCTCCGGCTACATCGGCCTGCTGCTCGCCGGCATGGCCTTCCTGGCCGTCGGCGTATTCACCAGCTCCCTGACTTCCAACCAGATCGCCGCCTGGCTGATGGGCCTGATCCTGCTGCTCTTCTTCTGGCTCGTCGGCTGGATCGGCACCGGCGCGACGAACCTGCTGGGCGACATCGCCAAGTCCCTGTCCTCGTACGAGAACTTCGGCGACCTGGAGAAGGGCGTCATCGCCAGTCGCAGCATCATCTACTTCCTGAGCCTGATCGGCTTCTTCCTGTTTCTGGCGACCCGCTCGCTGGAGAGCCGACGCACGGTCTAGCGGGTGAGAGGGGTCTGTCCCCGGAGGCGACCGCAGGTCGCTGCAGGGGGCTGACCCCGGCGTGTAGCCACCATCGGGGTCAGCCCCCTGCGGGCACAGACCCCAACACCAGAGAGTCTTACCTCGGGTAGGTGAAACATAAATGGCAGAATCCAGGGAAGAACAGCATCCGACCAAGGGTGACCCGCGCCTTGCGGCCGCTCCCAGCGGCGCCATGAGCGTCCTGGCCTTCTACGGCCGCATGGCCGGCTGGGCCGGCAGCGTGCTGCTCCTGGCCGCCCTCTTCTGGGCCAGCATCGCCAAGAGCATCGGCCCCCTGCCGATCAAGATCATCGGCATCCTGGCGCTGCTGTGCATCGCCTTCTGGGTGTACAGCAACATCCACCAGTTGGTCGTCGCCATCCGCACCCGTGGCGTGCAGAGCGCGCTGAACTCCGCGCTCTTCAGCGTCATCATCCTGGCGATCCTCGTGGTGGTCAACTACATCAGCCTGCGCCACGAGGTCTTCCGGGCGGACATGACCAAGAGCAAGCAGTTCTCGCTCTCCGACCAGACCATCAAGATCCTCAAGGGCCTGGACCAGAAGGTCAGCATCACGGCCTTCATCTCCGACGAGCAGTACAACGCCGACAAGCTCCGGGCCCTGCTGCACCAGTACGAAGTCGCCGGCGGCAGCAAGCTTGCCGTGAAGACCTACGACTTCAAGACCGACATTGACAAGGCCCAGGAGTACGGCGCTCGCTTCGACGGCACCATGTACGTCGAGTGTGGCGAAGAAGGCGCCAAGCGCAAGGAAGAGATCCAGGGCGGCACCGAAGAGCAGATCACCAGCGCCATCCTGGCCGCCACCACCGGCCAGAAGACGCGCGTGTGCGCCCTCACCGGCCACGGCGAGGTCGGCCTGGAGGGCGGCGGCCCCGACAAGCCGTCCTTCGGCATGCTCAAGAGCATCCTGCAAAACCAGCAGTACCAGGTGGACACGCTCAACCTCGTCACGATGGCCACGCCGGCGGTCCCGTCGGACTGCAAGCTGCTGATCATCGCCGGCGCGAAGTACGCGCCGACCGCCAAGGAAATGAAGGCGATCAGCCAGTACGTGGATCAGGGCGGCAACCTGATGCTGCTGCTCGAGCCGCCGCCGGCTCCGGACTTCGCGGACCTCGTCAAGGCCCACGGCGTCACCCCGCTCGCCGGCCAGGTCAAGGACCCGCTCAGCAGCGCCGAGGGCAACCCGCAGATCCTCGCGGCCGTCCCACAGGATCACGACGTCACCCGCGGCCTGCAGTTCATCGTCCTGCCGACCTCCATCGCCTTCGACGTCGAGGAGTCGGCCCCGCCGCCGTCCATGCCCGGCGCCCCGCCGCCCCCGTCCACTGACAAGGCCAAGCCCCTGCTCAAGACCAGCGATGGCGCCACTGTGGCCAACCTCGCCGGGCGCCGCGGCCCCTTCTCGGTCGCCGTCGCGGTGGACGAGAGCCCCGCGCCGCCCCCGCAGATGCCCGGCCAACCGCCGCAGGAAGAGCCCGCCGGCGAGCGCAAGTCGCGGCTCCTGATCGTCGGCGACTCCGACTTCATCACCGACAACTTCATCGGCATGCTCGGCGGCCTCGGCCGTCAGAACCTGGCCTTCGCGGCCATGGCCGTCAACTGGCTCGTCAAGAACGAGAAGCTGGTCAGCATCCCCGCCAAGGAGCCGCCGGAACGCCCCTACAGCGTCACCGACGCCCAGCGCCGCTTCACCTGGGCTCTCACGGCCGGGATCGTCCCGCTGCTCATCATCATCGCCGGCGTGCTCGTCTGGTGGCGAAGGAGGGTCTAGCCGATGATGCGGAAGTTCGGAAGGATCATCATTACCGGCGGGATCCTGGCGCTGCTTCTGGCCTGGGTCCTGGTCAAAGACCGCGGCCGCGTGGCCGAAAAGGACGAGGTCTTCAAGCTCCAGATCGAGCAGTGCAATGCGCTGCAGGTCAAGACGGAGACCCAGACCCTGGCCCTGCGCAAGGAGAGCGACCAGTGGGTCCTCGCCGAGCCGATCAAGGGCTGGGCCGACAAGGACGCCGCCGAGCGCGCCGTCAAGGCCATGGCGCAACTCAAGCCCACCGGTAGTCGCGCCAAGGACATCAACCTCGATGACGACAAGTGGGGCCTGAAGAAGCCCGCGCTCACGGCGACGCTCACCTACGATGGCAACCGCACCGCCACCCTGTACCTGGGCAAGCAGACGCCGGACAACTCCGAGTACTTCGGGAAGATCGAAGGCAAGAGCAAGCTCTACTTGATCCCCACCAGCGTCTACAACGACCTCACGCAGACGGCCGAATCCCTGCGCGACAAGTCGCTCGTGCACGTGAAGAAGGAAGACATCCAGTCCGTGACGATGCAGTACGCCGACCACGCGGTGGCCGTCGAGAAGCGCGGCACCGCCACGGAGCCCCAGTGGTTCCTGACCCAGCCCTACCAGACCAAGGCCGACGAGTGGAACGCCAAGACGATGGCCGAGAAGCTCGTGGACCTCAAGGCCGAGGGCTTCGCGCCCGACCAGGCCCCCGCCGGCAAGGACTACGGCTTCGCCAAGCCCGTGCTCAAGGCCACCCTCACGACCACCGACGGTAAGCAGTATGTCTTCACCTTCGGCGCCAAGGGGCAGGAGTCTACTGACAACCTGACCAGCACCCCCGACTCGCCCTCGCCGCCATCCGGCACGCCCAAGGACGTCGTCTATGTCCAGGTCCAGGGCCGCCCGGAGGTCATGTTCGTCGCCGACAGCAACATGAGCGACCTGCAGAAGACCGACATGGACCTGCGCGACAAGCGCCTCCTGGACGTGAAGAAGGAGCAAGTGCGCGCCATCAAGGTCGAGCGCAAGCAGGGCGTCTCCTTCAGCGTCGAGCGCAGCGGCCCGGATAGCTGGCGCCTCGTCACACCGTCCCCGGCCCGGGCCAACAAGACCAAGGTCGAGGACCTCCTGTGGGACCTCACGGAACTCGAAGCCAAGGAGTTCCTCGGCGAGCAGAAGGACCTCATGCAGTACGGCCTCGCCGTCGCCGACATCGTCTACACCCTGACGGTGGACGGGCGCAGCGAGCCGATCAAGATCTACGTCGGCTACAAGAAGGTGGACGGCGTCTACTACTGCCGCACATCGCTGACCAACCAGGTCTACTGCATCGGCGAGATGGCGGTTCTAGACCTGCCCAAGTCGCTCGACGACATCAAGGACACCACCCCGGCCACTGCGACGCCCCCGTCGGGCGCCGAGATGCCGACGATGCCGCCACCGACCATGCCGCCACCCGGCGGCTAGTAGCCGTCCTACCGAACGCAGACTCACACGGCCCCGGCGATCGCCGCCGGGGCCGTGCTCTTTGGGGCATAATGCTGCAACACGATGCAGAACATGGTATAATCAGTGCACGATACTGCAGTACAGGGCGGTGTAGGGCACTATGGCGCACGACGTGATGACAACCCAGCAGGCGGCGGAATTCCTGCAGACCAGTCGTGACACCATCTTGCGAAAGGCGCGCCGGGGCGAACTCCCCGCAGCCAAGCTCGGCCGCGAATGGCGCTTCAATCGCACCGACCTGAACGCGTGGCTGGCAGACGGCGGTGACAGCGAAGAAGCTGCGTTCAACGAAGCCTTTGACCGCGAGTACGCCCGCCGCAAGGCGGACCCAGCCAACCAGAAGACGCGTCCCCTTGATGAGGTCCTGGCGGAGATGGGCCTGTGAGGTATGTCGTCCATCTCACACCGGCGGCTGAGAGGGACCTCAAGCACGTCCCAGAGCCGGACCGAGAGCGGATTGCCAAGTGGCTCAGGCGGCTCGAGAGCAACCCGCGGCCCCACGGCATCGTCCCCATCAAGAGCCAGCCCCGGGGCAACTACCGGGGACGTGTGGGGCACTACCGCGTCGGCTTCGAGGTGCATGACTCCCTGCTTGAAGTCTGCGTCTGGGAGATAGCGAGGCGCGACCGCTTCTACGGCGAGGCCAACCGCCGCCGCTAGTTCCTTGACTCCTCCCCCCCATTCCAATATCCTGATGTTACGCCGTTGCTCCCGTTGCGGCATTGTGTAGAGGTGTGTGTCTTTGGGCTGCAATCCCGACCATGATCCCCCCGTGGGGCTGCTGCAACCGCAGTTCCTCCAGCAGGTTCAGAACCCGGCCCGGTATCTCGGACTCGAACACAACAGCGTCTCTAACGACGCTGCTGAGGTCGGGGTGCGTTTTGCCCTGTGCTACCCGGACACCTACGAGATCGGGATGTCCCACCTGGGCTCCCAGATCCTCTACCACGTCATCAACACCCACCCGCGGGCCTGGTGCGAGCGCGCCTATCACCCGTGGCTGGATGCCGCCGACCTGATGCGCGCCGAAGGCCTGCCCCTCACCAGCCTCGAGTCCGGCACGCCCCTGGCCGCCTTCGACTTCGTCGGCATCACGCTCCAGCACGAGTTGAACTACACCGCGGTCCTGTCCCTGCTGGACCTCGCCCAGATCTCCCTGCGCGCCGCCTCACGCCGCCCCGACGAGCCGCTCGTCATCGCCGGCGGCCCATGCGCCTACAACCCCGAGCCTGTCGCCGACTTCTTCGACCTCTTCGTCATCGGCGAGGGCGAAGAAGTCGTCCTGGAGCTGCTGGACGCCTACCTCGCCGCCAAAGCGTCCTGGGCCGGTGCCCCCACTCCGGACGACCGCCGTGCGCTGCTCGCCAGCCTGTCCGAGATCGAGGGCATCTACGTCCCCTCCCTGGGCACGGACCGCGTCATCCGCAAGCGTCTCGTCGCTGACTTCGAGCACACGCCGGCCTCGACTCGCCCTCCGGTGCCGTGGGCCGAGATCGTGCACGACCGCGGCCAGATCGAGCTGAACCGCGGCTGCACGCGTGGCTGCCGCTTCTGCCAGGCGGGGATGATCTACCGCCCCGTGCGGGAGCGCACCGTCGAGACCCTCACCGCCCAGGCCGTCCAGATCATTGACAGCACCGGCTATGATGAGGTCTCGCTCGTCTCGCTCAACTGCCCGGACTACACGCACATCCTCCCGCTGGTGGACCGCCTCAACGAGCAACTCGCCGAACGCCGCGTGGCCCTCGGCCTGCCGTCGCTGCGCACGGACAGCTTCAGCGTCGAACTGGCCGAGCGCGTCCAGCGCGTGAAGAAGACGGGCCTGACCTTCGCGCCCGAAGCCGGCTCACAGGGCCTGCGCGACGCCATCAACAAGGGCGTCACCGAGGACGATCTCCTGCAGGCGGCGGCGGCGGCTTTCCAGAACGGCTGGCACCGCCTCAAGCTCTACTTCATGATCGGCCTCCCCGGCGAGACCGACGACGACGTCCGCGCCATCGCCGAACTCGTGCAGGAAGTCGTGCGCCTCGGCCGCGAGGTGCTCGGCAACGACAAGGGCCGCCTGGCGATCAATCTCAGCATCGCCAGCTTCATCCCCAAGCCCCACACGCCGTTTCAGTGGGCGCGCCAGTGCACCATCGAGGAGTTGGAGGGCAAGCAGGCCCTCCTGCGCGAGGCGCTGGCCCGCCAGAAGCAGGTCAAGCTCTCCTTCCACAGCGCCGGGCAGGCCGTCCTCGAAGGCCTCCTGGCCCGCGGCGGCCGCGATTGGGCCGACCTCATCGAAGCTGCCTACCGCGAGGGCGCTGTCTTCGAGTCCTGGAGCGACCGCTTCAACCTCGGCATCTGGCTCCGCGTCGCGGAAGCGGCCGGCCGCGACCTGCTCGCCGAAGCCCGGCGCGAATGGGACCCCGACGCCCTCCTGCCTTGGGATCACATCAGTTGCGGCGTCACCCGCGAGTTCCTGGCCCGCGAATGGCGTGCGTCCCAGGCCCGCGCCCTTACCGACGACTGCCGCCTCGGCAACTGCAGCGGCTGCGGCCTGCGCGACCTGTCTGACCAATGCGCCACCCGCGGGGGGGCCCCCGCATGATGCTCCGCGAGCGCACCTTCGCCCTCATCACCTTCCGCAAGGTCGGCCGGCTACGCTTCCTCGGCCACCTCGACGTCGTACGCGCCTTCGACCGGGCCATCCGCCGCGCCAAGCTCCCCGTCGCCTACTCGCAGGGCTTCTCGCCGCACACGCTGCTCAGCTTCGCCATGCCCCTCCCGGTGGGCATCGCCGGCGAAAACGAGCTGGCCGGCCTGGAGCTATCCGTCGAATGGGACCCGCGCGCCGTCTACAAGTCCCTCAGCCTGCAGTTGCCCCCCGAGTTGGGCATCGTCGGCGTGCAGATGATGCAGAAGTCCAAGCGTTCGGTCTTCGCCGACCTGGCCGGGGCGGACTACCGCGCCGATATCACGGGCGCTGAGGAAGCCGCCCTGCAGCAGGCGGTTCGTGACCTGCAGGCCGAGCGCGAGTGGATCATCCACCGCACCACCAAGAGCAAGGACCTCGACCTGGACCTGAGGCCGCGCGTCCACGGCCTCATCGCCCGCGAGCACTCACTGCTCATGCGCCTCGGTCTCGGCCAGGAGACTCTGGCCAAGCCCGAAGAGGTCGTCCAACTCGTCTCGCGCCACCTCGGCGCCCCCGTTCAGGCGTCGTTGAGTCGTCTGGCCCTGTACACGGAGCGACAGTTGCCCTTCACACCGGCGCTCCAATAGCGTAGCATAGGCGCAACCCCGTCTTGGCCGGAGGGCTTCCTCCGGCGTCGCACAGGCCGCCCCCGGCGGCTGACGAGCGGTCCGCGCGGCACAGCGCGCGGAGGCCCGACCAGCCGTGAGCCGGCCGCAGCCTGCATCACACCACCGAGGGCAGCTCTTGCGCTGCTCCTCGCATCGAGGCTTGAACGATGGAGACCGACATCATTGTCAATGTCGCGGCCCCGCGCACGCGCGTGGCGATCATGCAGGATGGCCAACTGGCCGAGTTGTTGCTCGAAGGTGAAGAACGGGTCGTCGGCAACATCTACATGGGGCGGGTCGCCAACGTCGTCCCCGGCCTCGACGCCGCCTTCATGGACTGTGGCATCGAGAAGAACGTCTTCCTCCACGTGTCCGATGCCATGGAGACTGAACCCTCGCGCGCGCAGATGCGCCGCAAGATGGAGTCCTTCCCCCCCATCAAAGAGGTCGTCAAGAACGGCGACGAGTTCCTGGTGCAGGTCACCAAGGGCCCCGTGGACTCCAAGGGCGCCCGCGCCTCACGCCGCCTCGCCCTGCCCAGCCGCAACCTCGTGCTCATGGCCGACGGCCGTGGCAAGGTCGGCGTGTCCAAGAAGATCGAGGACGAAGCGGAGCGCGCGCGCCTGCGCGAGCTGGCCGTCAAGACGAAGCCTGAAGGCTTCGGCATGATCGTGCGCACCCGCGCCGAGGGCGCCGAGCGCAAGGACTTCGAGGCCGACGTCAAGTTCCTGATGAAGCTCTGGCGCTCCATCCAGGCCCGCGCCCGCCAGGAGAAGGCCCCCGCCCTCATCTACGAAGACCTCACTCTCGTCTTCGAGGTCCTGCGCGACGTCTTCGACCCCAACGTGCGCAGCTTCGTGGTGGACGACAAGGTCACGTACGACAAGGTCCTCAACCTCCTCAATAGCCTCGCCCCCGAGTTGCGCCCCCGCGTCAAGCTCTACCGCGAGCAGGAGCCGATCTTCGCCCACTACCAGGTCGAGCGCGAGATCGAGCGCGCCCTGCGCCGCACCGTCGGCCTGCCCAAGGGCGGCTACATCGCCATTGACGCCACCGAGGCCCTCACCGCCATTGACGTCAACAGCGGCAAGTTCACCTCCACCAAGCGCCTCGAGGACACTGTGCTGCGCACGAACCTCGACGCCGCCACGGAGATCGCCCGCCAGTTGCGCCTGCGCGACATCGGCGGCATCATCGTCATTGACTTCATTGACATGGACAACCCCCGCCACCGCCGCCAGGTGACCGCCGCCCTCAAGACCGCGCTCGAAGAAGACCGCATGCGCACCCGCATCATGCACATCACGCGCCTGGGCCTCATCGAGATGACCCGCAAGCGCACCGGCCAGAGCCTCACCCGGCAGATGCAGGTCAACTGCCCCTGCTGCGAGGGCACCGGCCGCATCCTCAGCCCCGAGACGGTGGCCTCCCGCCTCGCCGAAGCCCTCCGCCAGGCCGCCCTGCAGAACCCCAACCAGGCCTTCTTGGTCGAGGCCAACCCCGAGGTCGTCCTGTTCCACGTCGGGTCCGACGGCGCCATCGCCGCCCGCACCGAAGAGCGCCTCGGCTGCCCCATCTACTTCCGCGGCGTCATGGACATGCACCCCGAACACTTCGAGATCAAGCCCAACAACGACCGCAACCTCAAGCGCACTCACCTGCCCTTCAAGAAGGGGCAGAAGATCACGCTGCAGGCCACCGACGCCGTCCCGGGCCCCGGCGACGGTCTGGTGGCCCTGCACGAAGGCTACCTGATCCTGGTGGAGGACACACCGGACGAGACCGCGATGCCGCTGCAGGTGCGCCTCACCGAAGTCGAGCGCTCCCACGCCATTGCGGTCCCGGTCCAGCGCAGCAAGTAGACCATGCGTCCACCCAAACCCTCGCCGTTCTTCCGGCCCCACCTGATGGACGAGTCGGCGGCCCCACCCCGTCGCCCCCTGCTCACCAGCCCGCGCCGCCGCATGCTGGCCTGGGTGGTGGTCCTCGCGGTCTTTGTCCTGGCCGCCGGGGCCGCGATCTACTTCGCCCACCCCGAGCGCTGGCAGCAACCCGGCCCGGGCAAGACCGACCGCACCGATCACGGCCAGACCCGCGTCATCCAGAGCCAGCCCGGGGTGGCCGATATCGAGATACAGCGGGGTAAGGAGAAGCGCGTCTACCGCTTCCGCCAGGTGGATGAGCAGGTCGTCGTCGAGGAAGTCAAGCCCGCCGAGCCCAAGAAGAACTGGTGGCAACGCCTCTTCGGACGGGACTGAGTCACGAGAGTCGGCGGGTGTCGCGCCGTGTGTGACGGGCCCCGCCGAGTCAGGAAAGACGGCGCGATGAATCGCGCCGCTACGAACGCCGCGCCGCCCACGCCAGCAGCTTCTCCGCGCACTCGTCCGGCACGTCAATCTCGCCGATGTCCACGGGATAGCTCCCCGACGGCCCGTGGCAATCCGTCCCTCCCGTGACGTACAGCCCCAACTGCTCGGCCATCGCCCGGTAGCGCCGCGTGTCGGCCTCGCTGTGCGCCGTGTGGTAGGCCTCCAGCCCGGCCACGCCCTGCAGCACCAACTGCCGCACCAGCCCATCGTTCTTCACCAGCCCGGGGTGGGCCAGCACCGGCAGCCCCCCGGCCTCGCGGATCAGTTGCACCGCGTGCTCGGGCCGCAGCCGGTAGCGCTCCATGAACGCCGGCCGCCCCCGCCGCAGGTACAACTCGAAGGCCTCATTCGCCGACGCGACCGCGCCGCGCGCCACCAGCGCCGCCGCCACGTGCGGCCGCCCCAGCGCGATGTCATGCCC
>CAZZDO010000105.1:0-13669 GCA_964653205.1 uncultured Armatimonadia bacterium | reverse complement strand
TGACCTACCCGGTCCTGGTCATGGTCGTCGCCGTCGGCATCGTGACCTTCCTGGTTACGTTCATCCTGCCGAAGTTCATCCAGCTCTTCAAGGAGCTGGGCATGACCGACGACAAGTTCCCGATGCCGACCTTGATCCTGATGCGCATCAGCAACTTCGCGACCAGCAAGTGGTACATCATGATCGGCATCATCGTGGCGACGACGATCGCGATGAACCGCATCAAGGCCACGAAAACAGGGCGGCGGTACTTTGACATCGTCAAGCTGAAGGCCCCGGTCTTCGGCTCCCTGAACCACAAGATCGCCATCGCCCGCTTTGCGCGCACATTCTCAACGCTGCTCTCCTCGGGCGTCCCCATCCTGCAGGCCATGGAGACCGTGGCCGGCACGGTGGACAACGACATCATCTCCGACGCCATCCTCATGTCCCGCGCGGCTATCCGTGAGGGTGATACCATCGCCGACCCGCTGGCGGCCAGCAAGATGTTCCCGCCCATGGTCGTGCAGATGATCACCATCGGTGAAGAGACCGGTCAGCTCGACTCGATGCTCTCGAAGGTCGCCGACTTCTACGAGTCCGAAGTGGACGCCGCCCTCGAGTCGCTCACCAGCGCCCTGGAACCGGTGCTCATCGTGTTCCTGGGTGTCGTGGTCGGCTTCATCGTTGTCGCCATGTTCCTGCCGCTGGTCGCCATCATCGGCGAGCTGTCGAGCTGACGGCCGCTCAGATCGCTGTTCGTGGGCGCGTCGGCAGCCGACGCGCCTGCGCCCTTTCTCGTGGGAGCCTGCATGTTCGAGGCGCTGCCGCTCTGGATCCTGAATGTGTTTCTGTTCGCGTTCGGGGCCGCCCTCGGCAGTTTTCTTAATGTAGTTATATACAGGCTCCCCCGCGCCGAGTCGTTCGTCCATCCCCCCTCCCACTGCTTCAGTTGCGGCGCCCGCCTGGGCATCGTGGACCTATTTCCGGTGCTCTCGTACCTGTTTCTGCGCGGGCGGTGCCGCCACTGCGGCGCGCGCTTCAGCCCCCGCTATGCACTCGTCGAGGCCGCCTGTGGGCTGCTGGCCATCGCCGCTGTGACCGCCTACGGCTTCTCCCTGCTCGCGCTGGCCATCTTCATCGTTTGTCTGTGCCTGGTGGCGGTGCTCTTCATTGACTTGGACTACATGATCATTCCCGACGAGTTCGTAGCGATCATTGCCGTCCTGGGGCTGGCGACGGACGCCTGGCGGCTGGCGACCGGGCAGGGCCGCCTGCTGGAGTTCGCCGACCCGATGACGGTCGGCCGCCCGGACGTCATGCGCGTCGTGTTGCTGCCCAGTTCGCTCGTCGGGCTGCTGGTGGGGGCCGGGCTGCTGTACTTCCTGGGCTGGGTCTTCGAGAAGATCATGGGCAAGCCGAGCATGGGCGGGGGCGACGTGAAGCTGGCGGGGGCCATGGGCACGTGGCTGGGACCGGGCGTCCTGTTCCTGTCGTACTTCCTGATCGCGGTCGTGGCCGGGGCCGTGATCGGCGTCGTCGCGATGGCTCTGCGAGCCCGCGGACGGCGCGACTACATCCCCTTCGGGCCGATGCTGGCGGCTTCGGGCATCGCCATCTTGCTGTGGGGGGACACGATCGCGCCGTGGGTCATTGGCCGCTTCACGGGATGAATCAAGCTGGCACAGGGGCTCGCGCCCGCTGTCTTGCGGGAAAAGCGGGTGTGAACAGACCCCAGAAGGGTTATACTAACCCAGTACTGACGGCCGGGCGCCGTCATCTTTTGCTGCAAGACGACAAATGGCATCATGCGGCCCCCGAAGCCCCGCCGGGCAGGTTTGGGGGTCGGCGGCGACGGGTAAGGTCGTAGTACCACTCAAACGGCGATGGATACCCAACTGCCGGAAGCACTGACGCACCACAGGGAGAGGTTTCGGAAGACCGACGGCCGGAGCCGTACTTGCCGTGCACCGGGAGGCGCAACATGAAGCAAACGCGTACCGCGCAACTGCGCGCAACACACGGGTTCACTCTCATTGAGTTGCTGGTCGTCATCGGGATCATTGTCATCCTGGCCGCGATTCTCTACCCCGTCTTCCAGTCGGTCCGCGAGAAGGCCCGCCAGGCCCAATGCCGGGCCAACCTCCACCAGATCGCCGTGGCGCTGCGGGAGTACCGCGAGAAGTGGCAACGCTACCCCTTCGAGCCGTACTACGACTCCACCGCCGGGCGTTGGCTGGGCGGCGTCAGCGCGCTGTATCCGGACTTCATCACCGACAAGAGCCTCCTGATCTGCCCGGATGACCGGCAGATCAGCAAGCGCAAGGGCACGGCGGCCAACGTCGTCTACAGCAGCTACAATGGCATGGTGGACGAGAACAACTGGAACTTCGAGACGTCGGACCAGACCAACCCCGACACTCTCGCCACGGTTACGGGTGGGGTGGAGCGCACCTACAACTACTACGGCTACAGCAACGAAGGGTACGACTGCTTCACGTTCGCCGGGCGGCCGTTCGCCAGCACGCTGCCGGCGTGGCTGCGCAACGAGGGCCTGCAGTGGCGCCACTACCCGCGGCTGTACAACCGCAACGCCCCGGATAACACCTACATCTGCCACTGCGTCCACCACCGCCGCTTCTACAGCAAGGAGACGTCGAAGATGGACGCGGTCGTGACCGTGGGCGGGCGCAGCTCGATGGTGAACATCAGCCAGATGGGCCACGCGGGTACGGATGCAGCGCACCCGTCCAAGTGGGTGTCGCAGAAGAATTAGGGATTGGGGATTGGGGACGGCAACGGCAACGGCGCGAGAATGCGGGCCATGATGAGGCACAGGAAAGCGACAATCGGGCTGACACGACGCGGGCTCACGCTCATTGAGCTGCTCATCGCGATGGTCGTGCTGCTGGTCGGCATCTACACGGTGGCGGCCGGCTTCCCGCGGATGCTCAATGCCATTCGCGGCGAGGGCGACCGCACCGGCATGACGCGGCTGGCCGAACAGACGATGACCCGGGCGGCCGACAACCAGTACGGGCTCCCTGATGCCATTACCGGCGGCGGCAGCGTGGACCCGGAGACCTACCCCGACGACCTCACGGCTCCGCACGGAACGATCAACGCCATGGAGGACATCGGCGAGGTGCGGGGGGAGGCCTTCCGCGTCCCGGCGCCCTACAACGTGCCGGGCGTCACCAACGGCGTGGGCTACAGCTACTACGTCTTGGGCCAGGGTCCGGCCGATTGCGCCGCCCTGGCCGATCAGAGCGCCTACCCCATCGTCTACATGCTGGTGCCGCTGACCGAATGGAACGAGGACCCCCGGGCTTCGGGCGCCATTCCGCTGCAGGCGAACTGGTTCTACGTGGACCGGGACACCGGCGAGATCATCGTGCCCACCGTGGTGACCACCACCGACGGCACCCAGGCGCGGCGCTGGGGCCTCAATGGTCTGCCCGGGGTCAGCAACGTCGTCGTGGACTACGCCTGGACCTACCCGTCCAACGGTGATGCCGAGCCGGTGGTGCGCCACGTCCAGAGCGAACTGCCCAGCGACGTGGACACCGCGACCTATACCGATCTCGTCGTGGCCAAGGTGCATCCGGCGAATCTGGGCAGCGGCATCAACCTCCTGCCGGGGCAGACGCGGGCGTGGGCCTGGGTGAAGTTCCGGCGCGAACCCAGCGATCCGTATCCCGACGCCGGGGAGTATGTGCTGGACAACAAGTACGGCTTGACGCTGTGCTTTAGCCCGGCCGATGTCGGCCTGGCGCTGAAGGTGGACTACCAACTGCGCACCTACATGACGACGGAGGACCTGGACGCGCAGACCGCCGGCGAGACGGTCTACGCCCGCCGTCTCCCGCTCATGATCGAGGACCAGGTCATTCAGCGCGAGGTGGACCGGACGGACGCCTCCGCCGTGGACTATTCGCTGGTCCGCCTGGCCGTCAAGGGCCTAGACGACGAGCCGCTGTTTTCCCAGGACCTCTCGGGCGCCCCGATCCCGAACGTGCATGTCCTGGCGGTGGACTTGCAGACCGGCGAGATGCACGTGGACGGCGCCGGGGCGGACCCGGTCACGGTGGACGCCGCCGACCAGTTCGATCCCTCATTCAACGGTTTCGCCGACGGCCTCGTGGCCGTACCCATCAGCGACAGCGGCGGAAGCAAGTCGTACGTCGGCCACACCTGGAGGTTCATCTACCGCACGCTCAACCGCAACACCGTCCAGATGCAGAAGGCGCCGCGGTACTACGTGGACAGCGAAACGGCGCGGGCGTACCTGGCGGCCTACCTGCCCTCGGGGCAGCTCGAAGGGCCCAGTCTGGCCGAGGTGGACTACCGGACCTATCGCCTGACCCACGTGGCGCCGCCGAACGACACGAACCGGCGGCTGGGCGTCATCGAGTTCGGCCAGTGGCTGAGCGGCGAGACCTGGTCCTCGGCCGAGTCTTCCTCGGGCGAGACGGTCGCCGTCAGCTATGCCTATGTGCATGTGCCCCACGAGCGCAAGTACGTGTGGGGCGAGTTGCACACGGTGCCCGTCGGCGGCCGGCAGATCACGCTGAACCACGCCACGCTGGCGGGCCATCCCATCGAGGTGCTGGCTGTCAACGGGGTGTCCGCGCGGGCCAAGGCCTACTGGCTGAACCGCAGCGGGCGGCCGTTGACGATGGATGTCGAGACGCTGTTTCTGGCCAACCCCCTGGGCGCGGTCGCCCGGGTGCAATAGGGAAGAGGCGGTTCATCATGCCGCGGCGGCATGAACAAGGTTTCTCGCTGATGGAGTTGCTGGTGGTGATCGGCATCTTTGTGGTGCTGACCGCCATCATCGTGCCCATCGGCCAGCGCCTGCGCGAGGGCAATCGCACGAGCACGTGTGAAGCCCACCTGGCCCACATCGGGCAAGCCCTGCGCGCCTACTTCGCCGACGAGGGCGGCGTGCCCCCGGTCGGGGTGCCGGGGCAGAAGACCGCCGGGGTGCCGACCCCGAGCGGCACCACGATTGATACGGCGGTGTGGCCCTCACTGCACGGGCTGTTTGTGCTGGGCTATCTCGGCGACCGCAATACGCTGCACTGCCCGCGGCACACCAAGACCGAGGCCGGCACGACGCTGGACGTCGATTCGCCGGAGTACTACACCAGCTACACGGGCCGCGACCCGCTGGCCAAGCCGACGAGCAGCCCGTTGCGGCAGTACAAGTACCTGCCCTTCCGGTATCAGTGGTCGGGGCAGGGCTCCTTCCCGGCGGACGCGTACCGCCAGTTGACCGACAACATCAACGAAGTGGACCTCGGCGGGACGCCCTACCTGGTGACGGGGGCCACCGACCGGCGACCGAACGACGACACCATCGTCACCTGGTGCAACTACCACGCCGCCAACTACCAGCTCAACCGCCACGGCCAGTACGTCGTGCTGTACTGGGACGGATCGGTGCAGTTGCTCGACAAGGAGCTGTTCCAGACCGGCGGCGTCGGGCCGGACGAGGCGTGGCTGGTCAAGCCGACGGACATAGCCCACTAAGTAGAACGAAGATGAGCAAGACAACTCTCTTCACAACCGAAGGCCGGGGCCGGGGTGGCTTCACCCTCGTGGAAGTCCTGGTCGTGCTGGCCATTCTGGTCATCCTGTTCGGGCTGCTGTTCGCCCCGATGATGGCCGGGATGGACATGGCCAGTCAGGGCCGGATCCAGTCGCGCCTGCAGGATGTCGCCCGGCAAGCGGCCGAGGACGTGCGGCGCGAACTGCTCGAGGCCGTGTACGTGTATCCCCCGCCGTCGTACCTGGTGGGCGGGACCAGCGTGACCGACTACTCCGAGATCGCCTTCGTCCCGGCCGACACGGACGCCGCCGGCAACGTCATCACCCCGCGCCGCCCGCGCGTGTTCACCTACGGCGGGCACAGCGAATACCTCGTGGTGCGCTACTGCGTCAAGCCGCCGGACACCAGCAGCGGCCGCG
Organism: uncultured Armatimonadia bacterium; assembly: GCA_964653205.1. GTDB lineage: Bacteria > Armatimonadota > Zipacnadia > Zipacnadales > UBA11051 > JAJFUB01. Next base: position 7,717 of record CAZZDO010000105.1, on the reverse strand, counting down.
TCTACGACGAAACCAATCCCTTCGTGCTGATGCGCCAGGAGGGTCTGTACCGCTGGAACGCCGCGCTGGGGCGCTACGTCTTCGGCAGCGTGGACACCACCGACGGCACGTTCTATGCCGGCCGGGCGCTCTCGGAGAATTCTCTCACCCCGCGCGAAGACTACGACATCCCGGCCACGACGACCATCTGCCTGGACGACAACACCATGCATGTGGGCTACGTGCCCGAATGCCCCAACGACAACAGCACGAACCTGGTGTATCTGCACGACGACGTGAAGTTCCAGCCCGAGCGCGTCATGGGCGAGGCGCTGGCGGCGCGGGAGAACAACACGTTCTTCGAGGCGCGGCACGGCAACTGGATGGGCCGCCCCAACAACGGTTCGGTGGTGCTGACGGCCTCGCTGCCGCAGAGCGAGTCCGAACTCCACCCGCGCATCCTGCTGTACCGCTGGAACGGCACCTCCTACAACAACATCGCGCTGGACACGTACAGCTCGGTTCCCGCCCGGCAGGTGCTGCGCTGGAACTCGGCCACCGGGACGGTGCAACTGGGCGACTGGCGGACGGTGCGGGTCACGGTGACCAACCCGGCCGCTACGCTGGCCACCGGGGAATACTACTCGCTGGACATCGAGGGCGATACGTACAACGCCTCGGGCAGCGGCACGCAGACCCAGCCGGTGGCCCCGATCTACCCCAAGCCGCCGACCCAGTGGGGCGAGCCGGCCGCGCCGATCGGCTACCGCATCAACCCCGAGTACAGCGACGGCGCCGGAGGGACCGCCAAGGTGGTGCCCGGCAGCGTCCGGGTCCGGTGGACCTCGACGTTCCAGGGCAGCGTCGGCCCGGCGCAGGTCGCGCAGTTCACGCCCGTCCAGGAAGTCAGCCAGGCGGACCTGGGCCGGCTGGAGTTCAGCGAGTTCATGCCCGCGAACCAGCTCTGGGCGGAGGCGCGCCTGAACCGCTATGACCCACCTGGTCCGCAGCAGTTTGACCCCACCGTGCGGTCGAGCCTCGATCAGATGTGGATCGAGATCACGTACTACTACCGGCGCAACTTCGACCCGACGGACTACCGCGATGACGTCGTCTACGCGGACTACTCCACCGGTGACATCATCAACATCACGCTGATCCCGCAGCGTTACCTCGAGCTCCAGCCGTACCGGGATGGGTTGCCCAACCTGGTCGTCCCGTCGGACTTGCCGGTGGGCGGCGTTCCGGTACGCACTCAGGCGGTGTTGCTCAATGCGCGCCGCTAGCCGCACACTCCGGTGTAAAGCCATGCCCATGAAGAGAACGACAAGTTGGTGGGGCGGCGCCGGCCCGAGCCGCAAGCGCCGCGGCCAGGCGCTGCTGGTGGCCGTGCTGCTGATGTCCGTCATCCTGCTCGTCGGCATCCTGTTCGCCGCCCTGGTGTCGTTCAACCAGGGGCAATCGTCGCGCCACGTGGACGTGGTGGCGGCCGGGCAGAACGCCGAGGCGGGCGTGAACTACGCCAACAGCCAGCTTCAGTTCAGCCCGCAGGGCGCGGACTGGCGGCCCCACTTCGTGGCCTACGCGGGCACCGGCGCCGAGAACCAACTGGACCCGAGCACCTGGCCGCAGGACCCGGCGCTGTGGCCCTCCCCGCCCGCGCAGTATGCCGACGGCTCGGTGGACTTCAACTTCTGGGGGCTGGACGGCACCGAGGGCACCGAGGACGACTACTACAGCGACTTTGACATGGTGCGCGGGTGGTTCCCGTTGCGGGCCGGCAGCTTCCATGGCCCACCCGGGGGGCCAGGGCCGGGGCGCTTCCTGCGCATGGGCTTCCATCGCTATCCGGACCCCAACCAGCTCGGTTCCAGCCGCGACAGCCTGCAACTGGGCCGCGGCTACTACCTGCTGCAGGTCACCTATGACCCCGACCCGCCCTACGAGCCGGATGATGCGCCGACCCCGCGGCGGATGAGCAACTGCTTGCAGATCGTCAGCATCGGCCGGGCCACGCAGGACAGCAACGTCTTCCGGCGGCTGGTGGCCTACAAGCCGCTGGGGCTGACCGACTACATGAAGTGGGTGACGAACCAGTCCGGCGGGGCGCGGCAGACTACCGTGGCCGTGCGGCCCAATGTGGACATGGACGCCTCGAGCAGCCATGAGACCGGCGAGGTGCTGTACTCGTACAGCTTCGGGCCGGTGCGCTCGGAGCCGCCGCTGTATTGGCTCGGGCAGGAGATCACGGCCGGGAGGCCCTCGACGCTCTTCCGCCTGTACACCGCGCCGCTGGGTGACGAAGGCTATCTGCGCGATGACGCCTTCCTCGCGCCGCGCGGCCTGTACGCCCTGGATGGCGCCGACGCCGCCAGCGGCGCGGCGGTCTCCGTGGACGGCGCCGCGAACGCGACGCTGCCCGTTGCCCTGGACCCGGGCGCGACCAACGCCCCCAATCGCGTCTACGTGGACACCCCGAACGTGCCGGAACTGGCGCCGGTGGACCTGAACGCCACCGACCCGGTCAGCGGCAAGAGCCGCTACCGCGCGCTGACGCGGGACTCCGGGCCGGTCGTGCGGGCGACGGCGGCGGACGCCGACCATGACATCGCCATAGGCGACCCGGTCAACATCGGCCTGTATGGGGCCGGGTCCGGGATGTACATTGACAACACCGACGATATCCAGTACCGCGGGGCAGACGGGCAGAGCAACCTGGCGGCGCTGCAGAACGACTGGCTCCGTTCGCCGACCGGCCAGGGCTACGCCGGGTCCGATACTGGCTGGAACCCGATCTTCACCACCTACAGCCCCCCCGGCGTGGAAATCGAGTTCTTCCCCAATGAGGACGCCGTCGCGGCGACGGCGACCGGCGGCATCGGGTCGGGCGATGATCCGACCGCTCTGAGCGCCAACCAGCTCTGGTGGCCGCGCCATGTCGCCGGGACGCCGGGGATCAAGATCACGCGCCATGACAGGCGCTGGCGGCGGGCGGACTACGACACAGGCTGGCACGTCGGCGGGGACTCGGGCCGCAACGTGATGGTCATTGACTACCCCGAATACCCGCACCAGGTGATCTACGCTGAGGGCAACGTGCGGGTCAAGGGCGTGCTCCCCGCGCGCGACCGCACCACGCCGGGCGGGCCGCTGGACCGCAGCTTCGACATGACCGTCGTCTCGGGCGGGACGATCTACATTGACGGGCAGCTCATGACGTACCAGGACGTGAAGGGCCGCAAGACCAGCACCAACGATGCCACGGCCCCCAGCAGCGCCATCCTGGACGAGGACACCGCCAAGGTCGCCTTGCTGGCCAGGGACTACATCTGCCTGAACCCGACACAGATCGTGCCGCAGATGACCAGCGGGCTAGTGACGGCAGCGGCCGACGACGAGGCCAACCCGACGCTGGCCGACCAGCACTGGGAGCTGTTCCCGAACACCGGCGGGGCGGTCTACGCGCACTGGCGGTTCGGCTGGCCGAGTATAGACTGGGACCAGGACGGGTTCGGCAGCGGGTCGCCGGGGGTGGCGACGCTGGCCGGGGTGAACTTCGTGCCGATCCAGGCCGGGGCCGACCCGGGGCCGTCGGGCATGGCCATGACGGTGTACAACGAGGAGACGGGCAACACCGTGCCCTTCACCTTCGGCGGGCCGCCGCCGTTCGACCCGTACACTTTCATGTTCGTCCCGCCCGGAGCCCTGGTGGGCAGCGCGCCCACGCCGGCCCCGTATGCCTCCAACGCCATCGCGCCGTCCTGGCAAGTGCCGGGCTCCACGCCCGCCCAAGCCTTCACCAACCCGGCGGTGCCGTTCACCATCACCCCGAACATCACCACGGACATTGGCTACGCCAATGCCGTTTCGGTCTACCAGCGGGATCCGCAACTGGGCACCGGCTCGACGGCCTACCTGATCAAGAAATGGAAGATCGAGGAGTATTACAACGACTCGGGCTACCAGATCCCCCGGCCGGGCGTGCACTGCCATGTCAATGCGTTGATGCTGGCGCAGCGCGGGAGCTGGTTCGTCATTCCCGGCGCGTACTTCGACCCGGACGCGACGACCGACCCCGCGTACGACGGCAATGCCTCGAGCGTCAGCCCGCTCGACAGTCTCTACGCCGCCCGCTTCCGCCGGTACAACTATGAGATCGTGGTGCGGGGGGCCATCACCGAGGACCATACGGCGCCGCTGGAGGCCCAGCAGACGTGGATGACGCGGTGGGCCTTCCCGATCTACACCGGCAGCGGCAACAGCCTGTCGCTGATCTGGGGCTCGATCCGCTACGAGTTCGACGAGCGGCTGCGCCAGGCGCGCGACCAGAGCCCCGCGACGCTCAACGGCGTGGTGCGCCGGTCGGCGAGCGACCCGGACAACGTCCAGGGGCTGCTGCCCAAGCTGCCGTGCCTGCCGGCCAGCCCGACGCTGATGTACGAGTAGGGGCGTAGGGGAGCCGAGAGCCGGGTTGTGGTGTGTGCTGTCGTACCCCGGAGGTATGTTTTGATGTGGGCCGGTAAGAAGATGGCGACAATCAGGCTCGCGGTGGGGCTGCTGCTCGCGCTGCTGCCGGTGGTGGCCTGCGCCCAGACCACGTTCGAATACAACACCCAGCCCCGGACTTTCCGCGTGTGCCGGCTGCTGCTGCCGCAGGAGACGACCACCGCCGCCGGCAACTACGAGAACCCGGCCGGCAGCGGCCGCTACTGGTACATGCAGCCTTCGGACATCTACTCGCTGATCTTCGAGGGCATGCGGCGCCTGCCGGGCAAGCCCGGCGGCTGGGAACTCATCAACCCCCTGGCGCAGAACCCCGCCCTGCTGAAGACCGACGCCGGCTACTGGGAAGCCCCGCACAGCCTGATGGACCTGTCTCAGGGGCTGCCCGCGCCGGTGCTGCGGGACCTGGACCTGATCTACATCCGCGCCCCGCAACTGAACCTGCCGGTGGATGTGTGGCCGCAGTGGCGCAGCGCGCTGCTGCGGGCCGTGCAGGACGGCGCGGTGCTGTGGATTGACCAGGAGCACGTCTCGGGCAGCGCCTGCACTGCGACGGACTTCTGCCCGCCCGGCTCGATGCTGACCACAGGCGCGCCGTTCACCTTCGCCCTCGCGTCGCAGACCAACGGCTCGTATCGTCGCGCCTACGCTGGTGCGTGGGTGTTCCCACCCGCCGGGGGGCCGTCGGGGAACTTCCAACTCAATGTCAGGGACCGCTTGCTGGAGTTCCCCTTCCCGCTGCAGGAGTGGCGGGACATCCAGTACCTGGGGATGTACCCGCAGGGCCCGAACGTCAACACGGCGAGCGCGGACCCGGTGCCCGACACGGTCGGCGAGTCCGCCAGCCCGGACATCGTCAACCTCGTGGACGCGAACCTGCGGCCGGTCGTCGTCGTGCGCAACGGGGGCGCCTGGCAGCCGAACATCGCGGCCGGGCGCTACGGCGCCGGCGCGATCGTGATGACCGCCGGTGATGTCGGTTACGACGTGGTCAACTGGTGGCGGGGCGCCCGGTTCAACCGGCCGGTGCAGCACCAGGCGGCCGACTGCAAGTTCGCGTGGAACGTGCTGGCGGCGGCGCAGAGCTTCGCCGAGCGCGGGGGCTCGAGTTCCAGCAGCGCGGCCAGCCCGGCGGCCATTCCGCCGCCGCTGGACATCCAGTGGCAGTTCCCGGACCGCTTCACCACGCCCAGTTCGACCAATGTGCCGCTGGGCTCGATCGTCGCGGCGCCGGCCGTGGGTCGGCACATGACCTTCGCGATCTCGCTGGAGCGAGATGCTGCCGGGGGCACCACCGACCGCGAGCCGTGGATCATGGCCTTCGACAATGACCCGGCGCAGGACCTGGACAACGACGGGTACGCCGATGATGGCCCGCGGGACTACTGCCTGGGCGCCTCGTACGACATGGTGTGGCAGAGAGCCTTGTCCAACACCAGTTGGACGCCGCGGTGGTCATCGCCGACGGTGGCCACGATGCGGCTGCCCAGCGGCCAGAACATCGAAGTGGTGCTGGTTAGCCTGACGCAGGTCAACCTGAACAACGGTGACGACGGGCGAGTGCTGTGCTATCGGGCTGACGACGGTACGTTGCTGTGGACGCGGACCATCACCAGCTACAACAACCAGTGTGAGGTCGTGGACCTGTCCACCCCGACCGTGTGGGGAGACTGGGTGTTCGTGCTGGCCAGCCAGTACGGAGCCAACGCCGACAACGGGGCCGGCGCCGAGGACGCCTTCGGGACGGCGCACTGCTTCCAACTCAGCTACAACTGGGCGGCGAACCAGAACGGTCCGCAGTGGAACTTTCCGTCCAACGATAACAACCCCAATGATGACGGCGACCAGACCGGCGGGAGCCCCGACAGCGCGATCGTGGAGCAGGAGCGATATCTGCCGCCGTTCCAGGACCCCAACTGGGTCGCGGGGGTGGCGCCGTATGCGACCCGCCCCCTCTTGCCGCCCTTCCCGACGGCCAAGCCGACCATCATCACCCCGGACCCGCCGTCGTCGGACGCCGGCTGCAATGTCTTGCTGCGGTGCGTCAGCCCGGTCTCGCTGATGAAGACGCCGGGGCAGCCGTGGGTGGACAACAACCCATCGGTCGGGGGCAGCGACTGGGTGCTGGTGCCGACCCCAATGATCCCCAACAGCGGTGGGGCTGACTGGCTCAACCAGCGCTACTACAAGATCTGGCTGCCGCAGGCGACGGCGCTGACCGACGCCGGCGGCAACTACCTGGTGCAGATCTCCAACGGCATCGTGCGCCGCGTGGACGACAACAACATCACGGCCACGATCACGGACGCCGACACATCGGTGGCGGGCATTCAGCCCTGGCGCGACCCGGTGGACGGCAAGATCTATGCTTTCCTGCGGTCGGGCGAGGCGCGCGAGTACCTGCTGCGGTCCACGACGAACTTCGCGATGCACTTCCTGGACCTGACCCAGCACGGGGCCCCGATCAGTGTGCCCTACCAGGTGCGTCCCGACTCGGCGACGGCCTGGGGTTCCGTGCCGGTGCTCACGGCCTCGGCGATGCTGCCGCCGCCGGTGCGGCAGATGATCACCACCGGTGGCCCGAACGAGCGGCGCGTGGCCTCGGCCACGGTGCATCATGGCAACAGCCTCTTCGCGACCGATGCCATCGAGAACAACGCCGGGACGCTGGTGCACAATGACCTGACCACGCCGGACGTGGTGCCGCCCACACCGGGCCCGTGGGACGCGGCCGGGCGCCTCTATTCGGTGGACAACACCACCGGCGAGACGAACTGGTCGGTGCACCCGGGCATCCTGGGGGCGGCGAACTGGAACAACCAGACGGTGGCGCCCGGCGGCGTGGCCGTCGAGCCGGCGACCGGCACAGCCGTGGCGGCGCTGACCACACGGATCAACCCGGACGCGGCCAACACGTGGGTCGTCAAGCCGATGATCCTGGGCCTGAACACCGAGCCCAGGCTGGTCATCCAACTTCGCGACGGCCCCACCGACTCGCAACTGCGCGCCGGGGCGACGCTGTCCATCACGACCGTGAACATCGGCTACACCGGCACCGTAGCGGTGCCCGTGGCCGCCTACAAGGTGGACAACGCCACCCGGACGATCGAGTTCGCGGTGGACCAGGCGAGCTGGACGAACAACGCCGTCGGGACGCTCTTCGGCAAGCCGGTGTGGGTGACATACACGCGCACGGACCCGAACGATCCGGGCGATCCGGGCAGCGATGTTCCGG